>NZ_JAWRXG010000013.1:0-100247 GCF_046535135.1 Arthrobacter sp. SIMBA_036
CAACCAACCCCAACCGGACCTTTTCCGATGAGGCAACGTACCCGGCTCCGCGGACCTTTTCCATGAGTCAACGCGAGTCCTTGACCTCCGCCTGAGGCGCCCATAGCATGAACCCACTATCGCCTATCCGGTGCGATGTGGGCATATTTGGGGTGTCGGTGAATCGCAATATTGTCGGCGGGTTGTACGGCCGAGACGCGGAGTTGGCGCAGATCAGCAGGACTCTCGAACGCGTGAGCAGACGAGAAACCAGTCCCGCGGGAGCGGTGATCATGCTCAGCGGGGTGAGCGGGGCGGGAAAGTCGGCACTTGCCGAAGCGGTGTTGAAGGCAGCGGAACAACTGGGCTATGACTGCGTCCGCACGGCATGCGAACCTTTCCATGAGGGGATGAGCTACTTCCCGGTGCGCGAACTCGTACGGCAGATGGCGGGGGGCCGCCCCGTGGGAGAACTAGTCGCCGAGCAGTTCGGATCCGGTTCGTCCGAGGTCGAGATGGCGGCCGTGAGCGAATCAATTTCTGCTGATCCAGCCAGCCGCAGAGAGGCTATCGTGGCCACTTTCACCAACGTGATCATGGGTGACTATCGCAAAACCGGATCCCCGCCGAGGCTACTATTCGTCGATGACCTCGAACATTTGGACGTTGGGAGCGCTGACGCGCTGATCTGTTTAGTCTCACGTCTGAATGAAGGTCCGGTCGTCATCCTCGGGGCATTTCGCTCCGACCGGGTAGCGGAACCCACTCACCCCGTCCGTCCTGTAATCGCTTCTGCCCGGCGTATGGAAGGCGTCTACCAGCATCACGAGATCCGAGGGTTCGACCACGTTGGCTTCGGGGCACTCCTGGAATCACTACTCGGCGGTCCCGCTAAACTACCGGAGAAGGTCACTAGAAAGCTTTACGAAGAGACTGAGGGGAATCCGCTCTTTACCCGGGAACTGATCCGAATGCTCTGCTCTCCCGACCCGAGGTCCGGTCGAGTCTCGCTGAGTCAAGTCGAAGATGTCTGGTTGTTCGAGGGAGACATTGGTTCCTGGGACATCCCCGACTCCGTGGAAGAGGTTATTGCTTCTCGATTGAACCTGCTCGACGTCGAAGAGAGGCACGAACTTGAACTAGCCGCAGTCGTCGGCCGACGATTTGCTTTTGCAGTACTTCACGGCTTGATGGAGGCAGGCGAGGACGAACTCCTGCGCGACATGGAAAAGTTCCTCGACGTGGACTTAATTCGTGAACTCCAGACGAGTGACGAGTCCTTCGAATTCTCACATGGCAAGATCCGTGACGTGCTGTATGCGCAGCTTAGTGGACTGCGGAAGCGCCGGTTACACGCCCAGGTTGCAGGCGTCATCTCCAATCTGCGGGCGAGTTCCAACGAGGACTGGGACGCATTGATCGGAGAGCACTTGTATCTGGCTGCCAAGTACTCAGATGCTTTTCCGTACCTCCTCAGGGCGGCTCGCAACGCGCAGGCCACGGGAGCTTCCACTGAGGCTGCAGCGCTATTTGGGAAAGCGCTGGAGTCGTCGGACGGTGTCGTGTTCGACGGGGACGACTCAAGGGCCTCGATTCAGCTTGAGCTCGTGAATGCATACATAAGTGCGAGCGAAGTTGCAAAGGCTGGGCGTCTAATTTCGCAACTGACCGGTGAGGCCAATCCATCCTCGATCAGGACCGTGGCGCTTGACTTACTGGGCGACGTGCTCCTATTCGAGGGTGAGATCGACCAGGCTCTCCGAGCGTATGAAGAGAGTCGCCGACTCGCGGAGGCGCTCGGCGACACGGAGGCTCTATGCGAAGTGCTATGTGATTTGGCCGAATTACATGGCCGACAATACGAACGACAGGCGGGGATCGCGCCAGCCATCGCCGAGAGTCACAGGATCCAGTACATCACACACGTTGATGAAGCATTTGCAATGCGTAATGACCTCCCGCCTGGCCCCCTGCGGGCCCGGGCACTGCGGAATAAAGCGAAGCTGTCGCGCGTTTCCGGCGACCTCTCCGTGGCGGAGAGCCTTTACCGACAGGCTATCGACACCGTGGACGGTCGCGTGGCGAGTCACCGTTTTCTCGTACCCTATGCGAAGACCCTTCGCCGGGCAGGCAAAGCGAATGAGGCGCTCGAACACATAGAGCGTGTGATCTCGTGGAGCACTCAGGTCGGTTCGGCTCGGTCCCAAGCGATTGGTTGGCAGTACAAGGCGACATTCCTCATGACTCTCGCTCACGATGAGAAATCGTTCTCCGAAGCGAATGCGACTGCCGAGCGGGCACTGAATGGGCATCGATCAATTGGCTATGCGCAAGGTATTCGCGAGACCGAGATCGTGCTTGGGGAGATCGCGCTGAGAACCGGTGATCTCCCGCGCGCGCTTGAATGGTTCACCTCGGCAGCTGACGCCCAGGACCTTGAAAGGAACGAGCTGCTGGAGGTAATCGCGATCGAGCTCGAGGCCAACGGGGAGGAAGATCGAGCGGCCCTGATCCGCGATTCAATCGAGGCGGAGGCGGCAACCGCATGAGTCGGCTTTGGTCAAGGATCCGATCGACGAGCCTGCCCGCGCTGGTCCTTGTCGCGGTAATCTTTGTTGTCGGCATGACAATGTGGGCCCTAGGCCCAAGTGAAGGCAACAAGTACTCCGATCTAGGAATCAATCTCGGGGTCGGCGCGGTGATCGGTGTGGCTGTTCTATATGTAGAGGCGGCGGTCGCGAGGGTCGATGCGGAACGTGAGCACCGACTTGCTGAGGAGCAGCGGTTCGTCCAGACGCTCATAGCCGCGGCTGACCTAACTGAGATCCGTATACCGGGCAGGAGCCTGGCGGGGATCATCCTCGCCGCGCGAGATCTCAGCGGTGGAGATCTCACTTCGACCAACCTCACACGTGCAGACCTCCGCAAGTCAAGGCTCTCGAGGACAGATCTGAGCCGTTCTTGGGCCGTTGGTCTCAATCTCCACGGTGCGACTGGCGATGCGCTCAAGGTGAGGAACGTGGATTGGACGAATGCAAATCTCGCGCGCCTCGCCGGCTCTGATGTTGACTTCAGCGAAGCTCGGATCATGGACTCCACCTTCGCGGATGTCCGGCTTCCACGAGTGGTGCTCGACCGTGCAGTTTTGGAACGTGCGGACATGAGGCGCGCCGACCTATCGGATTGCTCTGGCACTTCGGTTGTTCTTCGAGGTACGGATCTGCGGGCCGCCAGTTTGCGTGGGGGCCGCCTGATAGGCGCGGACCTGCGCGACGTTGACTTGCGCGCCGCCGACTTGAGAAACGCTACATTCGAGTCTCCCGATTTACGCGGCGCAGATATGCGTGACTGCAACGTCGAGGGGCTTGTGCTGCGGGAACCGATCGTCGACGATCGGACCCGGCTGCCCGTCGCAAACCCACACCTGACCTAATCGTTCACACCGCGCGAGGAGACCCAAGCCATGGCCATGTTCTGCACAGATATCGACGGTACACTTCTTAACCCGGACCGAACATTATCTCTCCGCACGATCGATGCTGTCAGAGCCATCCGAGCCGCCGGGCATGCTTTCGTGCTTTGTTCTTCGCGGATGCCCGAGTCGATGCGGATCCTCGAGCGACTGTACGACGGTGCCGACGAGCCGCTGATTGCCTACAATGGCGGACTCGTGCTGTCCCGTTCAGGTGCAGTTGTGCACGATATCGCCGTCGCACCGGAGCACGCTCGGAGGATCGCCGAATACTGCTCCCGCGTTAGCCTGCACGCTAGCTTCTTCGCTGGTGAGGATTGGCATGTCTGGGACGATGATCCGTGGACTGCTCGTGAAATCAACAACACGGGGGTTTCGCCGAACGCGATGCTGTCGAAGGAGTACATTTCGTCTGGTCGGGTAGATGCACATCCGCCGCACAAGGTCATGTGCATGGGTGAGCAGTCGTTGATAGATGGGATAGAGGCGCTCCTCAGCACCGAGCCCAATGTCGTAACGTACCGTTCGAAAGACACCTACCTCGAGATCGCCAACTCGGCTTGTTCGAAAGGACTCGGCGTTGAGGCTGCCGCCCAAGAGCTTGGTTATGACAAGAGCGACTGCTACTTTTTTGGCGACAACTACAATGACATCCCGGCCTTCGCCGCCGTGGGAACTTCCATCGCCGTCGCGAACGGCAAACAGGCTGTGCTGGACGCGGCGACGGTCACCACCGCGCGCCATCACGATGACGGTGTCGCAGCGTACCTCGAGACGTGGCTCGCAGCGGCCAGCGCGTGATCCGCACGGTAACCCTTAGCCCAGGATTTGACCACGAGGTACATGTTGACCGCATCGATCCTGGTGAAGTTGGTCGGGTGATGTCGTGGCGTGTTCACGCTGCAGGCAAGGGAATGAATGTCGCGCGCTTCGTCAAGACGCTCGGAGCGGAAGCGCACGCCTACTCCCTGGTCGGTGATCTCGACGAGCGGAGGTTCCGAGAAACGGCGGCGGCTGACGGTGTTCACGTCGACACTTTCGCTGTTCCGGGCCTGACACGAGATAACCTCACGCTTACGAGTGAATCTTTGGGCGCGATGGCGGGGCACGCGAGCGGACCGCGACTCGGCCCAGTCTCGTCGGAAGTAGTTGATCGGCTGTTTTCAAAGCTGCTTTGCGACGTGAGTCCTGGCGATATCGTGGTCTTGAGCGGCGCAATCCCAGACGGTCTGGACGTCGACACATGGGCTCGCATGGCACAGTCTGTCGTGGCGGCCGGCGGCTCTGTGGTTGTCGACGGGCAGGGGGCTGCCCTTGTCGAGGCTGTGCGCACGGGTGTCGTGGCGATGGCAAAGCCAAATGAGCATGAGGCGGGCGCGATTCCTGGTGTGCGAGTCGATGACCCACTCTTGTCACGAGCGATCGCCGGGCTGCGTTGGATGGTGTCACACAGCGTCGACGAGCCCGTCGTATCCCTAGGGGTGCGCGGGATTGTCCACCGTTGGGATGACGCGATCATGCTGACGAGTTGTCCGGTCGCTGAGGCGCGGGTAGCTGTTGCGGCCGGTGACGCATTCGTCGCGGGGTATTGCCTGGGAGCGTCCGGACAAGGGCCAACGAAGTTGAAGCCGATCGATCTTGCTGTGGCCGCAGCATCCGCTCATGTGGCCGGCGATGCAGGGTTGAGGTCGATCCACGAGCGAATCGAGTCGATCGACAGTGCGGTGCTTGACTCGCTCTAAGAGGGCGGAGTGACAGCGGTTTCATGGCTCGGCATGTTGAGCCGTTGGCCTGGACGCCGTCCCTCTTCCTGGAAGGGTCGGCCTCTGGCTGTTTGCGCGGCGGGAATACGGGAGTATGCCTGCGCCTGGCTTCGTGCGAAACGATTGCCCCCGGTGACATGGAAAGAATTTCTGCCTTGGCACTTGTGGAGCAGCTTCTGCTTGATGCTCGTGATGAACGCGGACCTTGTGGCTGAAGTCCGAGGACGGCGAGCAGGCACTGGACCCTTGGGCAGCGAATGGTATTTGGGAATCCCAGCAAAGGGGGGCTAAGCATAAAGCCAGGAGAAGGTCTTTACCTTTGGAAGACGAGAGACTGCTACGTGGTCGGAGTTCATGCCTGACGACTACCGTGCCGAAAGGGGCGATGAAGCTGACCGCTGGCCATCGGTGAGCCGGACAGCACCTCGATTCGTGCCGGATGAATTGCTTGAGCTCCGCTGAACTCCGTCTAGGCAAATCCTTGTGTCTGTCTAGTGAAACCCACGGTTGGCTGAGGCAGCCCGTCGGGCTTCCGATGTGGCCCTCAGGTTGTTGATCTCTGTCATTTACTTTCAGGACCGGTAGGCCATGAAGGATATGGAAGGAGGTGAATCGATTGATGGAAATCGCTGTGTGGTTGCCCACCGGCAACATGGTGCTTTCGCTCGAACTTTCATGGCAGGCTACGGCCTTGGGGGTAGTCGTGACTGGGCAAAAAAGAAGTGTGGACAATGTCCACACTTTTCACGACAGACTGGGTCGTTCAGCCACCGGTGTGGCCCGGATTCCGCATGTTTCCGCCACTTCCCAGTGTTCCCAAGGCCCGGAACCGCGTTCGAGTCCCACCTCGGGCACAGCATGACCCCTCGTCAGAGGGGTTTTTGCCTTTAATGTGTGGACATTGATCCTCTGCGGGTCCCTCTGACGTCGGCCGCGGTTTGTGCGTGGCCCCGCGGTGGCCTGTTCGCTTGTTTGGGTGGCGGGGTCAGGGTGCCTGCAGGTGGCCTGTGCGCCTAGTGGAATCTCGGGTTATGTGTTGTCCTTTCCTGCTGTTTCCGGTGGCCAGTTGTTGGTGCTCACTCATTCATCGCCAGGAGGTGCGGTGACGACATGACGATGCCGAATTTTCGTTGAGGATCGTCCTCGGGTAGTTGCCTTCTGCGAACCAGGTAGTGTGGGCTCATCGTGTGTTTGTCCGGCCAAAGGTCGCGTGCACATCGTGCACACCGTTGTGCACGGGCGGCTTTTCCTCCTGGATTTTGATCCCTCCCTGCAGGTGTCTCCGACACCGCTTCATGCAGTTCTCTGTTGCACGTGACATGACTTCGCGGCCTGGATCCTTGGTCTCATTGGGCGTTCCTGTCAGCGGAAACGTCTTTGGGCTCTTGGGTCTGATCCGTCGGCAGAGTCCAGGTGTGTGGGATCCGGACTCTTCTTCCGGTCCGGGTTGGTTGGCGTTTCATACTTGCATCGGTTTCCTAAATAACTGGACTTCGAGGCTGGTCGGTTGTCGTCTGGATCGGAGATGCGCCCTAGCTTCCTTCCCGCGATGCGTGAGGAATAATGCTCTCTATGACCAGCAGGGAGACCGGTAAGAGGGAAGCCCACAAGCCGGCCACGCGTTCATCTGCGGCCGACGTCGCGGTCACGCGGCCGGAAGCCATGACGGCGAGGGCAAGCCCCGCGAAAGCGGCGGTCGGCCGACAAGCCGGTCTTCGCATATATCGCCAGCCTGCCACAGCCGCAGCGCGGCATCGCCGAAACGGTCGACGCCCTGGCGGCAAAGACGCTGCCCAACCTCCGGCGCTCCGTGAAGTGGGGCATGTCGTACTACGGGGTCGGCGACGGTTGGTGCTTCTGCTGCGGCGCCTTTGCCGGCCATGTCAAGCTCATGTTTGTGAATGGGGCGGCGCTCGAGCCTGTACCGCCGGTGACACCGGTGGGGATGGGCAAGTCCACGCGGGGTGTGGGTGCGGGACCTCCGCTTTCCGGGCAAGCGTCAGGAGTTCGGAGTATTGGATCTTGGATTTCTCGAGAGCGTGGGTGTATGGCGCCCGCCCGTTCATCACGGAGTTCTCCGGGAGATCAACGAAGGCCGACCGGTCAATCGGCACCGACTCTCCCGCAATGATCACGTGCACCGTGAAGCCCCCAAACTTCAGTTCCTATTCGATAGATCAGTCCTTGGTCAATGCCTCCGCAATGTACTCCGTGGCCCATCTCTGGACACGCTTCACACGTCGGGCAGGCTCAGCTACGGATATTGTGGCCACAAGAAGATCCTCCGTGAAATCCTCAAACCGATCCGGAAGCAAGCCATCCGTAGGAACCAGATCAGCACGACGTCCTCCAGGGATCCCAGACTCTTCGGGCAGTTGTGCATCGTGACTCATGCCCCTATTCTGCAACGCTCAAGGCGTAGTCCAGCGGATCTACACTAGCCAACAGAAAACGTCGGGACGCGACCGATTTCGAGGAGCTGCTGTCGCACTTCGACGAAAGGCACGCGGTGCTCAACGCGAATGTGCCTCATCCCGAGACGCGAAGGATCCCCATGCCATAGGGGTCGGATGATCCGCCTTATGGCGAGTGGATCACTCCGTCGGCAGTTGAGCGAGTGCTCGGACACCGGCGACGAACTCCTCAGGGCTCAGCCGGAAACGGCTTCCACGAGGTAGTTTCTTTCCTCCACGGAGGTCTTCGTACTTGAAATCGATGAGACTCGAAGGAACAAGGCGTGGCCTGGTGCGGCTGACCCAGGGCCATCGCTCCGGGTCCTCGCCCTCCCGGTAAGCAGCCCATTCGACGTAGTCCTCCGGCAGAAGCTCCGGATCCGTTGTCACTTCGACTACGACGTAGCAGTCTTTGGTCCCTGTCGCGCAGATGAAGACGAGATCGCCGGTCTTGATAGTGGGCTCTCCGATCCATTTGTCTCCCCGCTTTGAACCGGGGTTCGCAAATCTCCACTCTTGCCGCCAATGGTCTAAGACCGGAGCGCCGTCCTCAACCTTCACCCAGAGAGATCGCTCCGGTTCCCGAGCATCGGCAAGGAGCCGTTCGACGTCAAGAAGCGCTGAGTCTTCATCCTGACCCCTCACTATCGGAGCGGGCGTCGGTAGCTTCTTGGCTTGCTCGGCCAAGATGTCGAGATCGCTCTTCGATATGGATCGGGAAGGCCAGGCGCTGATCATTTTCCGGGCCTCCTCGATCTGGCTAGAATCCAGCTCGACACCAAGCTCGCGGTTCGCATTCACCGAGCTGCCCAGTCCTGCTCCGGTAAGGTTGGCGGATCCGAGGATCCCCCGGTTGCCCACGATGAAGCATTTGGCGTGAAGTCGGTCAACGTGGCGGACCTCGGCTCCCGCGTCGAGCATGAGCACCATTCCCGGGACCGAGAGGAACGCGCTCGCCACGGCAAATGGATCCAGCGTCGTGTAGAGGATCCATGAGCGGGAGGAACCGATCGCCGCGTCGGCGATGCTCCTGCATACGACATAGGAGAGGTAGGGGCTCGCGAGGACGACGTCGCCGTCGGGATTCGAAAGGACCGAATACAGCCAATCCGAGGCGGTGTCGAGTACTCGCAGTTGAGAGGTCATGTAGCCAGCCTAATGACATCCTCCGACAGGTCGCGGAGCCGGCGAAACGAAAAGCGCCCCACCGTTCCAGAAGGCGGCCTGCGAGGGCTCGATCTGTGCACGATGCGGACCGTGCATGAGAAATGTCAGACCCATAGGTAAGTATTGGTCCATGACTACTCCGAGCATACCTTCATCGCTCGCCGAGGCCCTCGAGACTGAACTTCGGCCGCAGAACTCTTTCCCGTGGACTCGGGAGTCGTGGAGCAAGCAAGTGCCACGATCTTCCGGAGGTACTTTCGCTCCGTGAGCGTCTTCCCGAGCGTGTGAGCCGGGAGACGACACTGGCAACTGCTACTGAGGAACTCGACGCCCGTCGTGTCCTCCCGGCATTCGTTGCCGTGATGGTGTGGGGTTGGGGTCCGGGCGGTCTTGGTGCTCTCCGTGCACGCTGGATCCTTACTCAAACCACAGACACCTCGGCCGACGTAACCTCTCTGCCGATCGATCCGGTGGTTGCAGTCAAGCTTGAGGCAGCAGCCAGGTCCGTGCGTAACGACGGCGCGCGGGATGCGTTCTACTTGATGAACAACGAGGGCGCGCTCCGTAATCTTGGCCCGTCGTACTTCACGAAGTGGCTCTACTTCTGTTCGGCGGTGGACGGGGCCGACAGCTCCGACGCTGCTCCCATCTTTGACAAGCAGATAGTTGGATGGCTCAAGAGCGCCGCAGAGGTTTCCCTGGACAGGACCAAGACACCCTCCTACGAGCGTTACCTCGCAATCCTGGAGGAATGGGGCCGTCCGTATGGTCGGACGCGCGCACAGGTCGAGTCGGAGATCTTCCGTTTGGCGACCGGCCGGGGATAATGAAGCGCCGGACGTGGTGTCAGGCGGAGCGACTCCATGTTCCGACTTGTCGTACCTGAGTGAGTTCGAGAGCCAGGTAAAGATCCGCCGTCGAAGTTGGCGGGTTACTCTCGACCGTACATCTGCGACGTCTCAAATACGCCACTCGCCGACGTCATGAATTCGCCCCTCAGAACTCCGTCGTAGTCGGCCATCGTCGCCGTCCAAGTCGCCGAGACTGAGCCAGTGGACCCATCTTCTACGTAAAGCTTGGCTATACGCGCATTGGTTGACACGGTCTGACGGGCCCGAAGTTCATCGATATGCACAACTACGTGAACGTTGGAAGGTCCGTTTTGAAAATGGGTGGAAACATTACCTCGAATATTGGGAATGCGCGATATTGATCTTAAGTGCGCTCTTGTGTCGAACGCACCGAGTCCTAACGGCATAGTGGGGGTTGGCCCCCAGCGCCGTGGCCTGCATGGCATCTCGTCCGAAAGAGAAAACTCCTTCTCAGATGCCTGGACTGCTGAGATTCCGGGATCCAAGTGAATGTCGAACTGCATGCTCTTAATGAACTTATCGGATCGGTTGTCGATGCGGATGACGGCATCGGGCAAACTCGTCGCGAGGAACAGCTGCTTGATTCGCGGCAGGCTATTTAGGGCTTTGTCGGACCACTGCGATATTTGATTCCTATATTGCTCGGGAGACCGGGTTTCTATCGATTGCAGTGTGGCGAACGCCTCGATCAGAGTCTTATCAGCGAGGCCGAGCTGCTGCGACGACGATCCGTGTATCGATGAAGAGCTCTTTTCTGGCAGGGCCCGGAGAAGACTTTGGGCAATCTTGCGTATGTACTCTTCGTCATGCGCTGGGTCGTCAACGACCTGATAGAGCGGAGACGTGAGGCTTGCCGCGATTTCCGGCACCGGAGTCCTTGGTTTGGCTCTTGCTTGCAGGCGGTTGAGGTCCGCGCTCCGAGCCTTGCGGGACTCCGTCTTGTACCGAACGTAGACGTCTCCGTCTGCAACTCCTGCACCGTCCTTGTGGCAGATATACATCGGGTCCCCCTCGAGCGGAGGTGCGACATCGATGATCAAAATCTCGCGATCAGAACTGAGCGCAGGTAGCCGGATTCCCCGCCAGTAGGGTCCGTCAGGAGTGAGATATGGCTCCAGGCGACTCTGGAGCTGGTGGTCTTCGGTCCGGGAAAGGCCCGCGAGCTGGCCGTCGTTGATACCCCAAACCATAAGCCCGTGGCCACCCATGTACCGCTCGGCATCACCTGGATCACGGTTGGCCATTGCGAGAATGCACTTGGCTAACTTTGCCAGATCTTCGCCCTTCATTGGGTCGCCCTGGGACTTCTGTTCAAGCCACTCTGATTCGTAGTTGTCGTGCTTGACGATGGCCTGGAGCAGCTTTTCCCAGTCCGCTGTAGATCGAGGCAGCTTCGCCTCATCCCAATCCAGCTGGCTCATCGAGCGGGCCTCCAATTCGTTACGTACCGCGTCACGCGCTAGTCTACGAGGCGTATCTCAAGTACGACGTGACTATTCAAATACCTGCCTCGCTCACGAGCTCGTCACATTACCCTCGATCGCTGGGGCTCGATAGGTTGGCTCGTTTCGGAATGGACAAAATGCGATTTTCATAGGGAGTTCTGGGGGTCGCTATCCGCGACGAAGTGCCCGAAGCCGCCACCGTGCCGGATGCGTTCCATCTATTGAGACTGGAATCAGGCAAGGTCGGTGAAGTCCGCCGCATGGCCCAGCAGGCCGACCTCGGTCACCGTGGACGCAAGGGCGACCAGCTCTACGGGATCCGCCGGACCTGCAGATCGGCACCGAAGACCTCACCGACAATCAATCCAGAAGCTTCCAAACATCCACCACGCCAGGACGAAGCGGGCAGGGAACTCGTCAACAAGGTGATCACCTTATTTCCGTCCTGCGCGGTCCCGGAATTCTCACTCACGATCGAAAGAAAGTCCTCCGGACCACTATTCAGAAGCGAACCCAGCTCTTCTCAGCAAGCTGACGACGGATTAGGCGAGTGTCTGCTCCCAATGAATATAGTCCTTGGGTTGTAGAACCTCTGGGTTGTATCATGGAGTCGGTGTGGGATATTGACGTTGAGTTGGTGGAGTCGTGGCTGCTTGCGCTCGATCAGGACTCGTACGAGCAGGTGATTGCCGCGTTGGAGCTACTTGCCGAGCGTGGGCCGCAGCTTGGCCGTCCGCTGGTCGATACGGTGGTTCGTTCGCGGCACAGGAATATGAAGGAACTTCGGCCGGGGTCGAGTGGCCGGTCGGAGCTGCGGATCTTGTTCGCGTTTGACCCTGAACGGCATGCGATCCTGCTTGTTGCAGGTGACAAGGCCGGCAACTGGAGCAAGTGGTACAAAACGAATATCCCGATTGCGGATGACCTGTTCGATGATCATCTGAGAATTCTGAAAGGAGGATCGTAATGGTAAAGACGATCGAAGAGATGCTGGCCAAGCGGGCTGTTGACCGGGTTGCTGTGGACGCCCACAAGAAGCATCTACTCGATGAGGTCCGGGCTTACCGGCTTCGGGAACTTCGCGAGGCATCGGAGTTGACGCAGGTCGAGTTGGCTGCACGGCTGCACGTCAGCCAGAACCGGATCTCTCGCATTGAGCACGGCGACATCGACCGCGCCCAGGTCGACACGCTGCGGAAATACGTCGAAGCGGTCGGTGGCCGGCTTCGTGTCGAGGTTGAACTCGGCGACGAGCGGATCCAGATCGCCTGACCCGGCAACCTATTCCCGGACGTTTGAACAACTTGGGCGTGGCTGGGAAGCGGGTTCAAAGCCGAAAAATGGGTATGCACAATGTGCACACTCATCCCGTCGGACTCTGTCGTACCGGTGCCGGACTGGGGCGTTCTTCTCGGCATGTTTTGGGAACTTCCCTGTGTTTCCGGTGTCTGGAATGCATTTCGAGGCCAACCTCGGGCACGTTTTCCCAGCTCAGGGGCCCTTTTTGGGCCTCAGAGCGTGGACAAATTTTTGTTGTGAAGGGCCCCTTCGGGGGCCTTTCGTGTGTCCGGTGCCTCGCTTTCACTGGGGCGGTTGTGCGGTCTTGCTTCTTCATGGTGATCTCCGGCCTAAACGACATGAGTGTGCTGCTTCGGAGTCACACCTCTCCAAGGTGGATGGTTGGGGCGGGCCGAGACCGAAGACTTCGGTAGCCGTGTAGTCGCAAGATGACTCCCGGAGCGTCATCGTCGCTGTCATCCTCGCGGCCTTCTGTGTGACGTACGTTTCTCACTGGTGGCAGCGATTTCAAAATGGTATGTAGGGCTTAGCGGCTCATGCCGCTCTCCATGTGAATAGTGTCCGGTTGAAATCGGGACTGCTGACCGGCTGTCTCGCGAACTCGCGGAGACGGCATAGGCTTGCCCTACAAAACCCCCAAGGAAGGGAAATCCTACGGAATGACCGATATGCAGTCAGCCGCTAGCCTGGTTAGCGTGGCTTCTAGGCGCGCCGATGAAGTTGAAGATTATGTCTTTTTGCCCTCCGGTGTTGCTGAGGAAACGTTGCGTGCATTTGGCGATGGCCAGGCGGTCCATAGCCGAGATAAGGCCGCTGCCGTCCTGGATGAATCGAAGAGGAAATCCCGCCGCAGGGTGGATTACTGGCTCAAGGCGCTGACTCCTGAGGTGATTCTTGATAGCGGCCTGCTCTGGTCAGTATTAGGAGAGACGACTGAAGGGCTGTATGTCGGCAGGAAGGCCGGCTTCAATAGATTGCAGTGGATGATCGCGGCGGCCGCAGGCGGGACCGATTGCGACTCCAGTGCCCTGAAGGGCTTCGTTGCGGCGTCTGCCGAGTGGATCGCAGCGGATATTCTGGCCAACAGGTTCCGGCAAGCCCAGTTCGAGGTCAGTCGAGGCGTCGATACGAATCCGTGGTTTGAATCCGCCCGACGTTACATGCACGTCGCAGTTCACGTGCGGTGGGCGTCGGAACTCATCTGCATGTCCGTCGCCCACGAAGTCGCGGACAAAAGCGACAAGTATGCAGAATTGAGCATCGTCACCCCCAATGCGGTGGGCGAGATTTTCAGGTGGGTGGAAGCGAAAGGACGAAGCCGCGACGCCGATGTCTCGGCCGGCCCTGCCGTTGGAGTACCTGAGCTTTCGGGGGATGCTCTTGCACTTCTGGATGCACTTTCTTTGTCGCCAGGTTTTCTTAGAGGTCGTCCTTCGGACGCTCTGATGTCCGATCTCCGCAACGAGGAATACCCGTTCGTTCGATTTACTAGTGGGGTTATGCCCGTGTCGGACCGGGAAGCGAGTTGTCGACTGGAACTCGCCCTGTTCAGTCTTGCGCGCCGTTTGTTGAATGATGACAAGGATCGGTCTGACCTGTTCGAGGCCACAGTACGGCGCTCACTGCAAATAACCGTCCCCAGCGACATGGCGGTGGGCGACGGGGAAGCAGCGTGTCCCATACCCGCTAGCAAGAATCCAGGCCAGACTGACTTTGTCCTACGAGGGGCGGCTTCAACCTACATCGGCGAGTGTAAATCGATGGTGGCCTCGCCAAAGACCACCAGCGTCATCAATAGCTTTCAGACCGATGTCGGCAAAGCGACGGACCAGGTTAAAGTGCGGATGGAGGCCTTGGCCGCTGGAGCGATGATCACCGTGGACGGCCAGCCCTGGGCATCGCCGGGAGGCTCCATCTATGGTTTGGCAGTGCCGCTTCACGATTACGGGGGCGCTGTCTGGCGTCATGACTGCCTTCCGTTGGTCGGTGGGCTTGTGGCAGAACTTGGCGTCATTCCACTGCACCAGTTGGTGATGGTGATGAGAGCAATGAGATCGGAGAAGGACCTGGCGGCTTATCTAAGCTTCCGATTCGCCTTGATCGGGATGGGTTACGAGTCGTTTGACGAGCTTGACCTGCTAGTACCTTTCTTGTTCCCATCCGAGCACGAGGCCCAGCAGCCATGGCAGGGCAGGGGACCCGACTTCGTACCGCCGTCGCTGCATCTCGGAATTGAACACTGGGCGAGGCTTAGCGACCCTGCACCGAAGTCAGCCGACGCGTGGCGACGCAGGCTTAAAGACATCGTGCGCATAGAGACCAGGGACGACCACCTTCCTCCGTTCCCCGCGCAGGCGTTCTAGCCTGCTCGGTTACTCCCATGGAGGTGTTTCTCGTCGGGTTGGTGCGTCTACGGCAAAGGGGGCGGTGTCGATCCATGCGTCCGTCAATTCTCGAAGCTGTGGCATTTCCGCGAGTTGTTGGAGGAGAGCCATGATGGGCGCAGATGAAGAGGGCCAAACAGAAGGATATCTGCTCCGACTCTCAAAGCATCACGTTTGCCAAGCGGCTGAACAAAGTAGAACGGCTGCGGCTGCGGCCAGTACAAGCGAAGCCCAATAGCAAACAAAAGAGGCCTGCGGATACTTAAACCAACGATCATCTGGCACCGGATCGGCCACTTTTATGCCATCGTTCAACTGCTTCTTCGACAGCTCCGCGGCCGCAAACACGTAACCAAAGAAAGCTCTACCTAGGAATACGCCGGCGCTCAGAATGAGTGTGATGAACAGCGCTCTCATCCAGTGTGGAGCAGCTTCGAATGAATCCTTGGCCAAGTCGCCGAACAAGACGAGGGCACCAATACCACCACCGAGATAGGCGCAGAACTGCTTCCACCGGTCATAGTCCGCTAGCCGGAGGCCTATCGTCTCCGCCTTCCTTTGCCCTGCCTGCTCCGGGTTACCCATCACCGATAGATTAGGCCGTCGAACACCTCACGCAGTATGTCCTTGATGCGCATCAGCAACTCCTGACGGATGCCCCGATCACCACTGATTTCTCGCGCCATGGAAGCGAACGCCACAGTCTCAGCAAGATATTCGATGTATTCCAGAGGTTCGTTACCGCGCAAACTTTCCAATGCTTCTTCAATTGCTGCGTCAACTACTTCTGACTTCAGAAGCTGGCCCTCATCGTGGTCGATCCCGTAGCGCTGCAACCTTTGGAGTGCCAAAAGCTTCCCAGCCAGCCTTGGATCAAATTCAGTTCTTTGCTCGGTCACAGTGACTCCTTTGGCTACAAGCCTGGCTGCTGGGAAAGAACGTACGCAAATCGTTGCACACCAAAGGAGCGCTGACAATGGTGATCTCTTGCTGAGCGCCGGTGAGCAATCAGGCAGAGGCCGCACACGTGTTAGGAGACCGCTGCTTCCAGCAGGCTTCAGCGCCCTAGAAAGCGGACCATGTCCGAAACTCACATCCATGACGTCATCATCGTCGTGTCCGGACCGGCCGGCTACACCGCCGGAATCTACACCGGACGGGCCAACCTCAAGCCCCTGATCCTGGCGAGCATGCTGGGGTCCGGTGGTGAGTTGATGAAAACGACTGCGGTCGAGAACTATCCGAGCTTTCCCGAAGGGATCGACGGCCCTGACCTGATGGAGAACTTCCAAGTCCACGCGGAGAGGTTCGGGTCCGAGACCCTTTTCGAGGACGCAACAAAGCTCGAACTCGAAGGTCCCGGTCGAGAGGGTCAACGCCACCGACGGTGAGGTCTACCTTGCCCAATCTGTAATCATCTCCACCGGCTCGGCGCATCGTAAACTCGGGCTTCCCAACGAAGATGCGCTCTCAGGTCACGGCGTCTCCTACTGCGCCACCCGCGATGGATCCTTCTTCCAAGGTCGTGAGGTTGCCGTCGTCGGGGAGGAGATTCAGCTGCCGGGAGGCGCTGTTCTTGACTAGATTCGCCGCGGCAGTCCACCTCGTCGTTCGCGGGGACAAGCTGCGAGTTTCGAAGATCATGTCGTACCGCGTCATTGCCCACGACAGGATCCAAGTACGCTACGAGACTGAAATTGCAGCCATTGCGAGCTGCGCTCTGGCCAGCGGCGCCGGAGAAGAGGTGGTGGGCATCAAGACCGCGGACCGTAGTGGCAGCATCGACCATATATCCGTCAGCGGAGTCTTCATCGCGATCGGCAACGACCCGCGCACCAGCTTGGTGGCCGGCCAACTGGAGCTGAACTCCTACACCTACTTCATGCAAGGAATGGCCGACGGGGACATCCAGTACATCATCAACATTTAGGTGCCGATATTCGTTTTGCATCCCGAAGCTGAAGTCAGTGTTGATGAGTCAGCGTTTAAAGTCCGCGGTGACGTGGCGAAAATAAGTGGCAATGGCATCGCTTACATCGAGCATGGTAAGAACTCGGCCGTGGCGACGCCATCTACACCCTCGAATATGAAGGCAACCGTTGGGTCTTTAGGGACATTCCGCGGAGTAGTTGACTGAGCCGGCCACCGCTAACTCCGCCAAGTGGCCGGCGCACCGACTGTTCGCGGACTGGCCGCAATTGTGTGTGAAGTTTGGCCAGAAGCCATTGGAGCAGATCTTGTCTGGTCGATGCTCTTGACAGTTTAACTCGACGTTAATTACGCCTTCCGGAATGCCCTCGCGACTGAGCTTTGGTTGACCGCTACCTTAGTCACGAGATTCAGAACCAACGGCGGGTTTGAAATAGCCAAGGACAGTTGAAGGAGCACGTATGGGTGCGTAGGGATTTCAGGCATTCGAGAATGACGACGCCCTGGACTGGATGGAGGACCTCTAAGCCGGCGGGGCGGAGATCGTCCGCCAGGGTCTCAACGCGGTAGCCGACGGCTACATCGAGGCTCCGTACGGAAGCGTCGCTGTCGCGGCCGCCGAAATCACTGCCGCCACCCGGGGCAGTCCGCACGGCGATTTGCCGAAGGGCGTGGCAACCTGTGGTGACGGCCCACGGTTCCGAACTCACTGTTGAAGACGCTCAACTGGCAATGACCGCAGTTGAACGCGTGGGCGGCGAAGAGTCGGAGCTTGCCGAGCTTTGGGACGAGGCCGATGAACCCGAGTGAAAGGAATCCCTCGACGATCTGGCCGAACGGCTGAGGGCTGCTCTGAGCTAGCAAGTCCCTCAGGGGCGAGGTGTCGACTCGACACCCCCTTGGTCCCACAGTTGTTTTCTTGCGCCTGCCAACAATGGCACAGTAGCCTTCCGCCAGGGATGGCCCATGTATAAGGAGTAAGACCATGACGACCATGTACTTTTTGGACCTGGGGTTCTCGCCAGACGGCGATGCCGTCCACCCTGTAGATCGGTTGTGCACGATGCAAAGTCTTGATGCTGCAAAAGCTGCCGCCGAGCAGGAGGCAGGGAAGCCGCTGCAGTGGCGCTGGTTGGAAGCGCGGCGAGTCTGGCGTGCTGAGGTCAGCTATCAGCATGCCGCGGAGATTAGCAAGGGCACCCGTGTGGAGCGCATCAATGTGGAGGCCGGATTGATGGGCTGAGCCTTGCCGGCGGACGGCCCTCCCTGATGCAACCCGCGAGGGCTGTCCGCGGGACAACTCCGAAGAGATCAGCCGCCCACAGGGTGGGTGATCACACGCCAGGCTATGCGGTCGGCCAGCCACGAATCGAAGGACACAGCGTAGGTCCGGTCTCGAACGTGCTCTTGGTAGGTCACCCAAAGCTTGGCTTCGGCGTCGAAGTCGATCCGGCCACTGAAGAAGTACTGCTGGCCGGGCCACCGCGCCTGTGGGTAATGCGAACCGTAGCCTTCGGGGACCGCTTCGATCATGTTGGCGGGACCGTCGATGCCTTCACCCCAGGTCGACAGGGTCACCACCTTTCCGGAAGGTGGCGTGATGTTATCCGGGTTGCCGATCTGCACGACTTCCTTGGTCGGCCCTCGGGAGCCGCTGACCAGCATTAGCGCTGTTGTTGGCGAGGTGAGGTCGCCGACAGGTGACCAGTTGCCGGCGTGTGTGTGGACATTACCAAAGTGAAGGTTGCCGTGATCCGAGATAAACGCACGGACGCCATCGTGCTCATTGAGGTACCAGCCGGTGCCGCCGCTCAGGGTCAGATCGTACGCTGAGTGTTTGGTGAGGTAGTCCCGGGCACTGCGAACCGTGTCCTTGAAGGTGGCCTGGGCTTGTGGCTTGGCGGTGTCGTACTGGTGGCGGAGGATTGCCTCTCTGTCTTCGTGACTTGCCTCGGCGGCCTGTGCGTCGGCAACCCGCCGACCTACCAGATCTTCAAATGACATCCCGGCTCCGCCCTCATGTTTTGTTGCAGTCACTATAGCTGAGCAACGTGGTCTGACAGTGGGTCCTGTCAGTGAGACACTGTGCTCCGCGATGAGGACTCCGACAGCATCTGCGAGCTAGCTGTCCAGAGGAGTGAAGGAGGCGGTGTCCCAATCGGTGGTGTGCACGAGTACCTGCCCGTCCTTGGTGAAATCGAGACCGATGGACGAGTAGCTCGACCGTGGCCAGAGCACCTTGGCTTCGCCATGAACAACTTCGATGAGCCTGTCCGGGGCCAACCACGGAACCGCCTGTGAGCGAAGGTCTATCACCTGGCCGGATGCTGGAACCAGCTCTCCTGGATTGACCAGATGCTTGATTTCCGTGGCTTTTTCGAATCGGGCCTCGACCTGAGTGGGGGACAGGAAGTCGTTTCTGAACTGCATGCGTCCGTGATCCATCCATATGCGGCCGTCAACGCTGAGAAACGCATCGACGCCGACGCGCTTCAGGCTCCAGCCGAGTGCTTCGGCAACAAAATGCCAGCCCGCACCGTCAGGACCGGTGATGGTGGCCGCCAGGCTGGTAGGGACACCGCGCCGCTGCAGCACTTCACAGGCTTCATTTAGCACCGCATTGAGAGATTGGGCTGCCACTGCACCCGCCGATGCGTGGGTATCTCGCAGCTCATCGTCCCGGCATCGCTGCTCTTTGGTGGCTCCGGACAGTTCGGTAGCCCGGTCATTCACCATGTCCTCAAACGAGTTCATCCTGGCCTCCCTGGTTCGCCGTATTGGCACCACTGTAGTTGCCAGCCGGGTCGTGAGAGGGTTTGGCGGCTCCGCACACATGAGAGATAGCAAAGGACAACCACCCCCCCTCATCGCTCAGTAGAACATCATGGCAACCATCCAATCTTTCCCCGGCTCCCCGTTGCAGCGCGCACTTGCCGCCGGTGTCCAGGCCAACGTCCCCGTCGGAGTCATCGGTGAGTGAGCCCGGCCCGGGCAAGACCGCAACCATGGAATCCTCGACCTCTGGCTGGGGCCGACACGAGGAAACGGTCATCGGTTCCAACCGTGAAGCCACCGACTTCCTCCGCGTGTCGATCGAAGATGGGGGCGCGACCAAGTTCTGGTCCTTCCAGTGGGTTCAGAACCTGAACAAAGCCAAGGCGGGTCTGCTCCTGCTTGACGAGCTCAACACGTCCGCGCCGTCCACGGTGGCCCTCGCCGCCCAAGTCGTGCTTCACGCGGCGAAGGCCACTGACGTCAGCCACGACTGGCTGGTTAGCGGGCCGCATCCCGCGCCAGTCTTGCTGCCGTGGGCAGCACACTACGTATCAGCGGCCTATAAGAAATGACGCTGTCTGATCCTTCGATAGAAGCCCTAGCCCATCTGCGGGTGAGTACAGCGTCAACTCATAAGAGAAGTCGGCGCCTTAGGGGCGCCGAGTTCTCCCGGGCTCCAGCAAAGATACACGCCCACAACTGGCGACTTGCCCGCTCCCTAAGTAGTCGAGGTCAGCCCCGAAATCTTATGAACGCCATACTGGTACTCAGATGCAGGCCATATTGTCGGGAGCCGTAAAGTCCACCGCTTGACTCACCCGCCGGGCCGCTGCAACGAATGACTGTCCGTCGGGTGACGAAGATCGGGTGACGAAGAAAGGTCACATGCCGCGGATCTGTCGACTGACTACGGTCAGCATGGTGCAGGGCATCCCGTATTCAGCAGAGGCTTAGACTTGGTTTATTAGCGCCCCAATATGTGTAGGAAGCTTGATACCCAAGCGTTCGAAGCGACTTCTGAATGCCGGCTCGCCACCTTCCATTATCTCGCACACAGCGTCTCTGACTCCTTGCTTCTCTAGGGCTCCGCGCGCACGAACTGTCGTCCCTGAGCCCACGCGGTGGAGTACCAGGACATTGTCGGCATTCGCATTCACTACGATGTTGGCGTTGTGGGTAACCACGATAACCTGTCGGGAGTGCTTGATTGACTGCAGTGTTCCCACGACCAGGGAAGTTATGAGTTGGTTTTCCAGATCATCCTCTGGCTGATCGAGAATGAGCGGTTCCGTCCCAACGCTTAGCACGAAGGCGAGCAATGCCCCCGTCCTCTGCCCGGGCGATCCCTCCGCGATTGAAACCCATGAGGTTGCCTCTTCTGAGCGGTACTTGACCTGTATACGGTCGTCGGGGAACCATAAATCGAGGTCCTCGAGATCTCGACGAGAAAGGTTGCGGATGTGCTCGAGCAGCCTTCCATCTATCTTGCGGTCTTTGAGGAACTCGTCCTGCGGCACTCCCCGTGCGATATCGAGAATAGCCGCCTTTAGTTGTTCAACCTTTTCCGGGAATTTCGGATCCCTGCCGTCGGGGAGGCCCCTGAAGAGTCCTTCATCGCTGAATGCTTCGTTGAAGGCCCTTTCCTTCCTTAGCAGTTTCCTGAACGATTCCTCTAACCCGTGGCTGTTTCCCATGGCAAAAAGCGAAATTCTCAGATTCGGTGTCGAGGGACTCAAAGTTTGAAGGTAGATCTTGCGCCTAGTGGAGAGCTCCAGCCGATTATCGACTAAGCGCTTCCTTTGGTCCGCGATCTTAGGCTCAAGTTCCTCTAGCTCAGTCTTCGCATCCTGGATGTCCTCCAGGCGCTTCTGCTCAACCTCCAGATCCGTTCGCCAAGCAGATACATCGACAAGGGAAGAGAGCACAGACGCGGCAGATTCCTGCCCGGCCTCCATCGCGATGGCACTCTGGAGGTCGGCTATTCGGCTCGCTATGTCGGCATCGGACCGAGCTTCTTGAAGAATTGCAAGTCTGGATGAAAGCCGGTCTGCCAGGGCAGTGAGCGTATTCCTCGTATCAGATACGGCCATATCGCATGCCCGCAAAGCGGCCAAAAGGCCAGGTTCATCCTTGAATGGGGCGAAGTCGAGCGGTTTCCAAGCCGCAGCTTTGCCCGAAACGTCTGCAATGTACGTGCGATGGGACTCAAGCGAGTCCAAGAGAACCTCGGTCTTCGCGGACACACCTTCCAGCCGCTGAAGCAACTGGACGTCTGCAGATTGCGAAAGAGACTCGGTCGCCGTTATCCGACGCTCGAGGTCCTGGATGCTTCCCTTCACGCGGGCCTCATCCAGAACCTTATCCCTTAGAGTGTTTGCAGATGCGACAAGCTGTTGATATTCGTCTACCAGACTTTGATGCCGCGCTTTCCAAGCCGAAGCGTTGACCTCTGTTGAGGCATCGAGAATATCCAAGATTGCCTGGGGGTCTTTGGAAAGTTCAAAGATCTGTTTCTGACTGTATATGCGCGCCGGAAAACGAGAACGGACATCACCTGGGGCCGGAACCCATTCCCCATTGATTCGCTCGCTGACAGAAGGGTCTACACCGGGGCGCCAAGAAACTAGGTAAGTGTGAGAATCCTTCTGATACGTCACCTCAATGGACTTAAATTGGGACCACGCGCGCCGACCACTGCTCAGAGTGGTGGCGGGGGAAAACCACTCGTACTCGGACGCTAGTGTGTGGGGAAGATCTGATACGCGGTCCAAAGTAAGCCGAAGGAATTCGACGGCAGTCGACTTGCCCACCCCTCGCCCTCCAATGATGGCATTGAGCCACGGGTTGAAGTCTAGAGTTGTGCCTCCGAACGATATGCGGCGAATTTGTGAGTGGACTGGCGTCTGGACGGCTTGGCCGTCGGAGGGAATCACCGAGGAGTTGCCATCCGAAATGGCATTTCGTATTCCTTCCAAGGTCGGCGATTCCACCTTCACCCACGTGTAGTGACTACCCGGGTACTTGGCCGTCTGACCCGCAGGGCAATTGCTGCCATCAAGGTGGTGTGCGTCGGACCCGAGTACTCGGACCAGCCTTCTAAAGCCGGGTCGCTCAAAGGTAGTGGCGGCATCGGCCGTTTCGATCGCAAAGATGGGCGCTTTCGCTTCGACCTCGGCGAGACCCGTGCCTGTTTGCATCAGGACCCCAGCGTGTCTGTCGGCGTGGGCAGGTATAGCTAGTCCGCCACGCTCATGTATCAGCCGCGAGACAGCGCTGAGGGACTGGGAGGCCGCAAGAGTGCTCTCACCATACGTTCCCTCGTATCCCGACAGGTCGATGATTTTTCGAATGACTTCGGTACTTGTGTCCGCATCAAATACTCCAAGGAGGTGGATTCCTCCGGCAACGGTCAACTCGACGCCAGCCAGCAAGGCTAGTTCGCGTGAGCCTGGTTTCCCGCGCATCTCTGAAAGTGCTTTACGGGCCTGATCTATGCCTGAGAATCCATTATGGTCGGTGATAACCACTGCATCGATCTTGGCGTCCATATAAGTCTGGAGCCAATCTTCATAGCTCGTCGTAGTTTTGCTTTTCTCGCCCTCTTGGGCTGCACCGAAGTCGAATGATCCGGGGGAGTGGGCGTGGAAGTCGACCTTCCACCAGCGAGAACCTACATGGTCAAACATTTACTCCCCATTCTTCGTGCGACACTCATGCGGGCGGTTCCGCGCCAACGATCCTAGACGCAAAAGCACAACAATCGGGGGCGCCTCGCTGAAGCTCGGGACTTGACGTGAGCGTGGGAGATGCGTACAGACATCTCTCCGACCACTTCGATGATGCTTCCTGATCCCTACAATGGTGCGCATATCCAGGAACTCTCGGCATGCCGCCGATGGGCATATTGGAGCCGGGGTATGGCGTCATCCTTGCCGACCTAGCGCTTAGGACTGACTAGCCAGATTCCTCGGTTGGTTAGCGCGTAACCCGACGCTGGATCGGGTCGAGGTTTTACATGATGCAGGCCATCTGATGTCTCAGGAATTGCGCCCACCTCTCTCAACTACCAGTGTCGCGCGATTTGCTTCCCCACGCTAAATGCTAAATCGCGACACCGCAGGGCTGGCGGCCGCCTTTAGGGGCTTGCGTTAGTCATGTCGTCTACGGCCGAACCGCCGTGGACGTGTAAAACGAGGGAGTTTGGTGCCGCATTTGCACGCCGCCGGTTGGCTCCAATAGCTCCACCCATTGCTCCCTGGGCGCCTTAGTGGTTCCTTGCATTCCACTTCCAGCCGAGTGCGGGAAGCCCACGTCCTAGGGACAAGGAGGGTGTGCACAATGTCCACACTTATCACCTCGAACTGGCCCGTACTTCGGTCGAACTGGCCCGGAGTCCCCATGTTTCCGCCACTGCGTGATGTTCCGTTCGAGCATGACATATGGGTTTTTCGGGAACTGACGGGACCATTGGGACAACACATTGCCGTGAAGCATGGACGATCCAACAGGCTGGTGCCGCACCAATTGAATGCGACACCAGCAACGGATAATTTCACAGTTTGGCGGCAGGCTCAGGGAGCTCGCAGGAGCTGGGTAGACCCTTTGAGGAAGCGCGCAATATGCCCGCGTCCTGGCAATTAGTCATCGCT
This sequence comes from Arthrobacter sp. SIMBA_036, assembly GCF_046535135.1. Lineage (NCBI taxonomy): Bacteria > Bacillati > Actinomycetota > Actinomycetes > Micrococcales > Micrococcaceae > Arthrobacter > Arthrobacter sp. SIMBA_036. The sequence continues at coordinate 24,188 of NZ_JAWRXG010000013.1, forward strand.
GGATCGTCCGCTTTCTCGTTCTTGACGCCACCGCAGGAGTTCTTCGAAGGCGAACCTTGCACGCTGCTCCACGGACGGGATTTCGTCACCTTGGGCCGCAGGAACATCTGCCGGCTCCTCGAGCGGCAACGTCAGCAGTTGGTCGGGCGGGACAGTATTCTCGAGTTGGTTGGTAAGCAACGTGAGACTGGACGGCAGCGCCTGGTAGTCTCCTGCGGCGTATGAGGATATGACAAAGTTTGCAGCCAGAGCGGTGAGTGAAAGCGGGCCTGCCTCCAAAGCGGACCAAGTTTCGACCTGCAGCCTGGGCAAGCCTTCCAGAACAACGAGGTACTGCCACACCGCGAGTATTTCGTCTATGGGAACCTTGGAATTAGCGTTTTGCCATTCCGCGAGCAGCCACGCTGCAGCTTGCTGGTTCCATATTTTTGTCATGTCATTGAACAATTCATGCTCGGGAGCAGGCGTTGATTGTTCCATGACCGAACGTTGCGCCACTTCGTTGTCGGACCGGTTCTTGTTCTGTTGTAAGCAGTGCCCCAGGATTACTGGGCGGGTGAATTTCTCGACGAACACTTCGACGGCGGGTTTATCCCATGGCTCGGAATGCCACAGCAGGCTGGCCAGCCAGGCTGATCGAAGCCGTATGGTCGTTGAGCGGAAGTCTCCGTCGAGGTCCTCTTTGGATAATCCGGCGCTGAGGTAGTCGATGAGGTGCTGTCCGTCCAACTCATGATCCGTGTGGCGGGTGCCCTTCTTCAAGGCCTGGATCTGCATTTGTTCGTTGGGGTGGTCAAACGTCTGAGGGCATTTGTGCCCAGCAGCAACTTCCCCTCGCCGGATTCGGGCCAGATCGTTGATGACGGCAGCGTCGGACATGTCTCCCACAGGCAGGGAAAAGGTGAAGTACCTGTCGAAGTATTCGGAATCGCTGACTCGGAACTTTCCACCGTTAGTGCCCCAAAAAGGGTCGGGGAAAGCATGCGGAAATAGCGAAGCCAAAGCTTCCATCAGTTCAACTATCGTGTCGCCCTTGTATCCACAATCATTGATCCTGCTGCTCCACACCTCTTTGGAAGTGGCTTTGACTCCACGGCTGATTCCCTTCCGTATCAGTTCTCCCCTCCAGGACGGTAAGCGTCGGTAGAGATCCGGATAGAAGATCCGGAGGAAGGTTATGGCGAAGAAGTCCGCTGGGTCGACATCACCTTGGGCAAGCTGCAGGAATGTCACCGCTTGCCCGGTATAGCGGTGGCAAGCACGTGGGGTGGTCAGTGTGGTGGCCATGTGGTTGTCGTAGAACGATTCGAACCTGTTCGCCGGCGACGTTCCGCCGTTGCTTTGAGCCGATGCGCGGGCCAGGATCGGCTTCAACGCGGTATCGATGATCTCCTGAAGAAAATGCTGCTGCGGGTCCGGGAGGTCCAGAGGATACTGCACGATCTTTTCCAAGTAGACCTGCGCGTCGCTTTCTTCGCCACCCAGGCCTAGGGACAGCGTTTTGATCATTGACCTTCGATCGTAGGCAAGCAGGTAGTTGACCCTGGGGAAGCGACCCAAAAGCCGGATGGTCTTCATCAGCAGCAGCAGGTCCTTGGGCTGAACGCGGTCCACATCGTCCACGACGACAAGGACCTTCACACGTGCTGCCTTGATGGTTCCGGCCATGTCTTTGAACGCAGAATCCCAGGATTTTTCCGGCAGGAATTCGCGGACCGTTTCAGACACTCCCGTCCCAACATGGGGGATGGCCTTCAAAATAGGTGTTGTGCGCCGCGCGACGTCGACCGCCTTCTTACGAATACTCTTACGGGTTCCTCGCGGAAAAGCTTCAAGTATTGCTGCATAGAGTTCGGCCTGTAGACGCACTTCGTCGAAGGACCAAGGGTTGAAGCGCACGACTTTAACAGAATCATCAAGGGCGCCTGTGATGAAGTTCAGCACGGATGTCTTGCCTGAGCCCCACGGACCTACGAGTCCAAAGACAGTGCTGTCATTGCTGTCAGCAAGGTTCTCGATGAGGTCCTTCGCCATTTTGACAAAGGGGCCGCGATCGAGTTTGTCTTTGCGGCGGTCGGTCTCCGGCGCGTCTATCCATGGTTCAGTCACACCTGCGATTCTAGGCAGAAACCACGACCTATTTGGCACGCATACTTGCCTAAGGTCTTCGATCCGGGCGAATTCAACAATGACGTATTCCGTCGTTGATTCAGCATTAAGATATATGAAATGCCAAGAAGAACGGTGCTGAGGCTGCCCGGAAGGGGCGACCTCCCGACACGAATTTCGTGTCGGCGCGCTCGATGAGATGAAAGTGACCTATCCGCGCCTTGGCTGCCCGGCAGATACGACTTACGAGGCTGTGCGGGTAGGCACTGCAACTCCAATGGGCCCGCGAATAGCAGTGCATTCGAGGGCCCATGTGGGCTGCGATGGAGGTCAGCCCTATCGTTAACGCTCCAAACTTCAGCGCATGTCCAAGGGTGCAGGCCAAGGCCTGTCGTTGGTAGGTGTAGGCTGGCCACGCCTTGGACGATTTCGAGAGTTAGGTGAGCAGCGGAGGTAGAAGCATTGGTGGGTGCATCAGCAGAGTGATCGCCCTTACGTCTGTGGTCACCGACGGCCTCGATAGACTTCTCGAGGGGTCATGTCGCCTCCTGATCTTGCCGCCATGAATGTGTGAAAGGAGGAAATCTGATGACAGTATCTTGTGTCGAACCAAACGGCTCCGGCTGCCTTCAACGGGTGCCCATTGGCCGCCTTGGCCGCGATTTGGGTTCCTCTGCCAACGGCCTCCGGGAAGCTACCTGTATGAGCAAAATAAAGTGTGGACAATGTCCACACTTTCGGCCCCGGACTGGCCCGTACACCCGCCGGATTGGCCCGGATTCCGCATGTTTCCGCGACTTCCCAGCAATGGCAAGGCCGGGAATCGCGTTCGAGTCCCACCTCGGGCACGGCATACCCCCTCGTCAGAGGGGGTTTTTGCTTTAACGTGTTGACATTCTGGTTGGTCAGGTCCCTCTGACACTGGCCGCGGGGTGTGCCTGGCGCCGCGGGTCACCTGTTTGGTTGTGAGAGCGGGTTCAGGGTCGTGGCTGGCTGGCCCTCCGCTTGCTCTGAAGTGGGGTTATGTCTGCCCTTCTTGTTTCGTTCGGTAGGTCTGGGTTGGCCTACACCTCTTCATGAGTAGGGGGACTGAGCACGACATGACTTTGGGAACTTGCGATGAATATCCTGACTTCGGTTCGTTCCTGGAGGGAGGAGACGTGGCTGGCGGCTGCTTTGTCAGGCCAAAGGGGTGTGGACATTGTCCACACTTAAATCTTCTTTATCGTGACTGCTTGCGGCCATTGGCTCTTCCCTCCTTGGACCTTCATCCACTCATGCATGTGAGTGGCAGTAGCGACATGACGCGGACCCGGAAGCGCTCTACATGTGCAGGTTCATTCCGAAGTGAGAGTTCGGCGGCCACAGTCGGCCGAGTGCTATCAAATGGGTCCTGGCCGTGTCATCGAAGCGCACTGCGAAATCCAGCGGGACGCGGGCCCGACGCAGATGACAGCTCCCAGTGGTCCTCCGGAACATTGCAGTTCACGCGAATGTCGACTGAGCACGTCGACGCGGACCAGTCTGCCGATAATCGCCCTGCCGATAAGCGCCCATATGTCGTCTTGAGGGGTAGCGGGGAGCAGCTGTTGATTGGGGCGCTGGCAAAAACCAACACCGCCTTCTCTAGTAGGCGTCGTTGCAACGTGGGACAACCGCCAGGAGACAGCGCCGGAGTTGAGGCGTCCCCTAGCACGTCAGCACGAGGTCTCCAGGCCAGCAGGGACCCAGGGAACAATCCAGTTGCGGCCTACGTTGCAGACTCGTCAGTATTGAGCAGCGTCAGAAATGAGAATCATCCAAGTGGCAACCGACTATGACGAAGTACGTTCAGACGTCAAGGAATCCCAGGACCGCTCCCTCGAAGCACTGCAGTCCGCCAATGCCCCAGATGCACGCAGCGTCGTCAGTGAGCTCGACGAAGCCGATGCTCTCGATGAAGGCCTGACCCCCGGCGGGGAAATCGTCTCCGAAGAGCTGATCGTTCAGGTGATTCCCCAAGCGGCGGACGAGTTCACGTGTTACTCCTGTTTCCTCGTACGCCACCGATCCCAACTGGCCCGCCAAAGCGAGGGCCACTCGTACTGCACCGAGTGCGAAGGCTAAGACAAGCCGAGCAGACGCCCTCACCCCAGCTTCCCAGCGAACCATCAGGTGATCTGGGCAGAATCAGTTTGAAGCTTCGGTCAACCGCTATTTGACCGGGGCTTCGCCAATTCGTGGTGGGATAGCTGGCTTTGGGTTGGCAGCTGCCAGGAATTGACAAAGATTAGTCTCCGGAACTGCACGCAAACCCCGATCGGGGCCGACGCTACTCCTCCCGCCACGTCAGCGGCGAACTTTCCGGGGGGCGAATGGCTAGGGATTTCGGCGCGAACCCGAATACCAACTCTGTTCGGTTCCGGAGTCACCGATCAGGCATGGTGCACCTCTGCCGATCCAGCCTGTGCCCTCTGTCGCGAGGGCGGGGATGGTTGGTCCTGGTTCAGCCGGTAGCGGGTAGTTGACGGTGCTCATGGAATCCTCAGTGGCCGGGTGTCGATGCGTCCCTGGTGCGCGGAGGATCGGGGGGAGTCTCCCGTCAGCTACGCACGCGCCTGCCGGCTCGTTCCGCGAAGGCGTCCAGTGCGGCCAGCATTTCCGGTGACCGCCAGAAACGGCCCTTCTTGTACTTGTCGTTGCCGATGACAATCCCTGCGGACTCAAGGGCATCCATCGCGCGTTTCTGGCGCATGTAGTCCAGCCCCAGCTGGGATTCCAAGACCGCGGCGTTCACCACAGGCTGACGGGCCAGCAACTCAAGAACGGGCCAGACGGCGGAGTCCCGTCGAGCTTTGACCTTATCGGTCCAGGATTCATTGATGGCGGCGACGTCAGCGGCGAGCCGGGTGCCGTTATCGATGGCCAGGAATGACGCCTCGGCTGTGACGGTGATGATCCGTTCCGGATCACCGGCACGGAAGGCGGTCAACGCGTCATGGTAGTTGTGGACGTCGGCGAGGAGACCGGCAGACACTGGCACTGTCACGTGGGAGGCCAGACCACGGCGTTTAAGCATGGAATGCAGGAGCGCCCGTCCGGTGCGGCCGTTGCCGTCTGTGAACGGGTGGATGGTTTCGAATTGGGCGTGGGCGATGGAAGCCTGGACCATTGCCGGGAGGTCGGTCCGCCGCGCGTAGTCCATCACGTCCTCCATCAGCGCCGGGACGCGGCTGTGGTGCGGGGGAACGAAGTCTGCGCCGATCGGGCTGACGTGGCTGGATCCGATCCACACCTGCTCTTCGCGCCACTGCCCAGCGACGTCGGCATCCTTCGTGCCGTCCGTCAGGGCGCGGTGCATATCCAGGATGCTCCCCGGGTCCAGGTGCTCCGCTGCCGCGAGGGCTGACTCCATGGCCCGCACGTTGCGGACAATCAAGGTCGCATTGGCGCGCTCCTCGACCCCGAGTTCGGCTTCGGCGAGGCTGCGGGCGCTGGCTGTCAGGTTTTCAATCCGCGAGGACGCCGCGGACTCGCTTCGCAGCAGCAGCGCAGCGAAGGGCCTGACGTGCTCCCCGTAGCGTTCATCGAAGCGGCTGATCTCGTGCGCCGCCTCCTCTGCAAGGGTCGCCGTAGCGGGAGAGGGCAGGTAGGAAGACCGTGCAATCAGCGGCGGGATGAACGCCTCGTACGTTTGTCCCGCCATCCCTGAGAGGTAGCTGCTGGATTTGAAGGCATCAACGTTGCCCACCCACTCGTGGCTTTCGTACTCGCCCTGCGGCCACCCAAGCTTTGAGCCCGAGGAGATGGCCGCCTCAGGGTGCGTGACGTACCCGGAAGTGCCGCCCTGATTCCTAGGCCGTTCCATACTGTCCTATCTGTAAAGATCTCCAGCAGATTCTTACATTTATCGATGTAGGTGTAAATAACGACCGGGAGCCCTGACAGATCCGGATTCTTAGGGAGTAAGTGTAAGGACACGCAAAGAATCCTTACAGTTATCCGGCTAAGCGTTAGAAGGAGGCCTTATTATCTCATTTAGGCCCAGCCTTGCACCGAGGGACCTCAACGGGGATCCCGGGCGCAACGTGACAGGGACTTTGATTGGACCCTTCCCAAGCACTAAACGAAGGAAGCCACCGTCAGCAACGATGCACTGAATGTGTCAGGTTGAAACCAAAGACCCTCGCCAGATCATGTCCGGAACGAGGCACGGACACCCTATTCTGACGTACTTTCGTGCCACCCCCTGACGTCAGGCTGGGGTGTGCTCTATTCCGTCCGTAGTTGCCCCTTCCGGGGATTGTTGCCCCGCTCTGGAAAGGGCTCAGGGTTAGGCTTGTATGCTCCTAAGCCGGCGAGCGGATCGTGGAAAATGCTCTCATGCTCCAATGCCTTCCTCCTTTTTTCGATGCTTGGACTAGTAGTCGTACTTTCGAACCCTGTGGGGGCCGAGGAAATAAGGTCGGTCGGCAGGTCAAGGGCGCAGCTTGGCAACTTGGGCTTTGTTTGAGGGCGCTATATCGAACACAAGGGTCCAGATCGTATGTTTTCCGCCCAGCCGGGGCATGGTTTCCCCCTGTTCGAGGTAACGAAATGGCACGGGATCACCGTCCGGCCGCCACCAACCACTTACTGGTGCAAGGTCGCCGGTAGGTGCATTGAGACACACGTCCTGATGCTGTTGCGCGTGTTGTTCATTGGCTGGCGTCATGGTCCTTGATGTTCCTATGCATGAGGTCGCCGTTTGGCGGACACCAATGTCCTAAGGTCCCCAGCACTTAATCCTCGGATGGTGGACCAGGGCCTCCCCGTTGCGAGAGTGGAGGGCCCTGGTGGTTTACGTGATCCTCCGGGAAGGGATCAAGTCTGTCGCTCTCGCGCTGTAGTTCGTCGGTACAGACTAGCTCCTTAGTTTTTCTGGAGCTTGGAGTCCAGCGGGGCTAGGTTCCGCTAACTGCCCTCTGTCGTGCGACATGCTGAGAGCTTGGCAAGCAGGTAAAAAACGGGGGCTGGACGACAGGTGCGAATGGGACGACGAGCCACTGGCCGCCGTACAACTCCACGTACGAATCGGAAGGGCACTTTGCGTAGGCTTCTTCGCGCGTCATCTCGTTCTCCTTTGGACTGTTTCAAGTAGTTCGGTGCGCAGTAGATGAGGGATCGGTGAGGACCGGCACCGTCTGTTGTGAGCTCATTTATAAGTCTAGTTTTAGATGTTTAAAAAAGAAAGAGCGACGTAGATATTTCCTCTACCTGACTGGACAGTTTGGTGGCGAGTGCGGAAATCAAAATAATCTAAGTTCATATGATTGGTAGAGCAGGTGGATCTGGGTTCGGTAGACCGCGCCGCTGCCACCACGGCGACGTGCTGCGGCGAAGGCAGCCCGGTCCCTCTGCTGGATCCTAGTTGAACGGGAGCGGAGCAGAAGAGGCATCTTTCGCAGTTGAAAGCCTGCCGCATGATGCAGCAGTTGTGGTTGAGTGAAGCATGGCTGCCCCCATAGAGGATTACGCGTTGCTGTCAGATCTCCGTACCGGGCCTCTGGTGTCCCGGGATGGGAGCGTTGACTGGCTATGTTTCCCACGCTTTGACTCACCATCGGTTTTCAGCAGCCTTTTGGGGACCGCCAAGCATGGCCGGTGGTTATTAGCTCCGAATGAGCCAACGGCGGTGGTTATCGAACGCCACTACATTGAATCAACCTTTGTGCTCCAGACCACCTGGGGGACGACGACAGGGCAGGTACTTGTCACAGATTTCATGCCGGTAGGGACCGAAGGTTCATCTCTTTTGCGCCGGGTTACGGGGCAATCAGGAACCGTGGAAATGCGCCAGGAACTCATTATTCGTCCAGGGTATGCAGGGGTTTTGCCCTGGGTGAGCCGCGTCCAAGACGTTGCCGGCACAGGGGCAGCGGTTCTGCTGGCGATGGCGGGCCCCGACGCTTTCGCTTTAAGAGGACCTACACTCCCACTGGCGTACCCTCACGGGCATGAAGGAACTTTCGATGTATCAGAGGGTGAGACCCTGGATTTCCAATTCGGATGGTTTCCTTCGTACCGTCCTTTTCCACAAGCCATGGACGTCGATCTTGCGCTCGAAGCGACCGTCGATTTTTGGACAAGATGGGGGAGCCACTGCCGGGACGAAGGTACTTATGGAGGCGCGGTAAAACGTTCCCTGTTGGTGCTGCGGGCCCTTACACATCATGAGACAGGGGGTATTGTCGCCGCCCCCACGACTTCGCTGCCAGAGGACTTCGGCGGCCCACGGAATTGGGATTACAGGTTCTGCTGGTTACGGGATGCCGCCCTGACCCTGGAGGTGATGCTGACCCACGGCTACGAAACGGAGGCATTGCAGTGGCGCAACTGGCTCCTTCGCGCCCTCGCAGGCGATCCCGAAGATCTTCAGATTATGTATGGCGTTGGGGGCGAGCGGGACCTTTCGGAACGGGAGCTTCTGCATCTTCCGGGGTACGAGGAGTCGAGGCCCGTCCGTATCGGCAACGAGGCGGTATCGCAATTTCAAGCCGATGTTGTCGGTGAAGTGATGGTGGCGTTGGAACGGTTACGTCTCGCTGGAGGGAAGGAGGACAACTTCTCCTGGGCCCTTCAGCGGACATTATTGGGATTTGTCGAGAAGCACTTCGACGAGAAGGATTTTGGCCTCTGGGAAATGCGAGGCGAACCCCAGTACTTCACGCACTCCCGCGTCATGATGTGGGCAGCCTTTGACTGTGGGATTCGTGCCGTACGCCAGTACGGCCTCCCCGGCGATGTCGAGCTGTGGGAGGCCCTGCGCCACCGGCTTCGGGAAGAAGTTATGGCGAAGGGCTTTGACCCTAACCTCAACTCTTTCACCCAGACATATGGAGGGGGACAGACTGACGCTTCCCTATTGGTACTGCCCCAAGTTGGCTTCATCGCCTACAACGACCAACACATGCTGGGAACCGTCGCCCGGTTGGAGGACGAGCTTCTAACCGACGGCGACCTGCTGCTTCGTTACCGGACGGAGAGCGGTCTTGACGGTCTGGAGCCTGGGGAACACCCCTTCCTGGCCTGTTCATTCTGGCTTGCGGAGCAGTACGCACGTACGGGACGCCGCGCTGACGCCCAGATGCTCATGGACAAACTTATAGGGTTTGCCAATGAGCTAGGCCTGCTGAGCGAAGAGTACGACGCAAAAGAGATGCGGATGGCGGGCAACTACCCGCAGGCTTTTTCCCACCTTGCCCTCGTGCGTGCAGCTGATGCTATGCACGGCGTCGCCCGCCTTAGCCTTGCCGTCCAAACTGGTGACCAGCGCGACCCGGATTCAGCCGGTCACGGGTGAGTGCTCCCACTTTGGCTTGATGGGAAGACTGCACAGCCTGGCAAAAGACCAGACCCGCCCAGCGGCTATGTGATGTGGACACTAAAAGCGTTTGATGTTCCTGTTACCAGCCGCGCTCTGCGAGGCGGTGGGGCTGGGGGATCTCGTCGACGTTGATGCCGACCATCGCTTCGCCCAGGCCGCGGGAGACCTTGGCAATGACATCGGGGTCGTCGTAGAACGTGGTGGCCTTGACGACGGCGGCGGCGCGCTCTGCCGGGTTCCCGGACTTGAAGATGCCCGAACCAACAAACACACCATCAGCGCCGAGCTGCATCATCATCGCAGCATCAGCCGGGGTCGCGATCCCACCGGCGGTGAACAAAACCACCGGGAGCTTGCCCGTGGCCGCGATTTCCTTCACCAGCTCATACGGGGCCTGGAGTTCCTTGGCCGCAACGTACAGCTCATCCTCGGGAAGGGCTGAAAGCTTCGCGATCTCCGCACGGATCTTCCGCATGTGCCCGGTCGCGTTCGAAACATCCCCGGTACCGGCCTCGCCCTTGGAACGGATCATCGCCGCGCCCTCGTTGATCCGGCGCAGCGCCTCACCAAGGTTCGTGGCACCACAGACGAAAGGAACGGTGAAGTTCCACTTGTCGATGTGGTTGACGTAGTCAGCCGGGGTCAGGACCTCGGACTCGTCGATGTAATCGACGCCGAGGGACTGCAAAACCTGCGCTTCGACGAAGTGACCAATGCGGGCCTTCGCCATGACCGGAATGGACACAGCAGCGATGATCGCATCGATCATGTCCGGATCGGACATGCGGGACACGCCGCCCTGGGCGCGGATATCGGCAGGGACACGCTCAAGCGCCATGACCGCCACAGCACCGGCGTCCTCAGCGATACGGGCCTGCTCGACGTTAACGACGTCCATGATGACGCCGCCCTTGAGCATCTCCGCCATACCGCGCTTCACACGGCTGCTGCCCGTCACGCTAGTTTCTGTGTTCATGTATCTTCCGCTGTCTTTCAAGGGCTCAGTTCCTCAGGAGACATGGTGCGCACTAATGTCAACGGTCGGCGTCCGGCACCGTCGCTGAGAAGACCCTGCTACTTGCCGCACTTCAGATGATCGCTTGCTGCTTCGATGCTGTTGCTCTAAATGGTTGTGGGCAGCAAGAGTTGCAGCGGCGGGAGCCCGCTAGCCACGGCCTCCCGCCGCTGCTGACCGATGTCCTGGCCGGCGCCTTAGGGCCTTACTGAGTCCCCGCTCTCTACCTTGGGGGCAGGTCGTTCAGGAGTGCGGATCAGCTTCTTGTTCACGAACTCGTTCATTCCGTAACGCGCGAGTTCACGGCCAACTCCGGACCGCTTAACTCCGCCGAATGGAAGATCGGCTTGGGAATCAGTGTTTCCGTTGATGAACACCATCCCAGTCTCAAGGCGGTCAGCAACGGCCTTGGCCTTTTCCACGTCCTTGCTGAACACCGCCCCGCCCAGACCGTAGGGGGAATTATTGGCCAGCTCGACGGCTTGGTCCACGTCAGCGACTTTATACACAACGGCGGCAGGCCCAAAGAGTTCCTCTGAGAAGGCTCGCATGTCCGGGGTTACATCCGCCAGGACTGTGGGTTCGACGAAGGCACCGGGCCCCGGCAGGTGCTTGCCCCCAGTTTTCAACGTGGCACCCTTGTCAACGGCATCTTGGATCTGCTCGATCAAGTCATCGGCCGCTGCCTGCGTAGACATCGGTCCAAATTTTGTGTCCGGGGACAGCGGATCGCCAGGCGTAATCCGTGACATTTCATCGGTAAATTTCTGAACAAACTCATCGTAAAGATCAGCTACCACAATGAAACGCTTAGCGGCTGTGCAGGCTTGGCCGGCATTACTCATGCGGCCGCTGACGGCAGCTTTTACTGTTGCGTCCATGTCCTCGGTGTCGAGCACAATGAACGGGTCACTGCCTCCAAGTTCGAGAACGTATTTTTTGAGGTTACGGCCGGCCACTTCGGCGACGGCTGCGCCGGCACCCTCGCTGCCGGTCAAGGAGATGCCTTGAACCCGCGGGTCGGCGATAATCTGTGCCACCTGCTCGCGGCGGGCGAAAACGTTGATGTAGGCAGCTTCGGGAAGGCCTGAGTCATGGAAGATTTTCTCCATGGCCAGTGAGGACTGCGGGCAGTTGGCCGAGTGCTTGAGCAGGATTGTGTTGCCCAGCATCAAGTTGGGGGCCGCGAAGCGGGCAACCTGGTAGTACGGGTAGTTCCAGGGCATGATTCCCAGGAGGACGCCGACTGGGGTCGACCTGACAATGGCCTCACCGCCGCCTTTTACATTCAGGTGTTCATCCTGCAAGAAGCCAGGTCCTTCGGTCGCGTAGTAGTCGAAGATGTCTGCGACGAATGAAACTTCACCGCGGGCCTGGGCGAGCGGTTTACCCATCTCGAGGCTGATGATGCGCGCCAGTTCGTCGTTGCGTTCGCGGTACAGTTCGGCGACCCTGGCGATGATCTTTGCGCGGCTTGCTACCGGCGTCTCCCTCCACTTGAGGAATTCTTTATGCGCCCGACTGATTGCATCGCTGATTTCTGCTGAAGTGGCTTCCGGAAAGACGCGGAGCGTCTCGCCGGTAGCGGGGTTAATGGTTTTATAAGCAGTCATTTTATTTTGCCTTACCAATCGATAGTTTTTGACGGACCGTGAAGTTAGAAAGTCTCAAATAGGGGGAGTGCGGGGACTATAAGCGCTCAATACCCAACACGATCGGTATGTCTGCTGCCGTGTTCGGGAGGGAATATAGAATCGCATAGAATAGAACCGGTTTGGTTGATGGAGGGGGCTGACACGCGCATGGCAGGGCTGGCTGACTTCAGTGCACAGATTTACCGCGCCCTTCCCGAGTTGGACAGGGCCGAGGCCATCGTGCAGCGCATCAACACCGCAGTGTCGCTTGGCCTCATCCGTCCCGGTGACCAGTTGCCTGCCGAACTTGAGCTGGCCGAAATGTTCGGTGTTGCAGTTGCCACACTCAGAGAGGCTCTGGCCGCGCTGAGGGATCTTAACGTTGTTGAGACCCGGCGGGGTCGGTTCGGGGGCACGTTCGTCGTCGGCGCGCCTAGTCCTTCCCTGGACCTGCTGCGCAAACGCATCACGTCCCTGTCCATGGCTGAGCTGCGGGACTTGGGTGACGAACACGCAACCATCGCCGCTGGGGCGATCCGTATGGCTGCGGATCGGGCGGACCCAACGGACCTGGACATGCTTGAGTCCTTGGCTCATGCACTGGAGCGTGCCGATTCCCCCGGCGCCCGTACGCGTGCTGACAGCAGGTTTCATATCGGCGTTGCGGTGGCGGCCCAGTCGGAACGGCTCATGACGTCCGAGGTCCGACTCCAAGCGGAAGTGGGCGAGCTGCTGTGGGCGCCTCTTACTAGGGAGTTTGATCAGGTCCGCGCGGCGGAGGACCACCTCGCCATTGTTGCTGCCCTGCGCCGGGATGACCGGGAGCTGGCCCAGAAAATTGCGCTCGAGCACATTCGTGCGAATATTTATCATCTGATTGACGTCAAACTAACGCTGACATACGCGACGCATGACAGGGACCAATTATGAGTAATGACGCCGTCGCACAGGAGTGTGCGAACAAGATCAGCCAATGGCTTAAGTCCTTTTACCGCGACCTTGAATCCGCTTCCGATAAAATGAGCGAATCGCTGACGCGGCGGATGGGCGACCGCACCAAGATCAATAATTCTGATTTGCTTGACCTCCCTGAAATATCGCGTTCGTTCCTTGAAGGACACCAAACCGCCGTTGGTGCCGGCGCGATCTTCGCGGTGGCCAGCGTCAGCAAGGCGCAGGGCGTTCTTGAGTGGTGGCTCCGGGATGACGACGGTCGGATCAGCAAGCGGGAGTTCGACCTGATTCCTGATACCGATGCCTACTACGATTACGAGCAGCAGCCTTGGTTCACGATCGCTGCCCGCACCGGTCAGCTCACCTTGGTGGGGCCTTACGTCGACTACCTCGGCATGGGGGAGTACATCCTCACCCTGACGGTGCCGCTGTATGTCAACAGTGACTTCGTGGGGGTTACGGGCAGTGATATCAGGGTCAGGGACCTGGAAGGAGTATTCGTTCCAGCGATGCGCGCGGTGCCGGGAGACGCGGCATTGCTGAACAGTCAGGACCGGGTCATTGTGAGTAACTCGGGCCGATTCCTGGTGGGGAACCGGGTTAAGGAAACCCCGCCGGGTGCACGCAAGATTGCGCTGGAAGTTCCGGCTTTGAATCTTCATTTCCTGCACCTGGCATCGTAAGCGTTCACACCGGACCGCCTGTGTGAGCCATTGCCTGGTTCTGCATCTTTTCGGCATGACTGCTGGCCTGTTCGACAAATGCTTTGAAGAGCAACTCCCGGTCTTCGGCATTTCCGTCAGAGTCCTCCGGGTGCCACTGGACGCCGACGACCCAGGTGTTGTCCATATGTTCAGTTCCCTCGATGATGCCGTCATCGGCCACTGCGGAGACCCGGAGACGGGGCCCTACCTCTTCGACGGCCTGGTGGTGCCCCGAGCGGACAGTGATGCGGTCTCTGCCCAGAATGCTGTGAAGGCGGCTTCCCGGCAGGATAGTGACAGGTTCGTCAAGGAACATGCTTTCTCCCTTGCCACCGCGGTGCAGGTCGTAAGGGTCCAGATCAGGGATGAGAGTCCCTCCGCTGGTGAGATTCAGGAGTTGGGAACCGCGGCAAATGGCCAGCAGGGGTGCATCGCGGGCCAGCGTCTTGTCGATCAGTTCCATGCAGTATTCGTCGGCACGGCGTTCCACTCCATAGAGGTTCGGTACCGGGCCGCAGACACCATACAAGCTGGGATCAACGTCCCCACCGCCGAGGAAGAGCACGCCACTGGCGCCGGCGATATGTTTGGGGTCCGGCAGGCTGGTGGCACTGCTGTCCACCAGGACTGCCCTGGCCCCTGCTTTGAGCAGGGTCTCCAGGGCGGTCCTGGTGAAACGCTTCACGAGCTGGGATACCTCGACGGTCATGTCAGGGAAGTTCAACGAAACTACCACCGCAATGATCGGCGCATTCCCGGGGAGCTCGGCGAAGCCATCGGGGATAACATCAGCTGGCGTAATGGGAGTCAAGGTCCTGACACGGCCGTCTCGGTTAGTCATGAGTGAAGGTCTGCTTTCTTTTTCTTTTCTGCTGCACGTGCTTCGGCGTTGCCCAGTTTCCTCGTGCGGGCTTCCCCCACGACCCAGTCGAACAGTGCTTGATCGGAGCCCAGGGTTGCCGCGTTGTCTTCCGGATGCCATTGGATGGCGATGATCGGGGCGCTATCGTGCTCGATTGCCTCGATCACCCCGTCGTCAGCGCGGCCGACGACCTTGAGGCCGCGCCCCAGTTTCGCCACTCCCTGGTGGTGATAGGACGAGACCTTGGGCGTGAGGGTGCCTATTGCTGCTGCGGTTCGGGAGCCTTCTGAAATGTCCACGGTGTGCAGACTGTTGACGTGGTCGATCTCCTCCGCATCCAGGTGCTGGGTGAGGGTCCCTTCGCATGCGACGTTCAGCAGTTGGAGGCCTCGGCAGATGGCGAGCGTCGGTATTTCCAGTTCGACGCAGTGCCGGATCACTGCGATTTCCGCGGCGTCCTGCCCTCCGTAGTGAGCTACCCGGGTGGTGTCAGACGGCACCTCTCCGTAGAGTTCCGGGGACACATCTGCACCGCCTGGCAGGACCACACCGTCGAGTAGCGCGTAGCGGGAGCGATCGTTGTGGTCTTCGCTGGGGAACAGAATTACCGGCTCTCCACCAGCGCGCAGAATCGACCTCAGGACTTCAACCGCTACTGCGATGCCGTCAAAGCGTAGGCCTTGGACCGAACCGGACCACATGCCCGGCACCCCAATCAGCGGCCGTTCCTGGTCGTTGGGCTGAGGGTCGCCACCCTCTGCTGGAGCGTTGGTTCGCGGTGTTGTCATTACCGTTCCTTTTGAGGTTGGTTCAATGGGAAGGCCAGATCGGGCATCCATTTGGTCCAGATGGCTTCAAGCCGTCCGTCTTCGATGACTGTCTCCAAGGCTGTATTCAACTGCTGAAGCAGCTCCGAGTTGCCCTTGGCTACCCCAACTCCCCATCGGTTCCCAGTCGGTTCGGTGAAGGCGATCGCGAAGTCCGGGTCTGTCCCGAGCGGCACGGTGACGACGTCATCGTCCACGACGGCGTCGACGGTTCCTTTGCGCAAGGCATCCAGCATGTCCGCGAAGACGTCATCACTGGCACCGAAGGGGACGGGAATGATGCCCGGAAAGGTTTCAGCAAGTGCCATGTTCGTGCTGTTGGCGATGGCAGCAACGCGGTAGCCGGCAAGATCCCCGGGGCCCCGCGCTGGGTCATCCTTACGGACGAGCACCGTCTCATCGAAGATCGCGTAAGGAAGAGTGAAATCAACCTGGGCCTGCCGCTCTGCAGTGATGCCCTGTCCGCACCAGACAGCATCCGCTTCGCCCGTCTGGACTTTCGGAATCATCTCGGTCCAAGACGTGATGAGCCAGTCCACCTCACGGCCGATCTCAGCCGCGACAAGGGCTGCGGCTTCTGGCTCATAACCGGTTCGACGTACACCATCAGGGCTGGCATTGAACAGCGGAGGGGCCTCAGAGTCGATGCAGGCCAGTGTCAGTCGGTCACTCATGGCAGGGTCTCCCAGTACATCGCGCGGTCCCAGTCGGTGACGGCGCCGCAATAACGGGCCCACTCGTCATTCTTGAGTGCGGTGTAAATGTCTCCGAGCTGTTCGGGGAGTGCATTCAGGATGTACGGGTCGGCGCTGAGGGAATCGATGGCACCACCCAGAGTCAGCGGCAAGGGCTTGAACTTAGGTTCTGCCGAACCGCGGACCTGGTCGTCAAGGGGCTTACCCGGATCGGTCTGCTTGTTGATGCCGTCTTCCATCGCAGCGATCAACAGGGTGTGGGAAAGGTAGGGGTTGACACTCGCGTCCGGCAGGCGGTACTCCATCCGCCCGTTAGAGGAAATGCGCACCATGCATGCCCTGCTGTCCAAGCCCCAGTTGACCGCGCTGGGTGCGAATTGTCCGGCGTCCCAGAACCTCTTGTAGGAGTTGACGGTTGAGGCCATGATGGACATGGATCCCGCGGCGTGCTCGAGCATTCCGCCTACTGCGTAGCGGCCGATGTCGCTGAGGTGAAGTTCAACCCGTCCCTCGTCGATCAGGAGGTTGGTGTCGCCTTTCCAGAGGCTGATGTTGTGGTGGCAGCCGTTGCCCATGGATCCGGTGTAGGGCTTGGGCATGAAGCTGGCGTGAACGCCTAGTTCACGGGCAACCTGCTTGCAGATCTGGCGGTAGGTAACGAGGCGGTCTGCTGTCAGTTCGACGCGGTCGTACATCCAGTTCAGCTCAAGCTGGCCGTCGTCCTCGTAGTCACCCTCGATCATGTCGAGTCCCAGGGCCTTTGAGTACGTCACGAGTTTCTTGTACACCTCGCGCATGCGCTCGAGGTTTTCCACCTGGTAGGCGGGGCTGGAGCCTGGTTTTTTGATAACTTCCATGCCCGGACCGGTCCAGGTCATTTCCGGTTCACAGCCGGAGCGGACTTCCATGCCCGTGCGTTCGGTGAATGCTGCATGGGCGCGCTTGAGCAGGCTGCGGGAATCCGTTGCCAGCGGGCGGCCACCGACTTCGTTGAGGTGGGGCGGCTCGTATGCGCTGCAGAAAACGCGGGCGACGCTGGTGTCCCACGGGAGGGGCGCGAAAGTTTCCGGGTCGGGAAGACCGACAAATTCCTTCGCTTCGATTCCGCCACCGATGAGGTTGCCGAACCGGTCGGTCTGAAGATCAGCCAGCGCGGTGCGGTGGAATGCGATGCCCTTTTCAAGGTTGCGTTTGAAGTGGTTGGCAGGCACCATCTTCGCGATGACACGTGAGCCGATGGTGGGGAGCATGTAGTAGATGTACTCGACGCCAGCTTCATTGATTTTGCGCTGCATGTCCTCGATGACGCCGGCGCTGAGGTTCTTTTCCTGGTGAGCGGCGAAGGCATTACGGTCGCTGACTATGTCAAGGACGGGGCGTTCGGAAAGGGTAGTCATGGTGATTTCGGTCCTTGGGTCAGATGGCTTGAAGCTGGGTGTCTTGCTGCGGCTGGTCTGAATGCCGCTTGTCCACGAGCTGCCTGTAGTGCAGCTGCCGGTCAGCCGGCAGGCCCACGCTTACTACTGCGACGAGAGCTTCGTCCTGGTAATAGCCCATGACGACTCCGTCATGGGGGGCCTTTGCGGAGCCTTCCAGTTCCACGATCCTCGTGGCCAGGTTAGGGCTGCCAACTCCCTGGATCTTGAGGTCAAACTGGTTGCTCCAGAAGCTGGGCAGGGGAATAGCCGGCTCTGGAAGTGCCGTGTTGTTAAGCTCTGCAATAAGGGCCTTTGCCGCGATTTTCGCGGTATCGCCCGGGATGGACCAGTGCTCGATCCGTCGGGCACCGGAGCCGTTCCGCAAATCGGGGAAGCGGGCGACATCGCCGACCGCCACGGCGTTCTTTGTCCCTGTAACACGCAGGTGTTCGTCGCAGAGCACGCCGTTGCTGATGTCAATATCGTTGCCCTCGAGCCACTCGACGTTGGGAATCGAGCCGACTGACTCGATGATGACGTCAGCCCTGATCTCGGTGCCGTCCGCAAGCGTGATGCCGTTGCAGCTGGAGTCGCTTTCGGTATCGGCTTCGGTGGAGAGAAGGCCTGCAACCTTGGCATGCCCGTGGTAGGTCACGCCTTGCTGGACCAGGTAGTCCCGGATACCGGCGCTGAGCTCTACACCCAATGCCCGTTGCATTGGTCCGCTAGTGCCCTCAATGAGGGTGACGGTGCAACCGAGCTTGGTTGCGGTGGCTGCTGTTTCACAGCCGATGAAACCAGCGCCGATGACGGCTACCTTGGTGCCCGGGCGGAGTTCCTCGTGCAGTTCAACTGCATCTTCGAGTGTGCGCAGGACGTGGCGTCCGCGCAGCGGGCCGGGCAATGGCAGCCTGCGGGGCCGAAGACCGGTGGCGATGACGAGTCCGTCGTAAGCGACGGTCTCGCCGGTGTCCAGGGTGAGGGTGTTTTCGGCCAGGTTCGAGCCGATAACCTCCGTGCCCAACTGCCATTGGACGTCAGAGACCGAAGCCCGGTGGCGGAACTTTACCGAGTCAAAGGCCTCGGCGGTCGTTCCGGGGTTCTCCAAAAGTTCCTTCGACAGGGGCGGCCGGTTGTAGGGCAGGTGCGTCTCAGTGCCGATGACCGTGATGGTTTCGGTCCAGCCTGCGGCCCGGAGCTGTTCTGCAGCGCGGAGTCCGCTCATCGAGCCGCCGACGACGATGATTCGGCGGCTCATGGCTGGTCTTGGATGAAGATGGCTTGGACAGGGCAGGCGTCCATGGCGTCTTCGACGTCGGCGAGCAACGAGTCGTTGACGTTCTCCTCGTATTCAAGGATGCCTTCGGAGTTCATCCGGAATACATCGGGCGCGGCGATGGCGCACTGGCCGTGGTTTTCGCAGAGCTGGCGGTCAACAAAGATTTTCATGGTCATTCCTGTTCTTGTGGGTCCGTTGGGGGCGGGTCCGGCTATTCGCCTTTGGTGAAGCTGATCGGCAGCCGGATCGGACCCGTGTTACCGGAGTCCGGCATCCATTCGTCCGCGCCGTTGATCTGGGGATTGCGGAGTCGACGTGCCAGGAGCGGGAGAGCTTCGCTCATGTCTGATCGTGCGACGAAGTGACCGAGGCAGTGGTGGACACCGCCGCCGAAGCCGTGGTGGGGTGCGTGCTCGCCCAGGAGATTCATTTCCGGTTCGGGGAAAGCCCTGGGGTCGGTGCCGGCGCTTTGCGTGAAGAGGTGGACGGTTGTGCCCTTGGCTACGTCCAGCCCTTCGTAGTTGAAGTCTTCAACTGCCTCGCGGGTTACCCACGTCACCGTGGGATTGATCCGCATGACTTCTTCAACGGCCTTGGATCCAAGCTCGGGACGTTCTGCCAGAAGCTCCCACTGATCCGGGTTGCGCATGAACGACTGCATCGCGAGTCCGAGTTGGTTGCGGGTGGTGTCCATGCCGCCGAAAATCAGCAGTACAAGTGCGTTGCGGAGTTCGGCGTCGCTGAGGCTGTCCCCGTCCCGGCTTGCAAGCACCAGACGGCTAACAAAGTCTTCGCCCGGGTTGGCCTGGCGGTCCTTGATCAGTTCCTCGGCGTACTCGTACAGCTCGGTCAGGGCCGCTTCGACCTTGTGAAGATCCTGCTTGAGGGTTACTCCCAGGGCCAGCCCGATGGTTGAGGCGAGTCGGGCGATGGTCGGCCATTCGGATTCCGGGATTCCCAGCATGATGGTCAGCACGCGGGTGGCGTAGGGCTCGGCGAAGTCGCTGACGAATTCGCATTCGCCCTTGTCGATGAATGCGTCGACGAGTTCGTTGGCCAGGGCCTGGAACCTGGGAACCAGGGACTTAAGCAAACGGGGCGAGAAGGCGGGGTTGAGGAGCCGGCGGATGCGGTGGTGGTCTTCGCCCTCAAGGACCAGGAGGTTTTTGGTCCACCAATCGTAAAACAGGCCGCTGTGGACGCCATGGTGTTGGGGCCACTGAGCGCTGCCCTGCTTCAGCCGGGGGTCCTTGAGCAGCTTGGTGACTTCCTCATAGCGAAGGACGGCGATTCCGTAGTTTGTCCGTGCGTACCAGCTTTGGTCACGGGCGTTCCGGAGTGCTTCGGACTGCATCGCGAAGGTGGGATCGGAAATATCCAGATACGGGGCTTCAGCAATGGGTGTAGTCATGATGGTTCTCTCACAGGTAGTTTTCAACGTTGTTGGATGGGCTTGCCGAGGCGGCACTTACGGAGGGGGTACCAGGAATAGCGTCCGCTGATGGTGAGTCGCTGTGGGTGTAAGGCTTCTTCGCGAAGAGGTAAAGCAGGCCCACTCCGACGACGACAACAGCGGAGAGCAAGACGAGGTAATTGACGTACCAGGGGCTGTCCGGGGTGCGGGGCCAGATCATGTTGGTGATGCCCAGGACACCCCACGCCAGGGCTGCGACGTTGACCGGCACGGCCCATTTGCCCAGCTGGAATTGTCCGGCTGGCTTCCAGCCTTTGAGTCGAGCCCGCAATGCCGCGAAGACGACCAGCTGGAAGCCCAGGTAGATTCCCAGCGCGGCGAAGGAGACAATCACGACAAGTGCGTCCGGGGAGACGACAGATCCGAGGATGACCAAGACCGGGACAACGCAGGCCAGCAGGAGGGAGTAAGGGGGAACGTGACGCTTTTCCTGGAACTGGGCGAGCAGGTGGCTGGCGGGCAGCATGCGGTCGCGGGCCATGGAGTAGCTCAGGCGGCTGGCGGCGGCTTGAAGGCTCATGACGCAGGAGAGGAAGGAGATCAGAACGATCCCAAGGACGACCCGGTAACCGACTTCACCGAATGCTCCTGAGAGGACCGTGCCGACGGGGTCGGTGTTTTGACCGGAAATGACGGCGGCGTAATCGGGGACGGCGAGAATCAGGCACAAGCAGACGAAGGTGGCAGCGAACCCGCCGATGTAGATCGTCATACGCATTGCTTTAGGGATACGGACGCCAGGATTGGGAACCTCTTCGGCTACGTCACCGCATGCCTCGAACCCGTAGTACTGGTAGATGCCAATGAGCGCAGCGGCCGCGAATGCGATGAAGTAGTTGCTTCCGCCACCGGCTCCAAAGGAGTTGAACAAAACGCTGAGGTCGTGTTTGCGGGCCGTGACAAGGAGCCAGATCCCAACAACGAGGGCCCCACCCAGTTCGCAGCACAGTCCCAGCATTGCGACCCTGTTGAGGAGCTTGGTTCCGCCGAAGTTGACGGCAGTCGCGGCGAGGATCAACAGGATGGCGCAGGTGATGGTGGAGCCGGTTGTCGCTTCTACCCCTATGAGGGCATCAAGAAATGGGCCCGCTCCGTAGGCCACGCCGGCGATGGTGGTCAGCAGGGCGACCAGATAGACCCAGCCAGTCATCCAGCCCCACTTGGCCCCCCAGAGCCGTCGGGCCCAAGGGTAGATACCCCCGGCAACTGGGTAGTTGGAGACGATCTCTCCGAATACGAGAGCAACGAAGAACTGACCCACTCCCACAATGAGGAAGGACCAGATCATGGGCGGCCCGCCCAGGCCAAGAGAGGAGGCGAAGAGCGTGTAGACACCCACGACAGGTGAGAGGTAGGTGAACCCGAGAGAGACGTTCCCCCAGAACGACATTTCCCGCTTGAACTGCGTTTCGTACGTGTAGCCCAGCCGGGCGAGTTGCTCGGCGTCTTCATCTATCGGAGAGTGCTCTGCACCCGTGGAATTGGTGGACATGGGGACTCCTTGGGACGGCTGCGTCGCCGTCTATCGCTGAAAGGAAAGAACGTCTGCTTGGGGCTGGGATCAGCTCATCGTGATCCGCGTCACTGATAACTCTAGTTTTAGATGTTTGAAATCGCAAGAGGTGACGGGGGGGAATTTTGGAGAGATGTTCAACCCGGGACGGTAGACGGTTCGTCGCTTGAGTGATAATCCCAGTTTGGCCGGGAAAATCGCCCGCTTTGGTTCCACCGTGTTACCGCCATGTAAAACATGGGATTTCAGATTTTTGAAGGTCACCTTCCTGGGTTCTGCTTTCGCGGGCCCGCTCGTAGCGGGCTATGTGCACTTCCGGGTTTTGGTGAGAAAACGTCAGTTGTCTGACCATGCCCCCTAAGGGGTGCCGTCGTATCTGCAGGTCTCAGTCCGTTTCCGGGCCGTTGCAGTAGTGGCAACCTTCCTCGCAACCGTCCTGCGAGTCGACGCTGTCAAAAACCTGAAAGGCAGCTATTGGCAAAACTTGGGAGAGCTCGGCGGAATCTGACGCATTGACCCCATGAGGGGCACCCCTGCTGGTACCAAGGGCCTGGCGCCCAGAGGGCGTGAACCTGGCGGCATTCATCTCGAGGCGAGGGGAGGCAGTCCAGTTCCAGGGCATAGTGCTTGCCGGGGCGAGGAGGAGCCGGCGGGCGGCTCCTGGCCCCGGCACCGCGGGAAGGCCAGCCGGGGCGTGGGCGCCTGCCGGTCGTCGGGCTGCCATTTCACGTTCCTTCCCCTGAGCCCGCTGATGAACAATTTTCATCAAGATTCCTTTTGACTTTGACGATCAGGGAGATCGCTAACGGATGAGGCGTTTGCGGCTGCCGGGGCCGGCATAGATGGCCCTTAGGTACGGTTTCCGCGCTGACGAGGGACTCTGTCAGCTACCTGCCGGCGTAGGGATCGGCAATTCCGATGTATTGGGTGGTGGTGTATTCGGCGATGCCCTCGGAGCCGCCTTCACGGCCGAGGCCGGATTGTTTGACGCCGCCGAAGGGGGCGGCGGCGTTGGAGATGATGCCGGCGTTGAAGCCGACCATGCCGAATTCGATCTGCTCGGCAACGCGCAGGAGCCTGTTGACGTCCTGACTGTAGAGATAGGAGGCCAGACCGTATTCGCTGGAGTTGGCCAAGCGAATGGCGTCTTCTTCTGTGGCGAAGGTGGTGATGGGGGCGACGGGCCCGAAGATCTCCTGACGGAGGATCTCAGCGTTGTGGGGAACGTTGCCCAGCACCGTTGGCCGGTAGAAATAACCGGGACCGTTCACGGGTGAACCTCCGGTAACGGCGGTCGCTCCTGCGTCGAGGGCGGCAGTTACGAGGGCGTGGACGTCGTCGCGGGCGCTGGCATCAATCAGCGGGCCCACTTGGGTGGCGGGGTCGGTCCCACGGCCTGTGGTCAGGGCGCCCGTCGCGGCGGCGAACTTGGCGGTGAATTCCTGGGCCACTGACTCGTGGACGAGGAAGCGGTTGGCGGCGGTGCAGGCTTCGCCCATGTTACGCATTTTCGCGGCCATGGCCCCTTCCACGGCCTGGTCCAGGTCTGCGTCGTCGAACACGATGAAGGGTGCGTTGCCGCCGAGCTCCATCGAGGTGCGCAACACATTCTCCGCCGCGTCGGTTATCAGCCGTTTTCCCACCGGGGTGGACCCGGTGAAGGAGACCTTGCGCAGCCGCGAGTCTTTCAGAAGCGGTCCGGAGATTCCCGAGGCACTGGCGGAGGACACCACGTTCAGGACACCGGCGGGAAGGCCGGCCTCGATCATGGTCTGCGCAAACAGCTGGGAGGTCAGCGGGGTCAGTTTGGCGGGCTTGAGGACCATGGTGCATCCTGCGGCGATGGCCGGGGCGACCTTACGGGTGGCCATGGCGAGCGGGAAATTCCAGGGTGTGATGAGCAGGCAGGGTCCCACCGGCTTGTGCTGGACCAGGATCTTGTTTTTGCCTTCGGGCGTGGTGAGGTAGCGGCCGTAATCCCGGACCGTTTCTTCGGAGAACCAGCGCAGGAATTCCGCCCCGTAGGTGACCTCGCCGCGGGATTCCGCGAGTGGCTTGCCCATTTCCAGGGTCATCAGCAACGCGAAGTCCTCGGCCCGCTCGGTCACGAGCTCAAAGGCGCGGCGCAGGATCTCGGCCCGCACCCGGGGTGCGGTCTGCGCCCAGGATGCCTGGGCGGCGTCCGCGGCGTCGAGCGCAGCGATGGCGTCTTCGCTGGTGGCTGAGGCAAGGGTGGCGAGCACCTCTCCGGTGGCGGGGTCGTGAACGTCGAACGTTCCGCCGTCGGACGCGTCCCGCCACTGACCTCCGATCAATAAACCGGTAGGGACGGAGGCGAGGAGATCGGCCTCACGCTGGCGTGGGACGGTCGGATCAAGGAGGGCAGTAGTCATGAGATTCCTAAAGAAACGTGAGTGACGGCGATAGCCCCCACCCCTTGGTGGGGGCTATCGCCGTCCTTTGAATGATCGGATGAAGGGACGTACTCCACCTCAGTCAGATAGTGCGGTCCCTGATAAAGGCAGCAACCTGGTCCACTGTTTGTTCTCCCCGGGTAATTCGTCCCGCAGAGGTGAACAGCCCATGGGCGTACCCGGGAAGGTGCTGGTACAGGACTTCCGTGCCTGCCCTGGCCAGGGCTGCGGCATAGTTTGCGCCTTCATCAACCAGCGGGTCGTTGTCCACGGTGACCACGTATGTTGGCGGCAGCCCGGCAGGGACCTGAGCCATGGCGGGGCTGATATCCGGTGCCGAGCGGTCCACGCCTTCTGGCAGATAGTGGTCAGCGAACCAGCCGATGGTATCGGCAACCAATGGGAACCCATCGGTGACGCGGTCGTAGGAGGGCGAGGACATGGTCAGATCCACCATGGGGTACAGGAGGACCTGACCAATGACGGGCAGCGGGTCCGGCGAGCCGGCGTTCTCATTGACCAGGACTGCGGCCAACTGGCCTCCCGCGCTGTCACCGACGAGCACAGCCGAGGTGACGTCCAGGCCGTGCTCCTTGCCACCACCAAACAGCCAACGAATCGCGCTGCGGCTGTCGTCAATAGCGGCCGGGTAGGGATGCTCCGGGGCAAGCCGGTAGTCCACCGCGACGACGGGCAGGTTGGTGAGCGCGGCCAATCGACGGCACAACCCGTCATGAGTTGAGAGGCTTCCCATGACCCACCCCCCGCCGTGGAAAAACAGAACGGCGGGGGTGGATCCTGCGGTGTTGCGGGGGTCATAAACCCGAACCTTGAACTCCGCCACATCGAAGTCAGTGACTGACGGCAGCGGGTCTCCGCTCAATCCATTGGCCGCGCAGCCGCTCTCATAGAGCTCGCGCACCTGCTTCACGGGGTAGGAGTGAAACGGGCGCCCGCCGGCCGCCCGGAATTTCTGCAGAACCTCTGCAGCGTCCGGGGCAACGGGCCTGCCGCTGAACCGGTCGGTCGTTGTCACTTCGCGGGCCCGGAGTCCGCCAGCTGCAGGTAGTCCTCAAGCTGGAGGTCATGGGTGTGGGCCCGGTATTCTTCGACCGTTCCGGACCAGTTGTTGATGACGCGGCCGTCCTCGTTCTTGTACCAGGAGGAGCATTCGGAGGAGAACGCGGACTTCTGAAGTTCTTCCTGAACGTGTGCGTTGAACTTCTCCACTACCGCCCGGTCTACTTCCAGGAACCGTGCTTCATCGGCCGCGATGTACTGCACAGCCTGCGCGATGTAGCGGTGCTGGGCCTCCAGCATCGACACTACCGAGTTGTGGTTGAGGTTGGTATTGGGGCCGTAGACCAGAAAGAGGTTGGGGAAGTTGTCAACGGTGATGCCCAGGTAGGCTTCCGGGGCGTTGCCCCACCGTTCGTCGAGGCCAATGCCCTCCCGCCCGGTGACGCGCATGGATCCCATGAAGGCGTGGCTCTTGAACCCTGTGGCGTAGATGATGACATCAAATTCGTGCTCGACACCGTCAGCGGTACGCAGGCCACGGGGGGTGAATTCCGTGATTGCCTCTGTCACGAGGTCAACGTTCTCGCGGGTCAGCGCGGGGTAGAAATCGTCGCTCCGCAGGATGCGCTTGCAACCGAAATCATAATCAGGGGTGAGCTTGGCCCGCAGTTCCGGGTCGGACACTTGGGCTTCAAGGTGCTGGCGGGCGAGGCCGACTCCTTCCTCGGAAGCTGAGGTGTGCTTGCGGGTGCGTTCGAATCCGGCTTCGCGGAATTCGTGAATTTCCTGGCGCAGCTGGCGGTAGGTGTCCGGCTCTTCCTGGAAGCGGGCGCTCTCTTCCTCCGTGAAGATGTACTGGTCACGGGGGAGGATGTAATTGGCCGAGCGCTGGAATACGGTCAGGTTCGATGCGACCTTGGCAACCTCGGGCACGTACTGTACGGCAGTTGCAGCGGAGCCGATGGATGCGACGCGTTTGCCGGTCAGGTCAAGGTCGTGCCGCCATTTGGAGGAGTGGAATGCTACGCCTTCGAAGGTTTCCGTGCCGGGGAAGTTAGGGATGTTCGGTTCGTTCAGCTGGCCCCAGGCAGCCACGACCGAGCGGGTCAGAAACTGCGACCCGTCCGCGGTGTGCACGGTCCAAAGGCGGCGGTCCTGGTCCCACTCCGTCGCGGTGATGTTCTGGCCGAAGTGGATGTGCTTGCCGAGCCCGAATTCCTCAACCATGGAACGCAGGTAGCCCTGGAGCTCCGCTTGCCCGGCGAACATCCGGGTTACCTTAAGGTTCAGGAAGTAGCTGTAGCAGTACACAAGGGCCTGGGTGTCGCATGCCGCGCCGGGGTAGGTGTTCTCCCGCCAGACGCCACCCACGTCGTTGCCGCGCTCAAGGATCAGGAAGTCTTCGATACCTTCCTGGACAAACTGAGCTCCTTGGCCGAGGCCGCCGAAGCCTGCGCCGATGATGATTGCGCTGTAGATGTGGTCATTTGTGGAGGTCATGATGTTCTCTCTTCGGAGCTGGAATGCGGAGTGGTCAGGAAAAGGTAATGATCTGGCGCAGCGCGTGGCCGCCGTCGAGCGTGTCCATGGCGCGGTTGATGTCTTCGAGCCGGATAGTGTCCGACACCAAGCCTTCAACGGCCAGCTGTCCGGATCGCCAGAGCTCTTCGTAGATCGGGATGTCGTGTTCCGGGACCGCCGAGCCGAGGTAGCTGCCCACGATGGACCGGGCCTCGGCTGTGAGGGTCAGGGGGTCGATGGAGACCGACTGGCCCGGCGCCGGCAATCCCACCGTGACTGTGATGCCGCCCGGCTTCGTCAGTGCGATGGCAG
Organism: Arthrobacter sp. SIMBA_036; assembly: GCF_046535135.1. Classification (NCBI taxonomy): domain Bacteria; kingdom Bacillati; phylum Actinomycetota; class Actinomycetes; order Micrococcales; family Micrococcaceae; genus Arthrobacter; species Arthrobacter sp. SIMBA_036. Next base: position 51,284 of record NZ_JAWRXG010000013.1, read on the forward strand.
CTTCCAAAGCCCGCGGGTGCCCAGCGGCTTCGATGACGGCGTCAAACTTTTCGCCGCGTTCCAGGGCATCGGCCGACGTCATGGCGTCAACGGCGCCGAGGTTCCTTGCCGCTTCCAGTTTGGCCGGCAGTGTATCGATGCCCACGACGTGCTCGACTCCCGTGGCGATGGCAGTAATGAGTGCCGCCATGCCTACTCCGCCGAGACCGACGATGGCTACCCGGGCGGAAGGCGCTGGCTTGGCGACATTGAGGATGGCTCCTCCGCCCGTGAGAAGGGCACATCCGAGCAAAGCTGCGATGTGCGCCGGGACGTCGGACCCGACCGGCACAACGGAACGACGAGAGACCACGGCGTGGGTGGCGAAAGCCGAGACTCCAAGGTGGTGTTGGACAGGCTCGCCCTCGCGCGAGAGCCTGCGGCTCCCGCCCAGCAGCGTTCCTTCAGTATTGGAAGCGCTGCCCTGCTCGCACGGCGTTTTGCCGTTGGATCTGCATCCGGAGCATTGACCGCAGCGGGGGAGAAAGGTCATAACGACGCGCTGGCCCAACGAAATGTCATTGACGCCTCCGCCCAGTTCCTCGACGATTCCGGCCGCCTCATGGCCGAGCAACATCGGAACCGGTCGCGGCCGGTTTCCGTTGACGACGGAAAGATCGGAGTGGCATATACCGGCCGCTTCGATGCGGACCAGGATCTCGCCCTCGCCGGGCCCTTCGAGCTCGAGGTCCTCCACATGGATAGGACGGGTGTCCGCGTAGGGCCGCTCTGCCCCTATGACCTCAAGTACCGCCCCGCGTATGGTCCTGGTGCCGGTCGCCGGCATCACGTTTGACTTCGTATCTTCGATCGTCACGATTGTCCTCTCGGTGGTGCAGTAAGGCTGTGCACTGTCCATTGAGATTAGGTAGCCGGGAGGGGATGCGTCACGGTGCAGAAAGTCGATATCTGCGCTTTCCTTTGTACGATGCGTCAAAGTGTGCGGGCGCAGTTGTGGAACCGCGGTTAGGGGAGAACCCACGCGGCGGCCCCATTGGCGGCTTTCACCAGGGGTCGCTTCGGCCGGTGGCTGGTGGGTTACCGGCCAAGGAGGACCGCGCTGCGGCTTAGTCGTTCCGGGTTCGTTGAGAGCGGCCTCTAAGGGCGAGCCAGAGCTGGGCTGCTACGTCGGGGTTATCCAGGTCAACCCCCAGCAGTTCCTTTGCCTGGGCAATTCGGTAACGGACCGAGTTCCGGTGCACTCCCAGGTCGCGGCCGGCCGCCTCCCATTGCCCGCGGTGGGCCAGGTAGGAGCGGACTGTTTCAAGGAGCTGTCCGGGATGGGAGGCTAGTTCCTCCACCCATTCATCTGCCGGCAGGTCGAGGCCGTGACCAACGCGTATCAGCTGACCTGGGGGTGCTGAGGCGGCGGCCTCGGCCACCTGGGATCCGATTTCGTGAAGACGCCGCAGAGGCATGGGGCCACCCCATGCACCGCGGACACCCTTTGGCAGGGACGGATAGGGGCTCGACGCTGCCTGAAGCACAAATACAACACCCGAACGTTCGAGTACCAGCCCTGACAGATCGTGCTGCGCCGCCCGCTGTTCGCAGTCGGGCAGGACGGCGACGAAGGCTGTTTCCGGTAGCGGGTCGGAGTCCATCTGCCTTGCAAGGAGCCGGGCTGCATCGTCATGTCCTTCCAGGACCAGCGCTGCGAGCATACCCTCAGCGCGTCGACGCTCAGCCGCGGCGCTGCGCTGTCCGGCTGCTCTGGCCGCCAGGAGCGTGGATGCGGTGAGGAACAGGTGCCGCTCGGCAGCAGCCAGTTGCCCGCTCCTGCCTAAGGCCAGGTAGCCCGACGCGGCCGGACCGTCAGATACCGGGTAGAGGGAAGCAACACCGGAGGCCAATTGAATATTACCGGTGGCACCTCGGCGCGCGTTACGCAAAATGGCAGATTCCCTTGTGAGATCGGTCAGCAATCCTGGCGGGAGTTCAGCACCATTGGCGGCCGAGGCCGGGGTTCGGTCGCCTTCAGGCAGGTATGCAACCCAGGTCCCCAGAGCGCGGGACAATTCCCGGACGATCTCCGGTTCCGCGTCATCCTGCGCGGCGGCGCGCGTCAGTGCCACCTGAAGCCCTAACAAAGCGGTGAGTTCGGCTTCGCCCCCCTGCCTGACAAGCTCCCAATATGCGCGCGACACAGCCAGGAACGGGGACTCGCGGGGAACCGTCAGAAGAGGCAGGCCGGCCTCCACGCAAGCTGTCCGGAGTTCGTCCGGCACCATGGCATGCCCTGAACCCAAGCCGAGGCCCAGTGCAGCCACGCCGCCGTCCACCAAGCGCTGGACATAGTTCTCGGCCGCTTCTTGGCGCGCGTCTCCATCCAGACCGGTGAGCTGCAGTCCAACGGTGAGCAGAAGCTCGCCGCCGTAGAGGAACATTGTGGGATCCTCCAGCTCGGAGACGTGGACGCCCGTCAGTTCAACACGGGGGAGGGGAACGGGCCAGTAAGGCGCCAGGTCCCGCTTTGCGGCCTCAACAAGCCGTGCCAGGGTGATCATGGCTAAATCATAGGCGACCGGGATTTGTACGTAGAGACTGATCCTTCAGTATCTTTGGACAGATCGTCCAACGACACATCAGCAGACTCTCCCTATGGTGGATTTCACCACACGAGGAGGACCTATGACTGTCACACAAGAACTCGCAGCGAACCAGGCCAACGATCCGGCCGCTGTTAAGGCCATCGCCCGTCGCCTGCTTACCGACCTTCCGGGCCCGCGTTCCCGCGAGCTGGAGGCCGAACGCCGCCAGCACGTCACCGACGCTTTTGGCATCACTCTGCCTGTGTTCATTGACCACGCCAAGGGTGCCCTGCTCGTGGACGTTGACGGGAACCATCTGATTGATTTCGCCTCAGGCATTGCCGTGACCAGCGTTGGTGCTGCAAACCCGAAGGTGGCCAAGCGCGCCGCCGCCCAACTGGAGCGTTTCACCCACACCTGCTTCATGGTCACCGAATATGAGTCCTTCGTCGAAGTCTGCCGTTGGCTCAATGAGCACACCCCCGGCGACTTCGAGAAGCGCACAGCACTGTTCACTACCGGTGCGGAGGCTGTGGAAAACGCCATTAAGGTCGCCCGGGCCGCAACTCGGCGCCCCAACATCCTCGTCTTTGACGAGGCGTACCACGGCCGAACCCAGCTCACGATGGCGATGACGGCAAAGGAGAATCCGTACCGGATCAACTTCGGGCCTCTGCCGGGTTCAGTTTTCCGGGCGCCGACGGCACCCGCCCACACCTCCCCCGAGGGGCCTGGGAAGGCACTCGAACAGATCGAGGCTCTTCTGGCAGAACACGACGCCGAAACCTTCGCCGCCATGGTCATCGAACCGATTCAGGGCGAAGGCGGATTTATAGTTCAGGCCCCCGGGTTCCTTGAAGGCATCCGCGAAATCGCCACCCGCCACGGCATCGTACTGGTGATCGACGAGATCCAGGCCGGCATGGGCCGGACCGGCACGCTGTTCGCCTCCGAGCACGAGGGTATCGCCGGCGACATCACATTGTCCGCGAAAGCTCTTGGCGGTGGATTGCCACTGTCAGCCGTCACAGGCCGCGCCGAACTGATGAACGCAGTCCACACCGGTGGTCTCGGCGGGACCTACGCCGGCAACCCCGTAGCCTGCGAGGCCGCTCTGGCCGTCTTCGAACTCCTCGAAGACGGCAAGCTACTGGAGAACGCCACTGCCATTGAAGCCGCAGTCAGGCGCCGCCTGGAGCCGCTCGTAGAACTTGACGGCGTCGCAGACGTGCGCGGCAGGGGTGCAATGATGGCAATCGAATTCCGCGATGCCTCCGGACCCCGTGGAGACCTTGCCACCACGGCCGCGAAGGCAGCCAACGCTCACGGCGTCCTGACTCTTACCTGCGGGACCAACGGAAACATCATCAGGTTGCTGCCTCCGCTCGGGATCGAAACGGGCGTCCTTGACGAGGGCCTTGCGGTGCTGGAGGCATCCATTCGGTCGGTATTGTCGTGATTTTCCGGGGAAGGCGGACCCGGCGGGGCCAGCTATGAGGTCGGGAGCGGGCTCGGGCGCACCACTGGAGGGGATCGTCGTCGCCGATTTCTCCCGCGTGCTCGCCGGTCCGCTCGCGACCATGACCCTGGCCGATCTCGGCGCCCGGGTCATCAAGGTTGAGCGCCCCGGAACCGGAGATGACACCCGGCAGTGGGCGCCACCTTCCTCAACGACAGGTGCGACGTACTTCGAAAGCGTCAACCGGAATAAGGAATCCGTCACCCTTGACCTGACCGACCCGGAAGACCTGCAGCTTGCCCGGGAACTGGCACTCCGCGCCGATGTCCTGGTGGAGAACTTCAAACCCGGAGGGCTCGCCAAGCTCGGCCTCGGATATGAGTCACTGGCCGAGGAGAACCCCGGGCTGGTGTACGCATCAATTTCGGGTTTCGGCTCGGAAGGCGGTCGTGATCTGCCCGGATACGACTTCATCGTGCAGGCTGTCGGCGGACTAATGAGCATTACCGGCGACCCGCAGGGCGACGCCTATAAAGTGGGCGTCGCCCTGGTCGATGTTCTGACAGCGAAAGACGCCACGATCGGCATCCTCGCGGCCCTTTCCGAGCGTAATTCCACGGGTCTGGGCAGGCGGATCGAGGTCAATCTTCTATCGAGCCTCCAGGGCGCCCTTGCCAACCAGGGACAGGCGTACCTCGGCGCCGGTGTTACTCCTACCAGACTGGGCAATGACCACCCCTCCATCGTCCCCTATCAACTTCTTGCCACAGGTGATGACCCACTGGCCGTTGCCGTGGGAAACGACTCACAGTTCGCCAAGCTCTGCGCCGCCATCGGCAACCCGGAACTTGCCGCTGATCCCCGGTTCCTCACGAACTCTGCTCGGGTCAGGCACCGCCGGGAACTTGTGCCACTGCTGGAAGCCGGGCTCGCAGACGCTGGAGCGAAGGAATGGCAGGACCGGCTTGTATCCGTGGGAGTACCGGCCGGCCGCGTTGCCGGCATCGGTGAAGGCATCGCGTACGCCGAATCCTTGGGCCTGGAGCCGACAATTCACGTCCATGACGCCGGCGGGAACATTACCGGCCGCCAGATCCGCCATCCGATCACCTGGACGCCGGCACTGCCGCCCCGGACCCAAGCTCCACCCGCCCTCGGTGAGCACACCGAAGACGTGCTGGACTGGCTACGGAACCACCCCAAAAGCAAAACGTTTACCTACACCCCTCAAAGTGCCGCCCATTCAGAAGTCGTTTATGCCCAGGAGGGACCACATCATGACTCTCGCCCCTAGTTCCGCCGACGTCGAGGCCGCTACCGCGCTCGAGCCCTCGGATCTGATCTCCTTCGATACCCTCCTCACGGACGAGGAAATCGCCCTGCGCGACCGGGTCCGGAATTATGTTCGGGAGGAAATCAAACCGAACATCGCCAGCTGGTATGAAGAGGCCCGGTTCCCGCTGGAAATCGTCCCTGATCTGGCCAAACTCGGCCTGCTCGGAATGCATTTGAAAGGTTACGGCTGCGCCGGCGGAAGCGCAGTGGACTACGGGTTGGCCGCTGCCGAACTCGAGGCCGGTGACTCAGGCATACGCACGTTCGTTTCCGTCCAGGGCTCTCTGGCCATGTCGGCAATTTCGAAGCACGGCTCTGAAGAACAGAAAGCGGAATGGCTGCCCCAGATGGCTGCCGGCACCGCCATCGGATGCTTTGGCCTTACGGAACCCACTGCCGGTTCAGACCCCTCTGCCATGGCCACTTTTGCCCGCCGCGACGGCGAGGACTGGATATTGACCGGCTCCAAGCGGTGGATCGGACTCGCCAATGTAGCCCAGGTGGCAGTTATCTGGGCCCAGACAGACACCGGCGTGCGCGGATTTGTTGTACCAACCCAGACTCGCGGCTTTACCGCCACGCCAATTGAGCCGAAGCTGTCAATGCGCGCTTCTGTCCAATGTGAAATCCGGCTGGATGAGGTACGTCTGCCTGCCGACGCAGTTCTGCCGAATGTCACTGGCCTCCGAGGCCCTTTTACCTGCCTGAATGAAGCACGTTACGGCATTGCGTGGGGCACCATGGGTGCCGCGCGCGACGCCTTTGAAGACGCGTTGGACTACTCCAAGAATCGGCTTCAGTTCGAACGGCCCTTGGCCGGTTACCAGTTGACCCAGCAGAAACTCGTGAACATGGCGTTGGAGATCAACAAGGGCTTCCTTCTCGCTCTGCACCTGGGACGGCTAAAAGACGCCGGCAAGCTGCAGAACCATCAGATCAGCGTGGGCAAGCTCAACAACTGCCGGGAAGCTATCGAAATCTGCCGTGAGGCACGCACAATCCTTGGCGGCAACGGGATAACCCTCGAACACTCGCCCCTTCGCCACGCGAACAACCTTGAGTCCGTTCGTACGTACGAAGGCACTGACGAGGTCCACACCCTCATCCTCGGACAGAAGCTAACAGGTATAGGAGCCTTTCGGTGAGTGCCACCGTTGACGCACACGACACGTCAGGCACCGCCCCCGGTGCGGCGCAGACGGTGCAGCTCAAGCTCCTCATCGACGGAAACTGGGTACCTGGCAACGGCGGCCACCTTACCTCTGTCAATCCCAGCCGCCCGGAGGAGGTAGTTGCCGAAGGCGGTGTTGCCGTCCTTGAGGATCTCGACAAAGCCGTCCTGGCGGCGCGCGGCTCACAGCGGGCCTGGAGCCGAACCCCGATCCACGAACGGGGCGCGGTCCTCTCTCGAGCGGCCGCAGCCCTGGAGTCGCAAGCCGACCTGCTCGGCCTCGAACTTTCCCGCGAAGAAGGCAAGACCCTGACCGAGGGAAGGGCAGAGGTACTCCGTGCAGTCCAGATCCTGCGCTACTTCGCCGCCGAGGGTGATCGCGCCGCCGGGGAACACTTTGCTTCGCCCCGGCCCGGGGAACGTATCCTCGTAACGCGTAAGCCGCTGGGCGTCGTCGGCATCGTCACCCCGTTTAATTTTCCGATCGCCATCCCGGCATGGAAGATCGCTCCCGCCCTGGTGCACGGGAACGCGGTGGTGTGGAAACCAGCTTCCACCGTCCCGCTTCTCGCCACGCGCTTTGCCGACGCTCTCGTCAACGCCGGGCTGCCCGCCGGGGTACTCAACCTGATCGTTGGTCCCGGCCCTCTCGGGACAGCCCTTGTTCAGAGCCCAGGCGTGGACGCCATGTCCTTTACCGGCTCGTCAGGGGTCGGACGCGCACTGGCAGCCCAAGCGGCCGTCCGGGGAATTCCCATGCAAGGAGAAATGGGAGGCAAGAACGCGGCGCTGGTGCTGGACGACGCTGATCTGGATCTCGCCTCGGAGCAGGTGCTTTTCGGGGCGTTCCGCTCCACTGGGCAGAAATGTACCGCAACCTCACGACTCATCCTCGCGGACTCCATCGCCGACGAATTCCTGGAGCGCCTCACGCTCCGGCTCGGCACCTGGCAAACCGGGGAGCCCGTTGACCCGGAAGTACAGATGGGGCCCGTGATCAACGAAGCGGCGCGCCGGTCCATCACGAGCGCCATCGGCGCAGCCGTAGAAGCCGGTGCCGTCGCCGTCGCCGGGACATCCGCGAAGAACCCCTTCGTCGGCACTCCCGGTGCCTTCATCGCCCCCACCGTGCTCGAACTCCCTGCTGGCAAAACCGGATCCACCAACCTCGCCTGGCGAGAAGAGCTTTTCGGTCCCGTCCTGGCGGTCCGCCGGGCCGCGACCACCCAGGAGGCATTCCGTCTGGCAGAAGAGACCGAGTTCGGCTTGTCCGCGGCATTGTTCACCCGTGACCTCGCGACAGCGCTGGAAGCAGCCGAAGCCCTCGATGTGGGCATCCTCCACATCAACTCGGAATCTGCCGGTTCAGATCCCCACGTGCCGTTCGGCGGCTCAAAGAAGAGCAGTATCGGGCCAAAGGAACAAGGCGGCGCCGCAAAAGACTTCTACACACACACGACAACGGTCTACCTCCGCGGGTAGGAACGGGAGCAGGATCACATGTCTCACGCACTTTCACAAACGGCCGACCCCATGCCCGTCTCAGCCGATAACCTTGGGGGGTTGAAAACCATTGAATCCTTCGGCGTCGTTGGCGCAGGTCTCATGGCAACTCAGCTCGTCCTGTTGGTCGCGGACAAGCTACGCGTCCCGACCCTCATCAGTGATCTTTCCCCCGACCGGGTATCTTCCGCCCTTCACCGGATCCGCGGGCACCTCGAAAAGCAGGAGTATCGCGGCAGGCTCCAACCGGGGGAGGCCGCAGAAATCGCCAGGCTGATCCGCGGCACAACGGATCCTTCGGGTTTCAGGAGGTGTGACGCAGCCATCGAGGCGGTCTTCGAGGACCAAAAGACGAAACGCACCGTATTCCGGCAGTTGGAGGAATCCATCGCACCCGATGCGCTCCTGCTCACCAACACATCCTCACTTTCGGTCACCGGCATGGCCCGTGGCCTCAGGCACCCCGAAAGGGTTCTCGGTTTCCATTTCTTCAATCCAGTCGCTGTCCTCCCGCTGGTCGAACTGGTCCGAACTCCGTTCTCATCCAGCCCAGCTCTCTTGACCGCGGGGGATCTCGCCAAACGGCTAGGCAAAACAGCTGTACCGGTCGCTGACACGCCGGGTTTTGTCGTCAACCGGCTCCTCACGCGGCTGTTCAGCGAAATTCTCGCCGAAATCGATAAAGGCGGGGACCCCGCCACAGTTGACCGTTCCCTGGAAACATGGGGCTTGCCCATGACCCCACTGCATTTGATTGGCTACATCGGTCCTGCGGTACAACGGCACATCTGCGACACGTTGCACCGCGCCTACCCCGATCGTTTCAGCCGGTCCGCTTCTCTCACCGCGGTAGTCGAGGCCGGACTGCCGGGCTTCTTCGATGAAAACGGCAAGGTACCGCAGGCAGCCCTGATACTGCCCCCGGAGCCGCACGAAGTGGACCCGGACCGGGTGCGACGTCGCGTCCGCGATGCTCTGGCCCAAGAAGCCCAATTGATGCTGGACGAAGGAGTCATCGCCACCTGGGAGGACATCGACCGCTGCATGACCCTCGGTGCCAATTTCCCGCCCGGCGGCCTTACCCGCCTCCTCGCAACATGACCTGCACAACCGATCAGAACGAAGAACGGCCACCCGAAGTTACTTCCGGCCGTCTCCACCATCAAAACCCGGAGCATCGATTGAAAACAGAGACTGCCTTCCGATCGGCCGATCCAATGGACGTCGTTATTGTGGGCGCAGCCCGCACCGCCCACGGACGCCTGCTGGGCCAACTGGCACCACTTTCCGCAGTTGAACTGGGCGGGGCAGCTATCGCTGGTGCCCTTGCACAGGCCGATGTCCCGGCAGACATTGTCGATGTCGTCATCATGGGACAAGTACTCCAGGCAGGGGCCGGTCAAAATCCCGCCCGGCAAAGCGCAGTCGCTGCGGGAATTCCTCTGAGTGCACCGGCGGTCACAGTGAACAAAGTGTGCCTCTCGGGACTGTCGGCCATCATCGAGGCCGCCCGAATGCTGCGCCTCGGTGACGCAACCGTAGTCGTCGCCGGCGGCCAAGAGTCGATGAGCCAAGCCCCCCGCCTCGTCGCAGGAACCCGGACGGGGAATGCCTACGGGGCGCTCACCCTGGTGGATGCAGCCGCCCACGACGGCTTGGCCGACGCGTTCGACCACGAGGCCATGGGCTTGGCTACTGACCGTGCGAACTCGGCACTGAGGATTTCACGGGCATCACAGGACGCGGTAGCCGTTAACTCCCATCTACGGGCAGCGGCGGCGCAGGAATCAGGAGTGTGGGCCCAGGAAATCATCCCTGTGAAGGTTCCCACCCGAAAGGGCGTCCGCGAAGTAAGCCTGGACGAAGGCATCCGTCCCGACGCTTCACAAGAGTCCCTGGCCCGGCTGCGCCCCGCCTTCTCCCCGGATGGGACGGTCACAGCGGGCAACGCTTCCCCCTTGACCGATGGCGCCGCGGCAGTCGTGCTGACCACCCGGGACACTGCTCAGAGGCATGGGTGGGACGTCATCGCAGGGCTGCGGGCCCACGGCCAAATCGCCGGTCCTGACACGTCCCTTCCCGATAAGCCCGCTAGAGCCATCCGAACGGCCTTGGAGCGCGAAGGCTGGACAGCCGAAGAACTCGACATAGTTGAGATCAACGAGGCCTTCGCTTCAGTTGCAGCCCATTCCGCTGAACTACTTGGTCTGCCCGATGACCGGATCAACATACATGGTGGCGCCATTGCCATTGGGCACCCAATTGGTGCTTCAGGTGCCAGGTTGGTAGTCACGGCAGTGCACGAACTCATCCGCCGGGAGACGGGCAGGGCCGCGGTTGCACTATGTGGAGGCGGGGGCCAAGGCGACGCCCTGCTCCTGGAACGCTGATGTTCGAGCAATGGAACACCGACACACACCTCCGGCGGACCGTAGTTTGGCAGAGCCATGTAGGGGATATCGTAGAAATCCGCGACAACACCCGCGTTGTCCGCCGGGGGATAGTGGAAGAAGAAATGCCGGACGGTTCAGGCCTGTGGTTGGGCGCAGACGCCACTGATCGCAGGGAGTATTTCCATAAAGATGATGGCTACGAACTTTGGGTCTAGGGCGGAGGGATCCAACAGCAGTTGGCCGAGGGACAGCGTTCCCGGTGAAATGGTGCAGGGTTCACGTGAAAAATCACATTCGAACACTTCACGGTTTCGAGTTGTTCACACCAGCTGCCCGCAGCCGGCATGCTTGTCACCGGCGTGATGATAGGGCCGGGTTCCCGGTTGCTGGCTCCTCATTCCTGGTGGCTCCTGGGCGTCGAAAGTCTCTTGGCTGGATTCGGGTCGCTCGTCGCGGACAGGCAGAACGTCCGGCCGAGGGGCCCGTCTTTGGAAGACTCGCCTTGCGGGCCTATGCGTCGGGCCAGCACGGCCGTCCCATCGGGCTTTCTTTTGGCTCTCGCTGTGGCATCAGCGGCACCACCTGCCACAGCAGATATGGCTCGCGGACTTACCGCGCGATCCGCAGGCTTGTGGAATCGTTCCTTCGATTTATCATAGCCGCGGTCTTTCTGCCCCCATACCTCGCAGCGCGGCGCATAAAGAGGCGACTTCCCGCGGTGGTGATGAACGGTACCTTCTTCCCGTTCAGCACCGGACCAGTGTGCCAATACGGTGGTGCCATGAGGTCATGCGCACCGGTGATACATCTGGTAGCCAGCTCGCCTCCGGGACCCCTATGAACTGATCGTCTGATTGGTGCAATCGTAGAATTATTGTCCGCGTTCTCCGGACATGACGGTCATGAAAGCCTGCCTGCACGCACGCTTTAGAGTGGCCCCAGCAGCAGTCGCCTGGCTGAGGCCCAGCAGGGGGTCGTACCTAACTAAGCCCGGCACCGATGGTGGGACTCACCAGGGAGCCTTGGTCCTGTGGGGCCCGCACGAGCGCGGCGCACCGTCAGCGCTGTAGATGACGACGACGACGGCGACGGAACTGAGTTGGCAGGCCCCCAAGGTCCTTTGCCGGACGCGGGAGCGACGGCGCAAAGTGAGGCCTCGGAAGAACCCGAGGAAGCTCTGCTAGCGGCTCTGGCTGCCGTGTGCGGCAGCGCGGTGTGTCGTTTCACTCCGCCGATCGTGCTCTTGCTTCCCGGGGGAGCTTGCCCACCCGGACTGCTGCACACCGCCAACCAAAGCGGAAGTACCGGGTGCTTCTTCGGTTGATCCGCGGCGCCGGGGGGTGTTCTTGCTCTTTACAAGAGTCCTGCTTTTCATGATCTTTTCTTTTCTCTAAATAGAATAGTCCAAAATGGGAAGTGCGTTATCGCGTCAGGAGTCTGTGTTCCGGGAAGCATTTTTTAGGGATGGGGCCAATTCCCGGAGGAGCGTCCATACCGTCTGTGAACCCCGGAGCGCCGGCATGATTTCTCCCTGCTGAAGGTAACGGATTGGCATGGGGTCATTCTCAGACCGCCACCAACCGCTGGAAGGGGCGTGATGCCCAGTCTTTGCAATGATGGTCAAGCGGTTTGAACGGTTGATCTGGAGCTGCATGATTGCCCCTTCTTTCAGCGTGGCCCTGACTGTGACTGCCTGAACGTCGAATTCTTCTGGGGAGAATCAGGCTGTCCCATGATCTTAAGGAGGTCATAAGCACGAGGCACCGTACGGTTCGTCAAGACTTCTGCATTTTTCTGTACTGATCGCCGAAACAGTCGATTTTCGCTCTCCATGCCACGGGTAGAGTCCCTTCATGGCACCGACTAGATGGCCCGAAATATCCTTTGACGACTACGAGGACGTGCGCAGATTAAAGGCTCGGTATTTTCGCTATATCGACCTTAAGCGTTGGTCAGACCTCCGGACGCTTTTCTCCGACAGGGCTGAAATTTTGGGCTTCAGTTTCTCTCCAGCCGGCCCTGACGCCTTCGTCAATGCCGTAACCGCCTACATGTCGGGCGTGGTATCCATACATCAGGGTTTCATGCCCCAACTTGAGGCTCGATCCAATAACTCGATTCGGGGGATTTGGAGCATGTTTGACCAGCTGACTTGGGAGCCCGAGTCGCGCGAAGAGCAGGGCTTTCATGTGCCGGGTATGTGGGGGATCAGGGGCTACGGCCACTATGAAGAGGAGTACGTCCGGACGGCCGAGGGATGGCGGATCTCATTCTTAAAACTTTCTCGGCTCCGAATTGAGCCGCTCACTGGTCCGCACCACCTAACTGAATTTTCCCTGACGCCTGCAACCGAGGGGTGGCTTGATTAGCCTCAAGGTTTCTTCCTGCCAGATCGGAAATGACCCTTCTTGCGCGGCGGCTACCGATGATCCTCCTAGAGGTCCGGGTTTCCCCGAGGGATAGTTGAACGACGGAGCAGCGACTTTGCTTTGCGTAAGGAGCTCTTCCATCACTAACGCATGAACCGCCGCACTGCTCTTATGGGCATACGCCACGGTGGCCGCCACTTCAGGGTATCTAATGAGTGGTCGGATGATTAGGACCGTTCAAAGGCGGTCGGCCCAACTCTTCAAATGTCTTGCTAGGCGGACGATACTCACGGAAAACAGGAAGGCAAAGCACCGTTATGGCAAGTCTGCACACCACCCTTGCAGAGGGAGTCAAGGAGTGGAAGCTACCTGTCCAGGCCATGGCCCACGAAATCCATTCCAACCCCGAAGTGGCGTTCGAGGAGGTCCGTTCCTCAGAGGCCGCTGCGGCGCTCCTGGCTGAAGGCGGTTTCGAGGTTGAGCGAGGCACTGGTGGCCTTCCTACAGCTTTTACAGCCACCGCTGGGAGCGGCGAGCTGAAGGTGGCACTCTGCGTGGAATACGACGCGCTACCAAACATCGGACACGCATGTGGGCACAACCTGATTGCTGGTGCCTCGGTCGCCGCCGCCCTTGCCTTGCAACCGCATGTAGATGAGCTGGGCATCACGCTGAAAGCCATTGGAACCCCTGCTGAGGAAAGCGGTGGCGGCAAGGCGCTTCTGCTGGAACGGGGAGTGTTTGACGGTATCTGCCTTGCCCTGATGGTCCACCCTGTCCAAGACGGAGTGACCTACAACCCGGCCGGTACCAGCGCCCAAGCGATGGGCAGGTACAGGGCGACGTTCATTGGGAAGGCCGCCCATGCAGCAGCAGCCCCCCATCTAGGCGTGAATGCGGCAGATGCGGCTGTACTGAGCCAAGTCGCAGTGGGGTTATTGCGCCAGCAAATCCCGGGCGACCACCGCATAGCTCTGTACGTAGCCGAGGCCGGACACGCCACGAATATCATCCCGGAACGGGCGGTAGTTGAGTTTGAGTGCCGGGCGTTCACCCTCCGGGAATATGAAGCCCTGCTTGAGCGCGTCCTCGCCTGTTTCGAGGGCGCCGCCCTGGCAACTGGAACAACGCTGGCTGTTGAGCCGACCGAACCGGCATACGAGCCGTTACTCCAAGACAACGCCCTGGCAGCGCACTGGACGGACGCCATGCACACGTTCGGTAAAGACACAACCAGCTCGGCCGGCATGAGCGGAGGCTCAACTGATATGGGCAATGTCTCCCAAGTAATCCCCGTCCTGCACCCCTGGCTGAGCATTCCCGGTGCGAACGTACCCATCCACTCACACGGGTTCGTAGCATTTGCCGATTCACCTGAGGCATACCGGGTGATGTTTGAGGCAGCTACTGCACTGGCGTGGACCATCGCTGGAGCGGCTACAACCCCCGCTGAAAGAGAACACTTCATCAAATCGGCGTATACCCCCAGGCTTCCGCGGCCAAAAACGCGTCCGGTGCCGCCCGCGGACATCCAGGACCGCACTAGCTGCAGCACCAATTAAGGGAAGGAAAGCTACTGTCGCAGCACCGGATTTGCGATCCTTGCCCACCTCCCCTTGCCCCGAACTAGAGAGACCACCCTCGCAGCGACAGTTACACGGCGACCACGGCCAGAGCTCCCCGACTTTCTGTCCTCGGAAGAGTCAGATGTAACTACCCGAGAGCGCCGGTTCCGTCGCCTCTGCGGATTCGTCGTTGTGGGGGATGAAGCGGACGAACATGGCTTTGAAGCCGGGGGTGTTGGACTCCCGGGCCACGTTTTCTTTGTGGACCAGAGCGTTGGCTTCGGGGAAATATGCGGCGGCGCAGCCCTTCGCGGTGGGGTAGGCCACCAGGCGGAACTTGTCCGCTGTCCGGTCGTGCCCTCGGAAGGTGCTGACCACGTCCACGAGGTCGCGGTCCTTGAAGCCGAGCTCGGCCAGATCTTCGGGGTGGATGAGGATCACACGCCGACCGCCGGAGATGCCACGGTAGCGGTCATCCAGCCCGTAGTAGGTGGTGTTGTACTGGTCGTGGCTGCGGATGGTCTGGAGCACCAGGTGACCGTCGGGCGGCGTGAGGTATTCCAACGGGCTGACAGTGAAACGGCCGCGGCCAATGTCCGTCTTGAAGGAGCGGGTGTCGCGCGGCGGGTTGGGCAGTACGAACCCGTTCTTGGTCCGGACCCGCGTGTTAAAGTCCTCGAATCCTGGCAGGACGCGTTCGATGTGGTCCCGGATCACGTCGTAGTCCTCTGCCATGGCTTTCCAATCCACCGGGTGGTCGGGGCCGAAGGTGGCCTCGGCCATGCGAGCCACGATGACGGGCTCGGCTAGCAGGTGCTCAGACACGGGGGTGAGCCGGCCCTGGGTTGAGTGGACCACGGACATGGAGTCCTCCACGGAGAGGAACTGGGCGCCCTTGGGGTGCTTGTCGTCCTTGTCCGTCCGGCCCAGGGTGGGCAGGATCAGCGACGTGCGGCCGTGGACGATGTGGGAGCGGTTCGGTTTGGTGCTGATGTGCACGGTCAAGCCGATCCGCTGCATCCCGGCTTCGAGGGTTGCGGTGTCGGAGCAGGCCAGTGAGAAGTTGCCGCCCATTGAGACGAACACGTCCACCTCGTCGCTGTCGAACGCTTCCATGGCTTCGACGGCGTCGTGGCCGTGGTGCCGCGGGGAGGTGATCCCGAACTCGGTGTCGAGGGCCTCCAGGAGCCATTCGTTGGGTTTTTCCCAGATGCCCATCGTCCGGTCGCCTTGGACGTTGGAGTGCCCGCGGACCGGGCAGGCGCCCGCGCCGGGCTTGCCGAAGTTGCCCTGCAGGAGCAGGACGTTGACCATTTCCTTGATGGTGTCCACCGAGTGCGGCTGCTGCGTCACGCCGAGGGCCCAGCAGAAGATGGATGCCTTGGACCTTATGAGCATGCCGGCGACTGTTTCGATCTGGGCCCGGGTCAGGCCGGTGGCTTTCTCGGTTTCGGCCCAGTCCAGCGTGGCGCGGGCTTGGCGGTAGGCGTCGAACCCATCGGTCTGGGTGGTGATGAAGGAACGGTCTACGACGGTCCCCGGGTTCCGTTCCTCCTCGACCAGGAGCAGGTGGCCCAGGGCCTGGAACAGGGCGAGGTCCCCGCCGACCTTGATCTGCAGGTATTCATCGGCCAGGGGGGTGCCGCCGCCGACGACGCCGGAGACGGTCTGCGGGTCCTTGAAATTGAACAGCCCGGCCTCAGGCAGCGGGTTGACGGCCACAACTTTGCCTCCCTTGTCCTTGCATTCCTTCAGCGCGGACAGCATGCGGGGGTGGTTGGTGCCGGGGTTCTGGCCCACCACAAAAATCAGTTCGGCGTCGTGGATGTCATCCAGGGAGACGGTGCCTTTGCCGATGCCGATGGTTGGGTTCAGCGCCGAGCCGGAGGACTCGTGGCACATGTTGGAGCAGTCCGGCAGGTTGTTGGTGCCCAGTGCCCGGGCGTACAGCTGGTACATAAAGGCTGTCTCGTTCGCAGTTCGCCCTGAGGTGTAGAAAACGCACCGGTCAGCCGTGGTGGCCCGGACGTGTTCGCCGATCAGTTCGAACGCGTCGGACCAGGAAATCGGTGAGTAGTGGGTTTCCCCTGCGCGGATCACCACGGGTTCGCTGAGCCTGCCCTGGTTCCCCAGCCAGTACTCGGTCTTGGTGGACAGTTCGGTAATGGAGTGCTTGGCCCAGAACTCGGCACCGACCGTGCGGAGGGTGCTTTCCTCGGCCACGGCCTTGGCGCCGTTCTCGCAGAACTCGGCCGCCTTGCGTTTCTTGTCCGACTCCGGCCACGCACAGCCCGGGCAGTCAAAGCCGCCCCGCTGGTTCAACCGCAGCAACGACTGCGCGGTCCTGGCCACGCCGGCCTGCGCCACAGCGCGTTCCAGCGCCACCATCACGGCCTTTACCCCGGCCGCCTCGGTTTTCGGCTTGTGAACTTCGAGGTCGTCTTCGTTGATATCTGCGACGGGGGCGGGCTGCTTACCGAACTTCACTGTCTACCTTTCTATGCGCAACACCCCTGGCCGGTATTGCTTTTGATACGTAGCGTCCGCCTGCGGTAAACGGGCCAGAAGTCTCTCAAGGAGAGAGCGAGAAGGCTAGGAACCTGTACGCGCCGACGCTGCGGACGCCTTAAACAGCGCGAATTAGCTCATGCAGAATAGACGCACAGTTGTGCTCCGATATTAGGGAGACGTCTTAGACGTGTCACCGTACAGTTCGTCAAAAGGGGTGCTTCTGGCTGTACAGATCGCCGAAACTAGTAGGGTGGTGCCCATAGGATTGGCCTGTGACAGAGTCCTTCCGCCTCCGGCCTGCCCGCACCAGCGACGTGCCCGCCATCAAAAAGTTAGTTGCCCCACTGGCGGAGCAACGGATTTCGATGGCGAAGGAGACGGTGGCTTACTATGAAAGCCTGCGGGACTTCCCAATCGCGGAGTCCAGTCAGGACGAGGTAGTCGGCTGTGGAGCCCTGCATGTCATGTGGGAGGATCTGGCAGAGGTCCGCACCTTGGCTGCTTCCAACGACTGGCGCGGACAGGGCGTGGGGCACGCGCTGATGGAGAGTCTGTTGGACGAGGCCCGCGGGTTCGGTGTTGCCCGTGTTTTCTGCCTCACCTTCGAGGTGGACTTCTTTGAGGGCAACGGCTTCGAGGTCATGGCTGACCAGTCCGTCGTAGATCCGGTGATGTACTCGGAGCTCCTCCGCTCACACGACGAAGGCGTTGCGAGTTCCTGGACTTGGCCCGAGTGAAGCTCAATTCCTTGGGCAACATGCTCATGAGTCGGTTCCTTCAGCCTGGGACAGGCCAAGCACCTATTCGACTAGTTGGACGCCCACATGCTTGAAACCCTCGATCCGCGCTGTGTCAAAGACGCCATGATTACCTGCCCGAAGACCCTATCGGAGGACAGCAGCGTCGAAGAAGTCCGTAGGTTCTTCGCTGATGACCACGTTCATTTGGCGCTCATCGTGGATCTCAACGGGCGGCTCCTAACAACTTTGGAGCGTTCCGATATTCCTGCGGAGGCCGCGGGTAGCGCAAAGGCAAGTTTTTTTGGGACGATCCTTGGCAGAACAGTAGAGCCGCAACGATCTCTTGATGCTGCCAGCGCAGCTCTGCAGTCAACAGGCCGCCGCCGACTTGCAGTAGTGGATGATGAGGGGAAGCTTCTGGGCCTGCTCTGCCGTAAGCGAATCGGACTTGGCTATTGCAATGATGCAGGAGTTGCTGCTCGCGCAGCCGGATTGGCGAAGTCCACAAGAGGCTAAACAAGCCCGACTCTTGCTCATTAGCCTCTTTGCGCCGGTCCCCTTATTACTAACCTGAACTGGCATGAACGGGTGTTCAGGAGCCGGGAATAGCACCCTGGGCTTGCCGCATGACGGCACTCAACCTTCGGCAAAAAATGAGAATGAGCAAAATGATTCAGTCCCCTAGAACGATCCACCGCGTCGCAACAACGGACGCCTCCCGGAGTGACGATCTTCTAAACTCGGCTGTCGGCAGAACGATCCCCGATGCCCTTGCGCTGAACCATGGCATCAGAGTGACCCGAGTCGGACCAGGAGAATTCACTGTCGAAACTGCCGCGGATGTTGCTTGCGGTTGCACCGTTTATGAGGACCGTTCACGAGCGGCCTTTTAGCGCCGACAAAAGTTTGTCGCTGACAAAGTTTTGGAGCATCCGCCCGCCAAGCTCGATGGCAGTAACAGCAACCCGTAGAAATATGCATTAGATGCAGGAAACCCATGGCACCAAGGTTCGGCGCAGCAGATCCGGATGTAACCGGCGAAGACTCCAAGCCAGACAAAGTGCCTCTGACCCGCGGCAACGTCAGGTTTGTCTATGCACGGGAGTATTCGCAGCTACTTCTACTCCCGTGGGTTAAGAGCCGATAACCGCGATTATGACAAGTAAAGTTGCTATAGCCAATCTGCTTGTCAACAACAGTTGTCATCGCTCATACTGTCACTGTAGCAATTGATGGCTGATGAACGGAAGCGCGATGGGCTGGTTTACCGAGGGCAGCGAGCATGAAGGCTATGTCGTCTGCGTCTTCGCCGATGGCATGTACGGGTCCGGTGGTAGATGGATGGAGATCAACCTGATGACGCCCGACGGCCGGCCGGTCGGGCACGAGACTGATCCAAGCACCGACGCGTGGCGGCCACCGTCGCAGGTGGTTGGCTGGAGGGTCGCCTGCAGCTGTGTCCCGTTCCGGCAACATGTCATCCTGGACCCGTTGTGGACGCGGGTCTGGGATCCGGCCGAGGAGGACGTCGCCGCAGGACGCATCTACGCCGGTCCGCCGGCCAGCGCCGACGCCGCCGATATAGGCGACAGGGAGGACCTGGAGCCGCTGTTCCTGGACGTGTGGCGCCGGCATATCGCCCCGGATCTGGCGCTGCACACCATCGGGACCCTGAGTCGGAGCCTGAAGGACCTCGAAGCCCAACTCGACGACGCCGTCGCAGCCGCGAGGGCGGCGGGCGTCTCCTGGGACAAAATCGGGCGCGCGTTTGGCATTAGCCGACAAGGGGCCCAGAAGCGCTGGGAAACATTGTCCTCCGCCACGGCAGGCAAGGTGGAAAACAACTAAGCCCACGGCCTTGTGATCCAGCATGTGATCTCGCTCGTGTTTGCGGCATTGATATTTGGTGTTGCGCGCGTGAGAATGAAGTATGACTGCAGTGACAGGAGCCCGGGGCGGGCTAAAGGCCCATCAGGACTCGATCCGGCTACCCGAGCCGGAGCTGGTGCGCGATTTGCGGGATCTGTTGGGGGCGAAGCTCGTCGCCTATATCGGTTCCGTGAAGGAAACGCGCGCGGTCCGGCAGTGGGCGGATGGGGAACGGAAGCCCTCCGCGGAGGTCATGCAGCGGCTTCGGACGGCCTACCATGTGGCTGCCCTGCTCGCGGAGCGCGATTCACGGGCTGTCGTTCAGGCCTGGTTCCAGGGGATGAACCCGCAGCTGGACGACACCCCTCCGGCGCGGTTGCTCCGTGAAGGCCAACTCGAGGACGCAGGCCCGCTGGTCCTCGCCGCCGCCCGTGCCTTTGCCGCGGCGGGCTGACCGGGTGGTTGCTGATGAATTAGCCGCGGCCGTAGCCGTGGGACGGGTTTGGCGTGTCGGGTTCCGCCCGGAACCATGGGCATGGAGCGGCTGGGAATGGGCCACCGACGGCCGGTTCCCAGGCCGCTGGGACGATCTCCACGGAAACTTCCGCACCATCTACGCCGGCTCGAGTCTGCTGGCCTGCCTGCTGGAAGTTTTGGCGCATTTCCGCAAGGACGCCAGGCTCAACCTGGAACTTGATGACATCGTCGAGGACGCTGAGGACAATGTCCTGCATCCCACCATCGCACCGCGCACCGTTCCTAAGGAATGGCTTGATGAACGCACGACAGCTTCGGCGGAACTCTCCGGGCAGTATTGCGCGGTGACAGCCTCCAGCACTATCGCTGCCCTGCACCCGCGCTTCATTGGCCTGGCACTGAGCCTGGGACTCGATGATTTTGACGCTGCGGCGCTGAAGGACGCACGGCCGCGGCGCCTGACCCAGGCGGTTGCCTCGTGGCTCTATGAGACGACGAACTTCGATGGCGTGACGTTCATGTCCCGGCACGGAGATGACCTGCAGCTCTGGGCCGTGTTCGAACGCCCGGAAGACCCCGCTGTCACCCCCAACATTCAGGACGTGGAGGTCGAGGATCTGCGGCACGATAGCCCGGCACTGCTCACCGCCTTCGGCCTCCTGGGCCTCCAATGGGAGAACGACTAAGCGACCCGGAAACCTTGCGGCGCCTCCCGGATTGGGGCTCCCTAGTTGTAATGTCCCGGCTGGTTGGTGACACGGGACTGGAATTGACGCAATAAAGAGGACCTCCGGGTGTTGTGTGGTGCTTGTCGAGAGCAAACACGCAATCCAGGAGGTCCTTGTGTCCCACTCTAACGCGATCCTTGCCCTTGCCGGTCGCCTGAAACTGGCCCGGTGCGTGGCGGATGGTCACTTGCCGTTGCGCCGCGCCGCGGAACGCTTCAATGTCTCCGTGCCGACAGCTGCCCGCTGGGCGAGACGTTACGTCGAACTCGGGGAAGCCGGCATGTTGGATCGTCCCAGCCGACCTCTGAGCTGTCGCCACCGCAGTTCAGTGCGTATAGAGCATCGAGTCGTGGGCCTTCGGACGTCCAAGCGTTGGGGGCCGGCCAGGATCGCCTACCACCTGCACTTGAACATCTCCTCGGATTCATCGGATCCTGCGCCGCTACCACTGCCCGTCGCTGCGCTATACGGACCGTTCCGCCGGGATCAGAATCCGCCAGGAGCGCGCCCGTCGCTATGAGTACGCCAGGCCCGGGGAGATGATCCACGTTGATGTGAAGAAGCTCGGCAGGATCCCCAGGGCGGGGGCCACCGGAGCCTGGGCCGCGTGGCGGGAGAGGCCAACGCGCGTGCCCGAAACCTGGCTGAAGGCGCCCGTAAGAACAGGGGTCTGCTCCGTGGTTTTACGTTCATCCACCATGCCGTCGATGACCACTCCCGCTACGTCTGCTCAGAGATCCTCGCCGATGAGACCAAGGAAACCGCCGCAGCCTTCATGTGTAACGCGATCTCCGCGTTCGCCGCGCACGGTGTGAAGATACAGCGGGTACTGACCGATAACGGCTCCTGCTACCGGTCTCGCCTCTTTGCCCAGACGCTGACGGAGGCAGGTATCCGACACAAACGCACCAGACCCTACCGGCCCCAGACCAATGGAAAGTAGAACGATTCAACCGCATCCTTCTGGAGGAATGGGTCTCCGCCCAGGCCTACACCTCAGAAACCGAACGCCAGGGCTGCTACCCGGACTTCATCGAACACTATAATCAACGCAGGCCCCACACCGCGCTCAAAGGCGCCTCCCCTGCCAGCCGTGTCACCAACCAACCGGGTTAGTACACCTAGTGCGCTGATGGTACCCATCTGCATGTCCGACATTCGATGCCGCAGGTGCAGCGGAGGGCGGACCGCCTACCTCACTGTTCCGCCGCTTCCTGCCCACGGTTCGGTGATCAGCTGTCGCTGCCCAGGTGAATGGTTACTACGGTCCCGGGCCCGGACGCCGGACCGATACCCAGGCGGCCGCCGGCGGCCGCCGCTATCCGTGCACAGGTTGCCAAGCCCAGACCGGTTCCTGGCGGGTCGTCTTCCCTGTGCAAACGGACCAGCGGGTCCAGGACCCGCTCGCGGTCGGCTTCGCTGATTCCCTTCCCGTTGTCGATCACCCGCACGACCACACCCCCGTCTCTGCGTTCGCCTGTGACCCGGATGACCGGGGGAACGCCGGGCCGGCAGTAGGCGACGGAGTTATGAATCAGGTTCTGCAGCAAGACCCTCATCTGAACGGGATCGGCACTGAAGCTCAAATCATCAACTTCCACCACAGCGCTGCTCGCCTCAAGGCTCGCGTCCAGATCCTGAATCACCTCACCGACCAGGGCCGTAAGGGAAAGCGGGACCGGCCGGACATCTCCGCCGACGGTGGCATAAGCAAGGACGTCTTCGACCATGTCGAGCATCCTTTGCCCGGAACCGGCCACCACGTCCAGGTACTGGGCTATCTTCGCATCAGGAGTGTTCTGGGCCTCCGCCTGACTAAGCTCGACGTAGCCGAGGATCGATGTCAGGGGATTGCGGAGGTCGTGGCTGATACGGCCGGCAAACTCGGCAAGCAAGGTGTTGCTGCGCTGCGCTTCGGTCAGCGCGCTGGCCAGTTCCCCCGCCCGGTGCTGCAGAGTAAGGGCTTCAACGACTTCTGCTGCCAGGATCTCCAAGCCCTGACGTTGCCGGTCGCTGAGCCTGCCGGTTTCCCGTGCCCCGGCGCAAAGCGTGCCAAGGACAAACCCATCATCACTGACCAGCGGCACAGAAGCGTAGAACCTGACCGCACCGCGGCGGCCGTCGACGAACGGGTTGGAGCTGTACCGGGGGTCAAGCGATGCATCCTCCAGGACCGTGGAGGTTCCGTTCAGGAAACCGACCGCGCACATGGAATCCTCGCGGCTGCACACGTACGGTTCCATCCCGGCACTTGCCACCTGATACTGCAAATCTTCGGTGATGATGTTAATCGCTGTCACGGGCTGGCCGCTCACCGTGCGGGCCAACTCCACCAGGTTCTGCAGGCGCTCCGAGGGCACCGGAACGGCGATCCGGAGCCCTGGCCCGGGAATAGGCAAACCCTTCCGGGACAGCACCGCGTCCCTGGCCAGCTCACCTACCCTCACCACTGGCGCACCGGCCGGGACGACCCAACACATCTCATGTCACCAGGGCTCAATACCGGTACTCGGGTTACGCACATTCAGCCATCCTGTCAGATGAACACCACCCCACCCCGTCACAAAACAGCCTGGTTCTGGAAGCACCTCCTCACCACCCACTCAAAACCGTAAACAGGACATGTCGGTCGGGCAGGGCGCGCCCTATCTCAAGGGGCATTCGTCGATGGCTCCGCCTCACCCCGAGCCGCCCGCCGGGCATGGACGGCGCACGCGACATAGATCAACCAATGCTCAACAATGCTTCGACGATCTCTTATTTAACACCTGCCATCACGATCGGGATGGACGGCACCTGCCGGAACAACACATTCGAAGGCGACGTCGAGCTGAACATGCAACAGGGCCTGGCGCCCGAGAAAGTTCAAGACTGGTTTGAACCCTTCAACGGCGCCTTCGTCCACCCTACGTGCGGTGAAACTCTTCTTGAAGGCCGCCTCTGCCACGGCTTGAAAAGCCGATAAGCACCCTTCCGTGAGGTTACGGCCGCTTCGGCCAGGGTCTGACGGCCGCGCTGATGGGGGAGGGGGTTGGGCTAACCCCAGCTTGGCGTAGCGCAGGTACTGGTGGACCGCCTCTTTGCTGATCCTGTGATCGTGGGCAAGGAAGGCTTTCGGTACACCGCTGCCGGCGCATTGAGCTAGCTCGGTCGGTCGTTCCGGCGCTAGAAGCTGTAAGTCCTCCCGGGGGGCCAGCACCCGGCCGCTCACGCCGGGCCAGGAACGCCTGGATCTGTCTGTCTTGGGAAGGGACGGGATTTGCGAAGCGTGCCCGAGTGTTGAATGGACCGGGCCTTGCACCAGTGGCCCTCGTGGGGCCATTAAGTGGGGCCATAAACTTGCTCAGTTACTTAGCTCTCACGCGGCATGTCCGTAGAGTAAGTTGTCGACGAAGTGAAACGCTTAGTCAGAGCCTGCTCTGGTTCGCAATTGGAGAAGAGCGGGCGGCGAAGGCTCCTTAGCTCCCGAAGGAGGGAAGAACCTACGATGCCCGCTGCTACTCGGAACGCGCCGGCGCGCCGCACCGCCGGGATCGGTTTTGCCTTCATCGGGGTTCTGCTCATTGCCGTTAACCTTCGGGTGTCTTTTGTCAGCGTGGGACCGATCCTCGCGAATATCAGTAGTGACCTGGGCCTGTCCAGCGCGGCAGCGGGATTCCTCACGGGTCTTCCGCTCATTGCTTTCGCGGTCTTCTCGCCCGTGGCGCCCCGTTTCGCTTCCCGCTTGGGTCTGGACCGTGCGCTGTGGAAGTCACTGTTGATCCTCGCCTTGGGCATCGTGCTCCGCTCCTTACCAGTGCCCGGCTTCATTTGGGCGGGCACGGCACTGATCGGCCTGGCTATCGCGTTTCTCAATGTCTTGGTCCCCTCACTGGTGAAGCGTGATTTTCCGACGAGGGTCAGCCGGGTCACTGGATTTTATACGGCCACGCAAGCCGCCTTTGCCGCTGTGGGGGCCGCCGTCGTCGTTCCGGTTGCACAGACGTCGCCGGAAGGGTGGCGGCTTGCCCTCGGGGTTTGGGTGGGTCTGGCCCTCATCGCCTTGGCCGTGCTCATGCCGTGGCTGCGCCGGCATGGGATAAGCACCACGCGTGGCACCGCGAGGGACCCCGCCTCCTACCGGTCGCCCTGGGCCTCCGCCTTGGGCTGGCAGGTGACGATCTTCATGGGACTGCAATCGGTCGCCTTTTACGTCCTGATGGCATGGCTCCCGACCATCGAACAAAGCCGCGGTGTCCCCGCTGCCACCGCTGGCATCCACCTTTCCGTTTTTCTGCTCATCAGCGTCTTTGCCAGCCTTGCCACAGGGGGAATCCTTCACCGGGGTTCGGACCAGGGGCTCGTATCCTTCACCAGTGCCGCGCTCACGTTCGTAACGTTTCTCGGGCTCGCACTCGCGCCGGACCTCATATTGCTGTGGGTCCTACTGGGGGCAATCGGGTGCGGGAGCCTCATTGTCATCGCCCTGTCTCTCTTCAGCCTGCGAACCGTGAATTACCCGCAGGCAGCGTCGCTATCGGGCATGGCGCAATCCGTGGGTTACGGACTAGGTGCAGCGGGCCCAGTCATCTTCGGTGGCCTTCGCGACCTAAGCGGAGACTGGGAACTTCCGCTGCTCCTCACGGCGGGCGTTATGGCGGTCCTTGCCGCGACGGGGGTGCTCGCCGGACGTGACAAGGTGATCAGCAGCCCAGCAAGATTCCACTAGGCTTCCTGAGCCTGAACTGGGTTCGCGACCTACCGGACATGCTTGGCACGAAGCTGGTGGCCTATGTCGGCGCAGTGAAAGAAGCCCAGGCTGTCCCACAACGGGTCGACGGGTAACAGAAGCCTGCGCAGGTCACGTCGGAGCCGGTGGGGGGAGCGGTTTACTCCAGTTTGGTTTGACGCAGGTACTGGTAGACGGTTTCCCTGCTGATTCCGTAGTCGCGCGCAAGTAAGGCTTTCGGGACACCACTGCCCGCGCGCTGGACCAGCTCAGCGGCCCGTTCCGGTGTGAGGGTCTTTTTGCGGCCTTTGTAGGCGCCGCGCTGCTTTGCCAGGGCGATGCCTTCCTTTTGGCGTTCCCTGATGAGGGAGCGTTCGAATTCGGCGAAGGCACCCATCACGGAGAGCATGAGGTTGGCCATGGGGGAGTCCTCGCCGGTGAAGACCAGGCTCTCTTTGACGAACTCCACCCTTACGCCCTTGCGGGTGAGGCCTTGGACGAGGGCGCGCAAATCATCGAGGTTGCGCGCGAGCCGGTCCATGCTGTGCACCACAACGGTGTCGCCATCGCGGGCGAAACGCAACAGCTCGGTCAGTTCTGGCCTGGAAGTATCCCTGCCTGAGGCCTTGTCCATGAAGACCCGGTCCAGAACCTGGCCATCTCGCTGGCGTTTCTCGTTCTGGTCCACCGTGCTTACACGCACGTACCCGATCCGCTGTCCGGCCACTGTTCGCCTCCAACTTGAGCCCGTCAGGTTGAGTTCTAGGCCTGTCTCAGAAAGAAGTCAAGGCGAGCACGGCAACCTGTCAGATTGGGATGCGGGGAGCCTGACGATGAGCTTCAAGCCCTCATGGCGGACTGTTGCGGATGTTCGCTACTACAGAGGATGGAGACATCGGAATGCCTTTGCTCTCTTTAGAGCGACGTACAGCCGCAGGCTGCGAAAACAGATGCGACCGCGAATTCGGTGAGGACCAGGGGAGGCCAGCGCGCCGACGCGGAATCGATCCGTTATCGGCGAGCGTCCGCGGCGTGTGGCGATCGAAACCTGCTAAATCATTGCGGGGTGACTCTTCCGTGATGTCCGGAGCCTCGCTGCCGCAGCATTGTTGTCCCGCTTCTTTGCGTGTGCTGGAAAGTCAGGCACCCAAGTGTCCGGTGAGACGGCGGTGGAAGCCGGTGCTGCGTTCATCGAGGCCTTCGATTGCCACCGTGGCGCCGTGGTCGGCGTACTTGGTTTCGATGGAGTCAATGGCGGCGACGGTTGAGGCGTCCCAGATCTGGGCGCTGCTGAGATCGATGGTCACCGAGGCGGGGTCGTCGGCATAGGCGAAGTGCTCCACCAGGTCATTGCTGCTCCCGAAGAACAGTGGTCCCACCACCGCATAGCGGACGCTTTCGCCGTCGCCGGCCACGGTCCGCTCAACGCTGATGACGTGGGCCACCCGGCGGGCGAACAGCACCATCGCCAGGATGACGCCCATCAGGACGCCGTAGGCCAGGTTTCCCGTAAAGACCACGACGGCGACGGTGACACCCATGACCGTCGTCTCCGGGATGGGCATCCTCTTCAGGGTGGATGGTTTGACGCTGTGCCAGTCCACGGTGGTAACGGCGACCACCATCATGACCGCGGCGAGGGCCACCATGGGGATCTGTCCCATCATCGAGCTGAGCCCCGTCACCAGGGCCAGCAGGAACAGCCCGGCCACGAAGGTCGAGATACGGGTGCGGGCCTGGCTGGTCTTCACGTTGAGCACCGTCTGGCCGATCATGGCGCAACCCGCAATGCCGCCGTAGAAACTGGCGAAGATGTTTGAGACACCCAGGGCCCAGGATTCGCGGCCCTTGTGCGAGGGGGTGCCGGTGATGTCGTCAACGAGTTTCGCCGTGAGCAGGGTTTCCATGAGGCCGACGAACGCCACGCTCAGCGCGGTGGGAAAAATCAGCTGGAAGGTGGCAAGGTCAAGCGGAACAAGGAAATGGGTGAGCCCGGGCAGCTTGCCCGTGAGCGGGCCCTCGTCCGCGACATTCGGAACGGTGAGTCCGGCGAGAATGACGATTGCGGTGACGACGACGATGGCCACCAGCGGCGACGGGAGCACCTTGGTGAGGCGCGGCAGGATGAAAATGATCGCAAAGGTCAGGGCGAACAGGACGTAGGCGAGCCCCGGGACATTGAAGACGTGGGGCACCTGCGCCATGAAGATCAGCACACCCAGGGCGTTGACGAACCCGATCATCACCGACCGCGGAATGAACCTCATCAGGCGGGCCAGGCCGGCAAGGCCAAAAGCTACCTGGATCACGCCCGCGAGGACCACGGCCGGTAGGACATATCGGACACCGTGCCCATGCACCAGCGGGGCGATCACCAGGGCCACGGAACCGGCTGCCGCAGTAACGACGCCCGGCCTTCCGCCCAGGATGGACATCGCCAGGGCCAGCACGATGGAGGCGACGAGGCTCACCATGGGGTCCACCCCGGCGACGATCGAGAAGGAGATGACTTCCGGTACGAGTGCGAGGGTGGTGACCATTCCGGCCAGGACCTCGCGGCTGAGTTGCCGCGGGGAGTGCAAGGCCGTAAGGACGGTGACGGGTTGCCTGATTGGTCGGGTACGGTCGGCGACGGACAAAGAGCGACTCCAGGGGAATTGGCCCTCTTTTGAAGAGAGCGGTGTGCAACGTTTCTGCGTCGCGCTGCACCCGTCAAGTCTGCCAAGAAAGAACATTGGGGCTGGAGAACGGATGCGCCAGGGACTCGCGGCTGCAGAGTGAGCCGAGTTGGTGACGTAGAGTTCTCCACCGGCTAGGCGGGGCATTACGCGCGACATGAAGACCTCTTGGTCGTTGGCTGCGTGTGGTAACCACCAAACTAAGAGGTCTTCACGTATTCACGATGTAACGAACGTCCTGACTCGTACAGCTAGTTTGCCATCAGTTCAGGGGCGATTACCCGTCACTTCTGCATTTCAGGCTAACCAGAGAGGCCGGGCGTGGCTGTGCTCGGGGACACGGCCGTTAGGACGGCGGTCTCCTGCTCGCCCTGCTGGACCTCGTCGAGTTCCTTGAGTGTGTAATTTTTGGTCTCCTTGGCGGTGAGGGCTGAGATTCCTGCCAGGACCATGAACCCGAGTGCGACCATGGACGGCCCAACCCAATCTTTCAGATCGGGGCCAGCGAGTGCTGTCGAGAGAACGGGGCCGATGACGCCCGAGATGGCGAAGCCGATCTGGGTGCCAAGGGCGAGTCCGGAGACGCGCAGCCGGCCGGGGAACATCTCTGCGAAGAACGAGGGCCAGGACGCGTTCACCATTGAGTAGAAGAGGGAGTAGTTGATGATGCCAAACAGGAAGATCAGCGACCAGTTGCCGGTCGTGATTGACCATAGGTAGGGCACCATTGTGATGCCCGCGCCGCCCGTTGCGATGAGGAACATCGTTTTGCGGCCGATCTTGTCCACAAGGAATCCTGCCAGGGGCGTGATTCCGAGGGCGATCACTGCCGAGACTGTGGTCGTCAGGAGCATGGTCGGCTTATCGAGCTTGTATCCGGCGGTCCCGAATGCTACCGAGAAGGTTTGCATCATGTAGCTTGTGCCCGCGATGAGCGCACAGAATACGATCCGCAGCACCGCGCGCCAGTGGAAGCGCAGAAGGTGCCTGAGGGGGGCGACGTTCACCTTGGCGGCCTGGACCTTTACGAACTCGGGCGGCTCTTGGATGTGGCGGCGGATCAGGTATGCAGCGACGACTACGACGGCGGAGGCCCAGAACGGAAGCCGCCAACCCCAGCTCAGCAACTGCTCCGAGGGCATGGCCGCGACAGGGATGAAGACCAGCAGGGTGAGCAGCGTGCCCGAGGAGGAGCCTAAGGTGGTGAAGCTTGCGAGGAAACCGCGTCGGCCCTCGGAAGCATGCTCCAGGCTCATGGTGATGGCACTGGGCTGCTCGCCGGAAAGGCACAGTCCTTGGATGACCCGGATCAGTACGAGCAGGATCGGAGCCAGAGGACCGATTTGGGCGTACGTGGGGAGGCACCCGATAAGGAAGGTGCAGCCGCCGATGCCGAATAGTGTGATCATCATGACGAATTTGCGGCCACGGCGGTCACCCATTGGTCCGAGGATGAGAGAGCCGAGGGGGCGTACCGCGTAGCCGACCGCGAAGGTGATCATGGCAAGCAGCACGCTGATGCCTTGGGGAAGCTTGGGCGAGAAGAAGAGGACGTTCAGAATCAACGCGGACGAGGTGCCATACACCGCGAAGTCGTAGTACTCCAGCGTGGTGCCGATCCAGGCCGCGACTGCGGCCCTGACCGGGGTCTTCCTGGGAAGTGTGGTTTCTGTCATTTCGTCTCCGGTGGCGGTGGGTGAACGGCGGCCTGCGCCTACACGTGGGCTGGAAAAAGATCTCGATTGAGAGCGCCTTATTGGTTCTGCTGCGGCCTCCCCGGTGGGACATCGTGTGTTTCTACGGCTTAGCGCGCTGGCCTCAGACATCACGTTAACGTTTATGGCGCGGGTCACACAAAGACAGCTTTTTTGTCCCTACATAGCGATTTCCTATGGAGGATCTCGTTGAGTAGGGAGGCGTTGCACACCGGAAGTTCAACGCGGAGCGGGGACTCCGCGGAGCTGTCCCTCCAACCCGGGTAAGTAAGTGGCCTTCACCCGGCTGCGGCAGCAGGGCAGCGTGGCCAGGCACGCAGCTCATCCGGGTTGCGGTAAGCCGGTCTACGGTGTGCGCCACCAGCATCTGTGACTTGCGCTGTCTACGGGACTGGCAAAAGAGCGTGTACCCAGTTGATACACAACCCGCGGGCTCCGGTTGTTCGCGGCATAAGTCCTCTACCCAAGGGGCGAAGACGACTGGCAGCGGACCAGCCGGGACGGATCATCCTGGCTAGGCCACGCGCAATCTTACGCCCCTTGTCATTTTGCGGATTTCGTCGGGCTTGAGGCCGCTTGCCCCGGCAAGTTGGTAGTCGTCCAGCAGCCCGGATTTCCTGGCCAGGGCCAGTACCTGCCTCCGTTCCTCTTCTACGGCCGTCCGGGCGCCTTCTGCCGCTGCCCGCTCCGAAGCCAGTCCTGCAATGAGGTGAAGATGGCCGCTCCGGCTTTGGCCCGACGGATACAGCTCCCCTCGGGCCGCCGCGGCCGACCGGATACTGGCGGCAGGCAGGCCGGCGGCCTGCGCGAGGGCGGCGACCTTCACGCCGTCGCACAGTGCCTGGGCAACGTAGTCACCGAGCTCGGCGTTGAGGGCACGGACCCGGCTGGAGCGGAGGGCGAGGGTCGTCCGCAGCTGGGCCAGCGTGGCCAGGGCTTGTTGGGCGCGGACAGTGGCGGGATCTGGCTTCGGAGCGCCCCGGTACCGGTAGGCGGCCCTACCGGTCCTGCCCGTCCCGGTCTCCGGTGTCCGCGGAAGTATCCGTTCCTGAGTCTCTCTGCCGGGCACCCCTGCTCCTTGCCTTTCGTTGGTGCTTCAGTGTCAGCGCGCTTCCGGACAGTGGGGGCATCTTTCCGCGGTGCGCCCCGATGGCGTGGGAGGAACGTCGCGGGGGGTCCGTGCCTTCTTGGGTCCGTTGTCCATCCCGCAGGTTACGCCTATGGCGAGCCGGGACGGCAATACCGAAAGTGCGTGGGGCGATACGCGAAAGTTCTGGCTGCTCGGTCATAAGAGCTGCTTATCTGTCCACGCACTTTAGGTCTTATCCAAGAGGGGCGCTCCTTCCCTAGGCTCGGATGAACCACCCTCATAGCTCCGGAACCTTGGAAGAGACCATGCCTGAATTCGTGCCCGCATTACGCGTAACCCGTATCAAGTCCTCACCCAGCGTTGCCGCGGCGGCACGTGTTCGGGAGCTCAAGGCCGAGGGCCGTCGGATCCTGGACCTGACCGTCGGAGAGCCGGATTTTGATACACCGCAGCACGTCAAGGACGCTGCCATCGCTGCCATCGGCCGCGGTGAAACCAAGTACACATCGGTTACCGGCACGCCCGAACTGCAAAAGGCGATTCTGCAGACCCTGAAGCGCAAGACCGGCCAGCAGTACACGCCGGCCGAGATCACTATCGGAGGCGGTGGGAAGCAGGTTATTTTCACCGCATTCATGGCCACCCTGGGCCAGGGCGACGAGGTCGTCATCCCGGCACCGTACTGGGTCTCCTACCCGGACATGGTGCTCGCCAACGAAGGCACCCCAGTCATTGTTCCCTGCGGCGAGGACACTGACTTCAAACTCACCCCTGAGGCACTGGCCGGGGCACTAACGGACCGCACCAAGTGGGTCATCCTCAACACGCCCTCCAACCCCACGGGAGCGGTGTACTCCGGGGAAGAACTGGCCGGCCTGGCCGCCGTCCTCAGGGAGCACCCCGCTGTCCACGTCCTCACTGATGAGATCTACGATGAGATCCACTTCGGCGAAGAGCACATCACCAGTCTGGTGACCGTTGCCCCTGAGCTCAAGGACCGTGTGCTGGTCACGAATGGCGTTTCCAAGGCCTATGCCATGACGGGCTGGCGGCTGGGCTATGCCGGGGGACCTGCACCGCTGGTTGCGGCCATCAACAAACTGCAGTCCCAGATGTCGTCCTGCCCGTCCTCCATCAGCCAGGCCGCTGCCGCCGCGGCACTGACCGGGGATCAGGCATTCGTCCGTGAAAGCGTGGACGTGTACCGTGAACGCCGCGATAGTGCAGTGGCGGGACTCAACGCCGTCAAGGGCCTGCAATGCACGACGCCGGAGGGCGCCTTTTACGCCTACGTCAACTGCGCCGGGGTCATCGGCAAAACGACTCCCGGGGGCCGGCAGATCACCAACGACGAGGACTTCACCCTCTATCTTCTGGAAGCAGCGTCTGTTGCCGTCATCCAAGGTTCGGCCTATGGACTGAGCCCCTACTTCCGGATTTCCTACGCCACCGGGTTGCCGGTGATCGAGGAATCCATTGCCGCCATCGAAAAGGCCGTCCAGGCACTGTCCTGATTTCCCTTCCCCTTTGAACAACAGGAGCACCCATGATCCACGTCAAAACGAAATTCGACCGGCCCTCAGAGGACGCCATCCAGCGTCTGGCCAAATTCTCCTCCGCCACAGTGCACGAAGCACAGGGCCGCAAAGGTGCCCTGAGCTCGAAGATCAAGCCCATCGACCGCGGCATGACCTTTTGCGGGCCCGCCGTCACCGTGGTCTGTGCGCCGCGGGACAACCTGATGCTGCAAGTGGCCATCCACTATGCGCAGAAGGGTGACGTTGTCCTGGTAGCAGCCGGCGAGTACGAGGAGGCCGGGACGTTCGGCGACGTTCTGGGTAACGCCATGAAGGCGAAAGGCCTGGCCGGTATGGTCACGGACTCCGGTGTCCGTGACACCAAGGACCTGATCGAACTTGGATTGCCCGTGTTCTCAGGCAGTGTCTGTATCAAGGGCACCGTGAAGGAAACGATCGGCCCCGTCAACCACCCCCTGGTGTTCGGCGGCGAGATTGTCTACCCGGGCGATGTCCTCCTGGGGGACGCCGACGGTGTGGTGGTGGTCCGCAAGGACGAGATCGAGGAAGTTATCAAGCTGTCGCAGGCACGCGTGGACGCGGAAGACGACCTCATTCGCCGCTACAAGGATGGGGGCACGACCATCGAGTTGTGCAAACTGACGGACGTGCTGAAGGCCAAGGGCCTGCTGGTGGAGGACGCCGAACTGGAGCCATCCCTGTAGTCACCCCTCGCATCGATTGCCGGTACTGGTCGTTTTGACCCCTTCCTTGTAACGGCAGGTACCCGGCATTTGACGCGGTTACGCCAAGAGGCCCGGCGTTCCTTTCGGAACTCCGGGCCTTGCCTCTTGCCGTTTTCAAGTCGGTGAGCCGATCAGTTCATGCCGGGCAGCAGGTGCGCCGTCGGTCCCGCTTGGGCGTCGTCGAGGTACCACATGGTGGAGCCGCGCCTGCCCGGGGGCATCATGCTTCCCTCGAACACGAAGACGTGCTCGGTGGCGGGCCCGTCTTCGGGACGCCAGAATCCGTTGGCTGGGCAATGCGAACCGGTGCTGGCTTTCAGCTGGATTCTTCCTTCAGTTGCCTTCCGGTACTGCGTGCTGGTGATCTTTTTCATGGCGGGGCTCCAGGGAATTTTGTTGCCGGGGTTTCGCATTGGCGAAACCTTTATGGTCTTTATCCTAGAACTTACGCAATTCCCTGAATAAGACTAAAGCGGAGTGACCTGATAAGCCCTGCTTATGATGCCTCGAACGGTGCGGTGGGGAGCGGAGAATATTTACTCCGGAGTATCTCCTGCAGCATTTCCTTGAGGACCAGCAGGACGGCGGACGCGGCTTCGGATAGGGGCTCATGGTCGGGCGTGCATAAGGCAATCCTGCACTGCAGTGCAGGCTCGACGATCCTCAGGACCCGGAAGTCCTCCTCATGAAACAGGGCATCCGCCGCTGACTTGGGCAGGATGGTCGCTCCGAGGTCCGTGCGCAGCAGCCGGGTGAGGGAGGGGACCGATTCCACCTCGCCCACCAGCTTCAGTTTCAGGCCCTTGCTGTCGATGCCCGCCTGGACCACCTGGCGAAGGGTATGGATCTGTTCCGGCAGGAAGAGGCCCACGGCAGCCACCTCGTCCAGGGTGATGGTGTCCGCGTCGGCGGTAACGGGCAGCTCCCGGCGGGAGTTAACAATCAGGTACAGGTCCTCGACGATGAGGGTGGTGAACTGCACCCCTCGGACGGGGCCAGGCTCATAGATGAGTGCCATGTCCAACCGGCCGTTCTTGATGGCCTCGCTGAGCACGCCGCCATATATCTCCGTCAGGTGCAGCACGATGTCCGGGTATCGGCGGCC
The DNA here is from genome assembly GCF_046535135.1 of Arthrobacter sp. SIMBA_036. Lineage (NCBI taxonomy): Bacteria > Bacillati > Actinomycetota > Actinomycetes > Micrococcales > Micrococcaceae > Arthrobacter > Arthrobacter sp. SIMBA_036. Next base: position 85,533 of record NZ_JAWRXG010000013.1, read on the forward strand.
CACTTCACTGATGATCCGGGGAGTGAGGCTTGAGGCCATGCTGTACGGGGCGATCGCTATGGAGACGCGGCCCGAAGGCGCAGCTCCTGACGCTGCCACATCCATCCTGGCTTGCTCCACGAGTCGCAGGATGGTCTGCGCGTGCCGGTACAGCGTGTGGCCGGCGGCCGTAGGCTCCACGCCCTGCTTGCTCCGGATCAGGAGCCGCTGTTTCAGCTCCGTTTCCAGGGCTGACACCTGCTGGCTTAGCGCGGGTTGGGCCACGTGGAGGGCGGCGGCCGCTTTGGTGATGCTTCCTGAGTCGACAATCTTGACGAAGTACGCCAGCTTACGGGTGTCCATAGCGCTCCTCTTTTCCAGCGGGGATGGCACAGCATGCGGGGTCATACGTTGGCGCTATGGCGGGACAGGCATTACGTCTTTGTGTGATCCGAGTCCCGGGCATAGGTTAGTTGCAGATGACTTTCCAATGACCAAGACATTCTATCCCCGCCTAGCCATCGCCGATTTTGATGGCGACATATGTTTTTTGCATAAGTGAGGGAAGGGTTTATTGTTCAGCACGATTTTTCGCAGTTACAAACCGAAAACCGAAAACATCTTTCGGGATCGGTGCCAATAACGTTTGTCACCGTCATAACTGTTCCCTATAGGGGATATAACATTCGTTTTTGTGTGGTTCAAATTCCGATGCCACGCTCATTTAGACCCGCAGTACCCGCTATAGAAAGGCCCCTAATGCGCACAGTCGATCTCGTAGCGGATCTTGGTGAAGGTTTTGGTGCCTACTCGATCGGTGACGACAAAGCCCTGCTGGAGATCGTGTCCAGCGCCAACATCGCGTGCGGCTTCCACGCAGGGGACCCCGACATCATGGACTCCACTGTGGCTGAATGCGTCAGTAAGGGAGTCAGCATAGGCGCCCATCCAAGCTTCCCGGATCTCCGCGGCTTCGGCCGCCGGGCCATGGACCTCACCGCTGATGAAGTCCGCAACGACGTCATCTACCAGCTGGGAGCCCTCTCAGGGTTTGCCACCTACCACGGCGGTTCCGTCTCCCACTTGGCCCCGCATGGCTGTCTCGGAAACCTGGTGGCGACCAGGACTGACTACGCCGAGGCAGTAGCGGACGCTGCCGTGCGGGTGGATCCCGCCCTGATCATCCTCGCGCAGGACGGTGAACTCGCCACCGCCGCGAAAGAGCGCAGCCTGCGGGTGGCCATCGTCGGCATCGCGGACCGGGCCTACCAGGATGACGGCACACTGGTGCCGCGCAGCCGGCCCGGCGCTGTGATCCACAACCCCTCCGTCATCATCCAGCGCACCGTGCGGATGGTCTGTGACGGACTGATCGAAACAGTCTCCGGCAACGACATCGCCATCCAGGCAGACACGGTGCTGTTGCATGGCGACAACCCGGGCGCCGTCGATCTCGCCCGCCTGATCCGCAGCGAACTGATCGCCGCGGGCGTCACCATCGCACCGCTGGCGCAGGTCCTCGCCGCAAAGCAAAAGATTTCCTGACCATGGCCACCCCAACGACGACCAGCCGGACAAGACTAGACATCTATGAGTCCGGTGACGCCGCCCTGCGCGTGGTGGCACAGTCCAGTGACGCAGAAACCAACTGGACCACCGTCCACTCGTTGGCGGACTGGCTGGCCACCGCCGGCATCGATGGCCTACGTGGCGCCGTTCCCACCTACGACTCGGTCCTGGTCGAATTTGACCCCTACCTCACCTCCGCGCGTCAGGTCCGGGCGTTCGTCCTCCTGGCAATGCGCCAATTGGACTTTGTCGGCACCACCCTGCGCGAGCCGCGCCGCTTCGACGTGCCCGTGGTTTACGGCGGCGACTATGGGCCCGACCTGGAGCGCGTTGCAGAACACCAGGGCCTGGGCGTTGAGGACGTCATCGCCCGGCACACCGCCAAGACCTACGTCATTCGCTGCCTCGGGGCGCCGGCAGGATCTCCCATGATGGACGGACCGGACTTCCCGGTCCCGGTGCCCAGGCTCAAGGACCCGCGGTTGTCGGTTCCCGCCGGTGCCGTATCCGTGGCAGGCCGCCAGGCCGTGATCGCCCCGGCCGTGGCACCGGGCGGCTGGTGCGTCATCGGGCAGACGCCTCTAACAGTGCTGGACGCAGCACGCGAACCTCTGGTGCCTTACGTCCCCGGCGACGAACTGCGCTTCTACCGGATCCCGGCAGATGACTTCGGAAGCTTCGCCGGGCAGTTCTTGGAGGCGCAGCCATGACCGGTTCCCTGATCATCCTGCAGCCGGGGCATTCCGTGGTCACGGACCTGGGCCGGACGAGGGGCCCCGCCTACGGACTCCCTGTCAACGGCGCCTTGGACCAGTACTCCGCCAAGGCCGCGAACATCCTCGCCGGCAACGACGACAACGACGCCCTACTCGAGCTCACGGCGCTGGACTTCCGGATGCGCGCCACCACGGACGTGCTGATCGCCGTCACCGGTGCACCCCTTGACCTCACGGTGGGTGGACGCGAGTGCCCGCAATGGGAACCGGTGTCCGTCCGGGCCGGCGAAGTCGTGGCCGTACGGGGAATCCGGACCGGGCTCCGCGCCTACATCGCCGTCCATGGATCCTTCACGGTCCCCAGCCTGCTCGGCAGCTGCGCCCCTGACACCGTAGTGGGCTTCGGACTGAAGCTCGCAGAAGGCTTCCCCCTCGAAACACGGAAGACCACAGCTCCCATCACCCAACCGCACTTTGGCCTGCCGCTGTTCCGGCTCGACCTCACCAAACCCGCCTTCACCACCAACCCGGTCATCGACGTCACCGACGGTCCGGACGTGGCGGAATTCGGAGAAACGGCAGACCTGCTGTTCACAACCCAGTACACCGTGAGCCCCCGCAGCAACCACATCGGTCTCCGGCTCGGTGGTGCCCTTCCCGAACGCCAGCTCACATCCGAAGTCCTATCCCGCGGCGTTCCTGTTGGGGCCATCGAGGTCCCGTCCCGGGAGGAGCTGCTGGTGCTGCATCGGGGACGCGGCGTAACGGCGGGCTACCCCGTCCTGGCGGTGGTCACGAGCCGCTCCCTGGACCTCCTGGCCCAAGCCAGGCCAGGACACACCGTCAGCTTCAGAAAGACAACCGTGGCGGAAGCAACGGCTACCCACCGGACAGCCTGCCTGGAACTGGACAGGCTCCGGAACACCATCAACACAGTCTTCGGCCTCCTTGGCATCGGCGCTGGCCAGCGCTGGTACGAACTCAGCCCAGCGTCCGGAGCCTGAACCACATGAATGCTTCTCCCACCGCCAAGCTCCGCGCCCACACGAACCACCACGCGATCCCTACCCCTGCCAACCCCCCGCTACTACGTCCAGCCCCATAGCCGGACGCACGAGCCCTCCCGACTTCCACCACTTTTGGAGTACCAATGCCCTTTTCCGACTACACCACCGCCCTCGTCACCGGAGCTTCTACCGGCATGGGTGCTGCCATCGCCGAACGACTGGCCAAGCGCGGCCTCACGGTCCACGCGGTGGCCCGCAACGAGGAACGCCTCACCGAGCTTGCCGACCGGACAGGAGCAGTCCCGCACGTGGTGGACCTGACCGACACCACCGCGCTGGCCGCCGTCGTCCGTGACCTGAAAGTGGATGTCCTGATCAACTGCGCGGGAGTCTCCCGGCCGGGCAACATCCTGGATTCCTCGGCGCAGGACATCGACGAACTGGTGGACGTGAACCTGCGCGGCCTGCTGCAGCTCACCCGGCTGGTGCTGCCAGGCATGGTGGAACGGGACCTCGGCCACGTGGTGAACATCAGCTCCATCGCCGGGACCTACAACTTCTACGGCCACACGGCCTACCACGCCACCAAGGCCGCGGTGCACCAAATCTCCCGGCAGCTCCGGAACGACACCGTGGGCAAGCGCATCCGCGTCACCGAAATCTGCCCCGGCAGGGTGGAAACCGAGATCTTCGGCCGGAATATGGGCGGCAGCCCCGAAGCCATGGAAGAAGCCTGGCAAACGTACTACGAAGGCTACGAGTCGCTGACCACCGACGACATCGTCAACGCCTTGGACTACGCCATCGAGACCCCGCGGCACGTCAATGTCGGCATGCTTGAACTCATGCCCACGTTCCAGGTGCCTGGCGGCCTGACCTTCGACCGCCGGGGGAACTCCGACTAAAACCGCCCCCGACACCCAAACCCGGGGAACTACCTTCCCACCGCCAACCGATAGGCCCTCACGATGCAATTAGTACGAACCGTCAGTTTCCCGGACTCCCGGCTCCTGGCCGATCTCTCCCCGCTTCCCGAAGGACTACGGGGCGTCGTGTGGGACATGAAGGACGAGCCGGGGGAGGAGTTGGGTGGCATCGACGGCGTCATCCTCCCGTACATCGATGCAGGGGCAGTGCTGGGTTCGCTGGGCAAGGTCCCGGACCTTAAATTCGTGCAAACACAGTCAACAGGGTACGACGGCGTCCGCGAGGCCGCCGGCCCGGGCGCCGCAGTGGCAAACGCCTCGGGCGTCCACGCAGCTGCCACCGCGGAGCTGGCCGTGGGCCTCATCCTTGCCAGGCTGCGGGGCATCGACCAGGCCGTCAAGGACCAGCAGATTGAAAGCTGGAAGCCGCAGCGCCGCCAGTCCCTGGCCGATCGCAAGGTCCTGCTGCTGGGCATCGGCGGGATCGGCAAGGAACTCGCCCGGCGGCTGGAACCCTTCGAAGTCACCATCACCCGGGTGGGAAGCACGGCCCGCACGGACGCGGACGGACAGGTCCACGGCCCAGAGGATCTGGTAGCCCTGGCCGCGGACCACGACATCCTGGTCTCCGTCCTGCCCCTGAACGACAACACCCACCACCTGGTGGGCCGGGAAGTCCTGGCCGCCCTGCCCGACGGAGCCTTGGTGGTAAACGTGGGCCGCGGCGCCGTGGTGGACACGGACGCATTGACCCGGGAAGTGGTGTCCGGCCGCCTGCAATGCGCCATCGACGTGGTCGATCCCGAGCCGCTGCCCGCCGGCCACCCGCTGTGGTCCGCGGAGAACGCCCTCATCACCCCGCACGTGGGTGGCAACGCCTCGGCCTTTGAGCCCCGGATCCTGAAACTCCTGAAGCAGCAGCTCGAGGCGCTGGCCACCAGCCAAACCCCGGCCAACCTTGTCCAGCAGGGCCCGTTCTAAGGGCGGCCGGTACCTGATGGAGGCCGCCACACGAAACGACAAGAAGAGGAAGTAACCAGGACATGACAGGGCTTTTTGATCTCACGGGGCGCGTAGCCCTGGTCACCGGTTCGAGCAGGGGCATCGGTTCGGCCCTTGCCAAGGCACTGGCCGACGCCGGAGCAACGGTAGTGCTCAACGGCATCAACGAGGAACGTCTCAAGGACGCAGCCGCTGCCATGGCAGCGGATTTCCCGCCTGGCCGGATCCACAGCATTGCCTTCGACGTGACCGACGACGGCGCTGCCGCCCGCAGCATCGCGTGGATCGAGGACAACGTCGGCCCGCTGGAGATCCTGGTCAACAACGCCGGAATCCAGCACCGCGTCCCGATGCTGGACCTGGACGTGGCTGACTGGGAGCGCGTCCTCAGCACGGACCTGACCAGCGCCTTCCTGGTGGGCCGGGAGGCCGCCCGGCACATGATCGAACGGGGCCGGGGCAAGATCATTAACATCTGCTCTGTCCAGACCGACCTGGCGCGACCCACCATCGCCCCCTACATCGCGGCGAAGGGAGGGCTGCGGAACCTCACCCGCGCCATGACCGCCGAATGGGCGGCCTCCGGGCTGCAGATCAACGCGATCGCGCCGGGCTACATCCACACCGAAATGACGCAGAACCTGGTCGATGATGAGGAGTTCAATTCCTGGATCCTCGGCAGGACCCCTGCCCACCGCTGGGGCACCGTGGAGGACCTGGCCGGACCGGTGGTGTGGCTGGCCTCGGATGGCTCCAACTTCGTGAACGGACAGACCATCTTCATCGATGGCGGAATGACTGTGGTGGTCTGATGGCCCTGAATGCTGACCTGACGGTAGAGCTGGAAGAACTGCCCGCCACCCGCCCGGCGCTGGTGGCTCACGGCGCTGGCGACCTGCGGATCGAGGAGGTCCCGCTGCCCCAACCGGCAGCCCATGAAGCGGTGGTGGAGGTCCGGTACGGCGGGATCTGTGGCTCTGACCTGCACTATTGGCTGCACGGTGCTGCCGGGGAGTCCATCCTGAAGGCCCCACTGGTGCTGGGCCACGAAATTTCCGGCACAGTGGTGCGTGCCGCTGCCGACGGGACCGGCCCGCAGGCCGGGACCGCCATCGCAGTCCACCCCGCCACACCCGGCCCAGGCGCGGCCAAGTATCCCGCGGACCGGCCCAACCTCTCCCCGGGCTGCACCTACCTTGGCAGCGCTGCCCGCTACCCGCACACGGACGGCGCGTTCAGCCGGTACGTCACCCTCCCGGCGCGGATGCTGCGGCCCCTTCCCGACAGCATTGACCTGCGCACGGCGGCTCTGATCGAACCCACGTCCGTGGCCTGGCATGCCGTGTCCCGGGCCGGTGACGTCCGCGGGAAGACTGCGCTGGTGATCGGGTCCGGACCCATCGGTGCCCTGACCGTCGCCGTCCTCAAGCGCGCAGGCGCCGCCCGGATCACCGCCGTCGACCTGCACCCGAAGCCGCTGGAGATCGCCACAGCCGTCGGCGCGGATGAGGTGATCAACGCCGCCGACACTGCAGCGATCGCCGCCGTCGAGGCCGACGTCGTGATCGAGTCCTCCGGAAACCACCACGGCCTCGCTTCGGCCATCAACGGCGCGGTACGCGGCGGAACAGTGGTGATGGTGGGCCTGCTGCCCACCGGCATGCAGCCGGTGCCCATCTCACTGGCCATCACCCGCGAACTGGACCTCAAAGGCTCCTTCCGCTTCAACGACGAAATAGACCAGGTGATCGCCGCCCTCGCAGACGGCTCCCTGCACATCGAGCCCGTCATCACCCACGAGTACCCCCTATCCGACGCCCTGCACGCCTTCGAGACCGCCAAAGACTCCACCACCTCAAGCAAAGTCCTCCTCAGCTTCGGCAAACCGGGGCATGCCCAGTGAGCGGGCATCTGCCTCCTTTGGTAGTGATGGGTGTGTCCGGCTGCGGAAAGTCCACCGTCGGCGCCCTCCTGGGGCAGCGGCTGGGCATGCTGTTCTTTGACGGGGATGATTTCCACCCTGCAGCCAACAAGCAAAAGATGGCCGCCGGGGATCCGCTGACGGACACGGACCGGGAGCCGTGGCTAGCCCGGCTAGGGCAGTTGCTTGCAGGGAAGGACGACGGCGGCGCGGGAGTCCCGCCGATTGTTGCCTGCTCCGCGCTGAAACGCCGGTACCGGGACCTCCTTCGCAGCTATGCACCGGATGTTGTCTTCGTCCACCTCGCCGGCACTGCGGCAACAATCGGCGCACGGATGGACGCCCGTTCCCACGAATTCACGCCGCGCGCACTGCTGGACTCCCAGTTCACCGCGCTGGAAGACTTGGAGGCGGACGAGGCCCATGTGCTGGGCGATATCACCCAGCCCCTGGACGTCCTGGCCGAGATGCTCGATCTGAAGCTGAAGCCCGCTGATGCAGTCATGACCGGGGCCGAAGGTGACGCTTCGGGAAGTCCCCACCTGCGTGAAGCCTGGGTGCCCCGGCGGGAATACAAGGACCGAGCCCCTTCTCGAGCCTCTCTCCTGCCTGTAGGGCGCGCCGATAATGGAGATTCGGTCAAGTAGTTATCGGGTCATGCCAGGAAGCAGGAGCCACGTGAGGGTTCCCCGCACGCCTTGCCCTTAAGGTTTCTCGGAGGTCGCCTCGCCCTAGAGCAGCGCTTGACAGGGCGGCGGGGGAGCGCGGGAACTTGCGCGCCGATCTGGCGTCAGAAAGCGCGAAGTCCGGCATTGCTGACGGTGGCTCTCATGATGTTCTAAGATCCAACCTGACAGTTGGAGGGCAGTAAACCGGGCTGCGGTAGCCCGAGAATTTTCAAAATACTCCGACGAATGGGGTCTTAATGAACGCCGCTTTGGGAAGGGGTGGGGATATCACCTCCTCCGGTTCGTCTGGTGTCTGAGAACCAGACTTGAGCTCTACCGACGAGCGAGTCTTCCCACGTCAGGCGCCCCCACGTCAGGTTGGGGTGTAGTTCGGTCGACAGGGACTGTCGGACCCGGAACACACCAGCGGCCTCCCAGGTGACATCAATGGGGCCTGCAGCCCACGTGGAGCCGCTCTTTGCTCTGAAGACCAGGCAAGGACGCAGGCGTCAGGTTGGTAGGAGTTTAGGTCCAGATGTTTAGGCTTTACAGGTTCTGTCACGAGGAATTACTTTCCCGGCGCAGAAATGATCGAGGGTCTCGACGACACTGTGATGCCGACTAGTCACGTTAGGCTGAGCCGAACCCAGGTCCCCAGCTGGTTTTCGATGATTCGCCGCTCTGTTGATCCCTCCTGCTTAAGCCAAAGGACGGACCCGTCATCCATGACGTCATCCACCTGCCCCCGGTCAGTTAGCATTCCCCCAATGTGGATTTCTACAATTTGATTTTTGAGAGTTGACCAGTCATCTACTGGTTGCCAACCCCGTCACGGAGCAGATGCTGATGGTGGGCAAGCGCCGTGAAGCTGCTGAAGCCCTGCTCGCCGACCGTTTGCGCGACCGAAGAACAGCCCACCCCTAATCCTGCTTCGGGCGTATCACCTCAGGCAGGGCCCAGGCGAAGGGCTGGTGTTCGGACCAGTGGGCATAGGTCAAGCCCTATGGCTCTGAGTTGGGCCAGCCTGAAGGGTTCGGTTTGGTAGGCGCTGGCGCCGGCGGCAGTGCCCTCCAGTTCGTCGCTTGGTTGAGCGAACGCGGTGATCATCAGTATTGGCGCGTTCGTGAGATCGGGCAGTCTGGGCGCGGTTTCGAGGCCGTTCCTGCCTGGCAGTCCCACGTCGGGAGTGATCAGGGCCAGCTCCAAGCCAGCGGCGGTGAGCAGGCCGTCCGTTCCGGTCTATTCACCATGCCCCCTGGAAGCCCATGCCGGGGAGGATTGCCTCGAGGAGACCACCGATGCCCAGGTCATCCTCGATAACGAGACGAATACGGCGTGAACTCATGGTTTTCCCTGCCACCTTCTGGACAGTCTACGACCAGCCTCCCGGAGTGTGGACGCCGGCCCGGCATCCAGTTCAAGAGATCGCCTGCGCGGCGCAGAGACAGTGTCCCGGTTCCAAGGAAGTGCGACGATCTACCGAAGGGGTACGAATCGCCGGGCGCGCCACCATGCGATCGAGTCCGGGGGCGCTTGCTGCCGGACGCGGGCTAATTCCTCTAGAGGGAGGAAAGGCCCGCAGAACACTACTGAGGTCGCTGCTGCTGCTACTACCTTGGCGTAGTCAGGACACCGATGAATGCGTATGCGAATAGCCCGATTGCAAGCACCCCGAGAATACCTACGATGCGCCTGCCCTTAAACGGTTGACAGGCGGCGTCCAGGTCGTTCGTGTGATCCGCCGTCAGAGGTTCACGCACGGCGGGTGCGGCCAAATCGTCTTATACGGACTCGTACCTTCAGCTGGTGTTCGGCGACTGGTCAGGAAGTTCCGTAATCCCACTGCCTACCTCTCCTTCTCAAACTAGTGTCCCGCCTGGGATTAGGGGAAACCAGGCGGGACATCCGCACGCTACCGACCCATTCTGACAATTCTCAGGGAACCTCGCCTCGGCTTCGCTCCAACCAGTTATCGGGGCTCCTCTCCGCTTCGCTCCGTGGCCGGGCGTTGGGTGTTGCCGACCTGTCGCAGAGCTCCTGCCCGTCATCACCTGTTTGTCTAGACGATGCTCCTATAGACGTCAAATCCTGATTCTGTGGAGTATGGCAGTCCGATTCAGGCCGGTACGCCGGCCCCCTTTAACCGGCCGCATTTGCGGACTGCCTCAACATCGCGTCGATTTCCGTAGCCAGTTCCCTGGCGTGGTCGAGGAAGCCCATGTGGCCGCCCGTTACCGTCCGGCGGCTGACTCCCGCATGGGAAGCTACCCACTCGGCCGCCTCCACGAAGAATGGCGCTGTCTGCTCGGCACTGAGTACGGCCAGCGGCACGCTCATTCCTGCCAATGCCACGAGCTTGGGCCGCCAGGAGGCAAAGGCTCCGAACTCCGCTTCCAGTAGGACCCGGGCGTTTGTCCGGAGTCCGTCGAGAAAGTCCGGCGGCAACAACGCGGCGGCATCTCCTGCCGCGAATTGGACGAAGGCCTCGGCACCGCCTGCAAGTCCGCCGGCCTCCACGCCTGCCGCAATCACCGGCTGCACGGTGGCCATGGCGTCGTCGGGATTGGACAGAACGCCCAGCAGCGCCGGCTCGTGCAGCACGGCTCCGGTAAAACGCTCGGGAGCTTTCAGGACGGCGGCCAGCGCTATCAACGCCCCGGTGCTGTTGCCGAACACGACACATGGCACGGTCCCGAGCTGTTCCAGGAGGGCAACAACGTCGCTGGCATGCTGGTCCACTGACGTTTCCGCCCAGTCCGGTTGCTGCGAACTTCGTCCGTTGTTCCTACGGTCATAGGCGATGACCGTGTGGTTCTGGGTCAACAGCCGGGCCAGATCAACGTATTGCCGGGCGTCGCCTCCGGCGCCGGGGACCAGAAGCACCGGCGTCCCATGACCTGTCACTTCAACGTGAAACGTGGTGCCGTTGGCTGCCACTAGAGCGGCCCCGTCGATTGCGCTCATTGCCTTCACCTTTCCGAATGCGGTTTACCTTCCCCTTCATTGGACGCCCGGGCGGGACCCGCCGTCCAAGACCGGTATGGACTCGGGCGATCACAAATTCTTATAATGAACCAATGGAGATCCGCCAACTCCGGCGATTCCTTGTCCTGGCTGAGGAACTGCACTTTGGCAAAGCCGCCGCCCGGCTGCGCATCGCCCAGCCTGCACTGAGCCAGGAGCTCAAAGCATTGGAAAGAGCCTTGGGCCTGCGCCTCCTGGACCGGACGCACAATCACGTTGCACTTACTGACGCGGGCCGCCGGCTCCGGGAGGAAGCTGTGCACGTCATTCAGGCCCACGACGCCGCAGCGGCAGCCATGGAAGAACTGCGCAGCCCTCCGCGAGGCACACTCAAACTGGGTGTGGCCGTGGGCGTGGCGTACCCGTTGCTGGCGGAGCTGCTCAGCGGGCTGGGCTTAGACGAGGCCGCCCCGGAAGTAGACGTGGAACCTGCCGCCGCGAGGGAGGGGGTTCTGAAGCTTCTTGAGGGCGAGTTTGACGCTGTTTTCATTCATGCCGTGCCCCCACGCGACGAACGGCTCGGTGTGCTGACCCTGGAATCGGAGCCGATGGGCGTTGCTCTTCCATCCAGCAGCCGCCTGGCACAGCTGCCAGCAATCAGCCCCACGGATCTGAATGGGCAGGCGTTGATCTGGTTACAGCGCGACGGCGACCCTGACGTTCGCGAGCGGGTACTGGGTTTGCTGGTGGATGAAGGGATGATTCCGGGCCCGCACCGCTGGTCGCCGAGCATAGCCACCACCATGAGCCTGGTGGCCGCTGGCTTGGGCGTGTCGTTCAAAACGCCGCATCAGGTGGTGCCAGGTGATCCTCCCGGCGTCGTCTGGCGCCCGTTTGTTGGCGTGTCTCTCCTCATGCCGACCGTACTGGTCTGGCTCCGGAACGACGCCTCGCCATTGACGGCCCAGCTGGTCGCTCGCGCCCGGTGGTACCTCGCGAAAAAATCGTAAGGAGCTCAGCCTTGGTCAGCTCAGGGGCCTGGCGCATCATGATCAAACCACCCAGCACTTCTGCATCCAGGGCTGGTCCGGAGGCGCGAAATGGGGCGGTGTGCCCATGCAGACAATCATCGACACTGTCAGGCCGAAACCTGCGGCGAAATGGGTGATCTTTTACTCCTTCGCCTTCGGCCCCGAGGGCGGCGTGTATTGTGAGGCGCAGCCCATCGAGCAAATGAGTTACCGCCTCACGATGCTCGCTTACGACATGAATGATGAACCCTTGTCGTTCGGCCATGGGGCACCCCTGCGTCTGCGGAACGAGACGGAGCTCGGCTTCAAAATGGTGAAATGGATCAAAGGGATCGAGTTCGTCGAAGACTTCTCAGACATCGGTGACGGCCTCGGCGGCTACAACAACGACCACGAATTCTTCGGGTACCGGCAGCCGATCTGAGCAATCTGTGACGGCCGGCTGCCTACAGCCCTGACCCGGAGATCAGTGCCGGCACTGGTGCACCGAGCGCGCAGCGTTTGGGCTGGCTGTTAAGGGTCCTTGGTCCGGGTCTGGTGACAGGTGCGGCCGACGATGATCCGTCCGGCATCGCCTCGTACTCCCGAGCAGGTGCACAGATCGGATTCTCAACCCTATGGACGATGCTCCTAACGTTTCCGCTGCTGCCGGCCGTTCCGGTCCCGGTCCTGGCTGTTGATTGTGTCAACTTGATCGGGTCCCAGTAGGACGGGGTTAGAATTCACCCGGGCTGAGCGGTACCCATAGTGTTCCGTTCAGGCCAGATCGTAGTGGTTTTTTGCCTCGCCGTGACCACGGCGTCGCTCCTCGCGGAGGGACAACCGGGGTCGGTCCGCGCCGCGCTCGGGCTGACGTAGCTCGGTCCCTGGTCACCGACTAGCCCGTTGAGGCGACGGCGAAGAGTCCTGCCACCCCGGTTAGCTACAGGATCAAGACGATGAGTGAGTCCAGGCCCATGCCAAGAATTTTGTTCGAGGGGCGGAAGATCAGGCCCGGCATGTAGATCAGGGTTAGCAGTATCGCGAGGGCGGTGAGGTAAATGTCGGTCGATTGCGCCAGGGGCAGCACGGGTTTGCCGGAGATGAGGACGGCGGCGAGGAAGAGGACAGGGAGGAACGCGTTGCCACCGAAGATGTCGCTGAAGGCCAGCTTGGAATCGCCGTGTTTCACCGAGGTCAGGCCAGTGGAAATTTCCGGTAAAGAGGTCGCCAACGCAAGGAACGTGGCCCCGAAGAGGACACCGGAGAGCCCGATCTGACCGGCGATGGCTTCGCCGCTGCGTTCAAGGACGACCCCTGCGCCCAGGGTAGCGGCCGCAGCGACAAGGAAGATCAGCACGACCTGCCCGTGCCGGTGGCCTTCCTGAGGGCATCTGGCTCCCGGCGATCACTACCCCGAGGACACCTACGGCCATGATGGCTTCGATGACCAAGGTCAGGGACCCGGCCTGGTGCTGAGCGGTTTTTTGCCTTTGGTCCCAAAGATGTCCAGGACGACGAGGACGACCGTTTGGATGGCGATGCCGCCCAGGATGTTCCCGACCGCTACGCCCACGTTCACGTTCCCTGACGCGGCCGCCGCGGTGACGGTGATGGCAATTTCAGGCAGATTCGTGGCGATGGCCAGCAGTATCAGCCCGAGGCGGATCCGAGATGCAGGCGATCATCAAGAACATCGGTTTATTTCGATAGCTGGATCCCGGCGACCCAGACCACCGCCGCGGCCCCGGCGAAGATCACCACCAGCAACACGAGCGGAAAAGACTCCATTCCGTCCTCCGTTTCCAACCGGACTGTTCCCGGTGCAGCTCCACCGGGTAGGGGGCTTACAGCGAACCGTTCACTCACGAAATCATCAGTCTACTGAGTATATTTCGTGGACGCCGTGAAAGGGCCATCCGTTGTCCCGGAAAGACCAGGGTGCCCGTACCCATCAGCAGTGCCCTACCACCAACGACGCTGCCGTTCAGGGACCGCGACAGTGAGGGAGCGGACAAGAGGTGCGTCCGCTGTTCCAGGCATCGTGTTTCGCCGCTTTCCAGGCGCCGAGGTTCGGAGCATGCGAAAACAGCCATGATGAGGATGCTGCGGTCCTGTAGGCGCCCCGGGGAGAACAACTGGGAGAGGGTCTGCTGACAGGAGGTTAATGGACCCTCATGATGGAACCATTGGGTTCCATGCTGCTGGAAGCCGGTGCGCCTTGGTTGGAGGTGGTTGCCCGGGGGTTGGGGCGTGATGGCGGGCAGAAGGGGAGTTGAGTGAAAGGCAAACCGGGTTGGGTTCGGGGGGCCGACGGTGTGGACATCGGCCTTCTGACCTGTGGCGCGGGTCCGCCGTTGCTTCTTGTTCATGGCGGGATGGGAAGCGTTGAGCGGTGGGTGCCTATGTGGGAATCCTTGGCGTCGCGTTGGTGTGACGGCGATGGACCGCCGCGGGCGGGGGACCAGCGAGGACAGCGAACCGTATCTGGGCGCCAAGGAATGCGAGGACATTGCCAACGTGGCCGCTGCCCTGAGCCAGGAGCACGGTGTCGTCATCGATGTCTTTGCGCATAGTATCGGCGCAACCTTCACCTTGGGCGCTGCCCACTCGGCTGCTTTCGGCCGTCTTGCCCTGTACGAGCCTCCGGGCCCGTTGACGGTCGCCGGCGGGTGGTTGGACCGCGTCTCGACATTGATCGCTGAGGGCCGGACTGGTAGGGGTGCCTTCAGTTTCCTCACCGACATCGTGCTGGTGTTTCGGCGATTCCTTCAGTGCCGCCTTCGCGGCCGAGGCCGGATTGCTTGACGCCGCCGAAAGGTGCCACTGCATTGGAGATAACGCCGATGTTGTAGCCGACCATGCCACATTCGATCGGGACTGCTGAAGGTTTAGTTGACAGCTGGGGTTGATATTTTCTTACGTGGCTGAGGCCGCGTTTTTTATTGTCTCA
>NZ_JAWRXG010000183.1:0-270 GCF_046535135.1 Arthrobacter sp. SIMBA_036
GAATTTAGCCTATCTTACGATTATCAGAATTGGTAAACTATACAAGAGAATCGTAAACCGTGATGATTTCTTCAAAACAAGCTTTTGTTACCTTTAGCTTGTTAGCAAAATCCCTGCTTGTTATTAGACAATTCACCCACAATGGATAGCATCTCGAAAAAAGTGATTTCTGTTCAGTTGTAAGATAATATAGCGTTTCTAAAGAACAGGTAGTTTTCATAACAAAATCCCCTTGAAAGTTTATATTAAGCCAACCAAGGTTGGAATTAG
>NZ_JAWRXG010000184.1:0-270 GCF_046535135.1 Arthrobacter sp. SIMBA_036
GTTGTTTTAAATGGCCGAAACAATTAGTTCTGATGAATCAGAGATCCCGTGTAGTTTTGTTCATGTTTATGATTTTAATTAGTTTTCAAGTTTGGTTTAGTTTTTAGTTTTTTTAAGTAGAAACAATATATCCATCAATGAAGACTTTTACACTGTTAGCTGCAAAAATATATTTTTATTGTGAATCCATCAAATAGTTATTAAAAAAATACTGTCTTTTTGCTTATGTGTGGTATATTTTCATTTTCAGAGACTAGTGTGTATACAATT
>NZ_JAWRXG010000185.1:0-270 GCF_046535135.1 Arthrobacter sp. SIMBA_036
CAAGCAAAAAGGAAAACTTTTTTCGCCTTCTTCTCATTTTTATATTCTTAAGGACAATACTATTATGACAGATTTTGGTGAAGATGATTTCATGGAAAAATTTTATGAAAAAGTTGACAACAGTACTGCTAAAATTTTTCAAGTCATTAACTCTAACACTTTTGAAAACAGATTTGGCGTTAGTGAAACAGATATGCCTTATCTTAATAATTTTGTAAGCCAAACTTATTGGAGATCTCCATTTAATAAAAATATTCTTCAAGATTATAT
>NZ_JAWRXG010000186.1:0-270 GCF_046535135.1 Arthrobacter sp. SIMBA_036
GCCATGTCTTTTATTCATATAAAGTATATACTGACTGAGACTTCTCTGTATTCAGTGTGATTGTGTTCTTGCCGTAAACAATATCAATATTGGTAAAAATATTGTTTCCGGCTTTAGTCTTGATGTTGGCAAGCCTGTTTTGATTATCATAAGAAAAAACATCCGTATATGTTGCTTTTCTATCGTCAAATCCCTGTATTCTAATAATTTCAGAAATAAGATCGTTTTTGTAACGGTATTGAAATATTGCTTTATCCTTTACCACATTCG
>NZ_JAWRXG010000187.1:0-270 GCF_046535135.1 Arthrobacter sp. SIMBA_036
GGCGAAGTTGACATCCGCCACACTGGGAATCAGATAGTGCCCAGTCTTAATCTGAGCGATTAACAGTTCGGGCCTTGCAGCGGTAAGCTCCTGCAGTGCGGCCTTAGGAATCACCTTCCCGACCGCGGCAACATCTCGGAGCCGTCTGGCGACTCTGATATACATTCGGAGCACCGCGAGGCTCGCCGGCTGATTATCCTCGTAAGGTACTGCTTGAACAGGTGCTCGGGGATACTCGCATGCGTATGTTTCTTTTCGCCCCCAACATAG
>NZ_JAWRXG010000188.1:0-270 GCF_046535135.1 Arthrobacter sp. SIMBA_036
GAATCTGGTGCACGCTCCTTGCACAACGCAGTAGCGGCAAGGGCAATCATGGTTCCCTGACTATGCGACATGATAGTCACGGTATCGTCCGGATGCTCCCTTCGGACATCATCGACCAGCGACGCCAGCCGTTCGGCTGCGTGCGCGTAATAATCGCGCGGCGGGCAGTCGTGGAGTTCCCGGTCCCACTCCGGATTGAAGAGCTGAACGTCGAAAAAACCGGCCACATGCCGCTTTGTGCCTTCCTTGCTCCATAGCTGTTGCAGGTTG
>NZ_JAWRXG010000189.1:0-270 GCF_046535135.1 Arthrobacter sp. SIMBA_036
GGTCCATTTTTCACTGGGCGCTTATGACAACCTACCGGAAAGGAATCTCGTGATTCCGTACATTCATCTGATTAAAATGCTGGATGCTGCACACCTTATTCTGGAAAGGAGAGGGAAGAAGATCAATACCACAAACTAAGAAAGCAGGAAGTGAAGCCATAATAGAGGTTATGTCTCAACGATTTTTTTGTTGATCAATCTTTTGCTTGTATGTATGGTACTGCTTCAAGGCTTTCTTCATGTACCCTCTTTAATAAAAAAGAGATCCAG
>NZ_JAWRXG010000190.1:0-270 GCF_046535135.1 Arthrobacter sp. SIMBA_036
GACCGCCCGGAGCAAGCGCCCCGTTTGCTTTGCTTAGACGATGCATCAAGGCGGGGTTGCACACGCTGCGAGGGCGATAGGGAGTGGGAGCGACGCCGCAGTCGGAGGTTGCTATGAAACGAGTGAACCGCTTTGCGGAGTACGAGGGATGGAAGATCGAGGCGTCGCCGACAATCTTGGCGAATCAGCGGCTTTTCGCTTCGGGCGTGATCGTCTCACGTGGTGACGAGCGGTTCGTCTTCACGGACCTGGGCAACCGAGTTTACCGGT
>NZ_JAWRXG010000191.1:0-270 GCF_046535135.1 Arthrobacter sp. SIMBA_036
TAGTGGACAAAAATTAATCTCCATTTGTGATAATCAAAGATAAAATCATTGTACCTAGTTCATCAGTATTGAGTATACATCCTTGTATATTTTGCATTGACTTTTAACTCTTTGTTGGAAAATCGCAAAGGCGCTAAGGTTTTTCTCATTATACTTCTTGTAAGGTGCAAGAAAATCATGGATATTCAAACTATATTAATAAAATAGGTCTGCGTAGCTTATTGAGGCTGTTATTATTCGCGAAAAGTGACAGCCTATAGTTAGGAATTT
>NZ_JAWRXG010000192.1:0-270 GCF_046535135.1 Arthrobacter sp. SIMBA_036
TCATATAATCCAAGTATCGCCAAGCCTTTATGATCGCACTAAAATCGTTTTAATTAATGGTGAAGAAATTATATGGAACCTACAATATCAAAATGTTCATATAAATATAAATGCAGTATACCTAAGGTTTAATAACGCATAAAAATAGCCCCTTATTGGGGCTTTCTTTTTAAAAGGGCTTTTTGTTATATTTGTGGAAAGCTAAAACCATAAAAAATGATAGAATTTGACCAATACCCCTACAAGTACGAAAATTTGCTTATTGAAATC
>NZ_JAWRXG010000193.1:0-270 GCF_046535135.1 Arthrobacter sp. SIMBA_036
GGCCTCATCGCGAAGTTCGTTGCGCTCATGAGGGAGAATTTGATGGTTGTTCAGCTTTCACTTGAGACCGACGATATTGCGCCGACTGCGGAAAGCGCGTCCGGAGCACGGGCCTTCGCACCTGATCTGGCATATCGCCTGATGTCGATCGTCAATGTGATCTTCTACGGCGACCCTTCAAAAGGTAATGACTGGGTACTGATCGACACCGGCCTGCCAACGTCGAAGAATACGGTCGTTGAGACGGCGGAAGCCCGGTTCGGGCGTAAT
>NZ_JAWRXG010000194.1:0-269 GCF_046535135.1 Arthrobacter sp. SIMBA_036
GGGGTGGTCTGCCGGCTTCGGTGTCACGCGATGATCTGAACTCCGGCAAGCTCGTGCAGCTCGATCTTCCAGCCTATGAGCAGGGCGAGTACCCGATCTACAGTCTTCACAAGATTGCCAATCCCCCGGGCCCGGCCACGGCCTGGCTGATCGACCGCTTCCGCAATCTCCTATCGATGTGCCCGAGCCACAGCGAATTCCAGGAGCAGCTTGCGGCGCTGACCTCGGTGCAGGAAGCGGCAGAATAGGCCGGCGCTGCCGCCGGCCTC
>NZ_JAWRXG010000195.1:0-269 GCF_046535135.1 Arthrobacter sp. SIMBA_036
CAAATAATACAGAAGTAGTTGCCTGAACTAAGAATTAACAATGTAGCGGGAAACAATTATTAGGAGAAAATTTCTTCGAAATAAACACGAATCAGAATGGGGCGGCGGTGAATGTATATGGCTGAAAAGCATATTCAGACGTATACGGATTACGTCAAAGGCATGAAATACAAGGAAAAATACGGGAAGAAACACTATCCATTGAAGAGATTCAGGGGTGTTTTAAATTGAAATTTCAGCTGATTTCCTAACTGTCATGAACAACATCT
>NZ_JAWRXG010000196.1:0-269 GCF_046535135.1 Arthrobacter sp. SIMBA_036
GGCAAAGTTTAGTAAAACATAGACTGCAAGTAAAAGGATTTGTACTTGCACCTTTATAAATTTAAATAATTATTATGGGAAATTAAATTAATTTCCCATTTATATTTTCAAGATTATGAAAAACATTTTAATATCAAGCATACTTATAATCTCTAATTTATGCTTTTCCCAAAAAATCCATGTGAAATATATGTATGTACGATCTGATATTGCAACGCTTTACGAAGATTTATATATAGATAATAATAAAGTGTTATCAAAACAGGATT
>NZ_JAWRXG010000014.1:0-85586 GCF_046535135.1 Arthrobacter sp. SIMBA_036
ATCGAATACGAGTCCATCATGAACACGCAGGCCACACTGGCAGCGTGACTAACCACTGTCACCTATCCGTGCAGCAGTCCCATTCGATCAACGAGTTAGGCACCCGGCTTTACCCCTGCGGCCTCCTCACGGCTACGCCGTAGACCTTCACCGTGATCTCCCGGTCCCAGCAGGTGAGACCGAACCGAAAGTTCCCCGACGGCGCATTGACCAGCGGGTACGCACCCCTCAGCTGCCCCTATTCCCTTGATTTGAGCAGGCCTAAATTCAAGAGGCGTAACAACACCGGTTCCTCGCGTAGACCTTCTCGTCTCGCTCACCGGAGCTTCAGCCAGCAACTACGATTAGCAGCCGACGGAGGCCTTCCACCGCCATTCGAATTACACGCGCGCCTCGTGGCGCACCACCGTTGTTCAGACAGTCCCGACCGGCGTCGGCCGCCCACCTGTTACGCCTCGCAGTGTCTGACGGCGGGAGCGTCTTTGCCGGTGACGATGCAGGTTTTTCCCGTGGTGTCTTGATTTAGTACCGTTGGCGGCGTCAGGCTGACGATGTCCGGATAAGGCGAACGGCCGGCGTGGGAGTTTCGAAGGTCCACGCCGGCCCGCTCTGACGCGTAAACGCCGCGCTGATGCTCACTGGTAAGTCATTAAGGCTCTTTCTGTCGAGTCGGATCTGGCTGGCGGTTGGCCTGTCCGGGGTGCACGGGGAGGCTGCCCCCTGGGGGTGGGCGCGGCTGCGACTGATCCGCCATGGAGCCGGGGCAGACCGGTTCGTGAAGCGCCACCGTCCGCGACGCGGACGATGCACCGGTTGGCGGCCACGCACGTGCTGCTCGAAGCCGGGCTGGCTGCACGCGGCGCCGATGCGGCCGCGCTGGTGGCTGCAAATTCGCCGGCAGATCCGACACCCTGTTCTCCGACGACGCCGTCGCCGCGATCCACCAAGCATCACGGAGCTACCCGCGGTCGGCGAGCAACCTCGCCGTTTCCGCGCTGATCGCGATCTACGCCGGCAACAAGGCCATCGTGGACCTCCCGGCGGCCCAGTCCGCGATCACCGAGAACAGCGAGTAGGGAAAACAGCCGTCACCAATGACGGCCCCACGGGGAGAGTCAAGCGCTTACGAGATCCGACCAGGTAGCTAGCTCAAGCCCGTGAGCGTCACTGACTGATTTATTTGTGACCTTGCCTCCAGCGATATTGAGCCCGGCGGCCAGCGCGGTGTCCTTTTCGAGGGCCTTCTTGACCCCTAGGTTCGCCAAAGCGAGAGCATAAGGCAGGGTGACGTTGGTTAGTGCGTAGGTGGAGGTGCTAGGAACCGCTCCCGGCATGTTGGCAACGCAATAGAACACGGTGTTGTGCACTCGGAATGTTGGGTTTTCGTGCGTAGTCGGTCGAGTATCCTCGAAGCAGCCCCCCTGATCTACAGCAATGTCCACAAGGACACTTCCTGGCTTCATTCGAGACACCAAATCATTGCTAACCAGCTTGGGAGCCTTAGCACCAGGAATGAGCACGGAACCAATCACAAGGTCCGCTTCAGTCACGGAGCGTTCGATTTCGAGGCTGTTCGAGGCGATGGTCTTTAGGCGACCCGCGTACTGGGCATCGAGTTCTCTTAGGCGCGCGACATTGATGTCGAGGATGGAAACGTCTGCACCGAGACCGACTGCCATCGCAGCAGCGTTGGTCCCGGCAACACCGGCGCCCAGGATTGTGACTTTCGCCGCGCGCACGCCCGGAACCCCACCCAGAAGCACGCCCTTCCCTCCAGCAGGAGCCATCAGGGAGTTCGCGCCAACAGTTACCGCGAGCCGGCCCGCCACTTCACTCATTGGAGCCAGAAGCGGCAGGAAACGCCCTGCTTGAACTGTTTCATAGGCGATGGCCGTAACACCCGCCGACAGCAACGCTTCCGTAAGAGCTGGCTCGGCTGCAAGATGCAAGTAAGTAAAGAGCGTTAACCCCTCACGGAAGTGACGGTATTCAGAGGAAATCGGTTCCTTGACTTTCAAGACCATATCCGCCCTTGCCCACAACTCGTCCACATTCTGAACGATTTCCGCACCAGCGAGCATGTACTCCTGATCGCTGATGCCTGAACCCCCTCCGGCACCAGACTCGATGAGTATGTGATGACCGTTGGCCTTCAATTCGTGCACGCCTGCCGCCGTGATTGCTACGCGAAACTCGTTGTTCTTAATTTCTTTAGGAATAGAGACGATCATTTTAATTACCTTCTAAATAAAAGGGGGATTCAAAGGGGTTGAGGTAGCAAGGGGTAGGGCCCTCGCCTTCAACTGCGCAATTTCTGATATCAGCGCCGAATCAATCGAGGTTCGACTTGAGTTGGTCAAACAGTCGAACGGTCAAAGTCCAGCCAAGGGAGATGCCGAACCAAGTGCTGGCAGATTTTGGTCAGAATTGCTTCTCTGCGTGTCCTGCCAAATGCAAGTTGTTTCTAGATCGTGGGAGTCGATCCGTTTTACTTGAAGCTGGATGAGCCCCGGATTGGCGTTAGTCGACGTGGCCTAGTTGCCTGGCACGCCGAGCTTGTGGGGCGCAGCCAGAGGATTCCACACCCACTTCCGGACGGCGCCCCTCATGCACAGCTTCCACCCGTTCGAGCCATGTAAAAAGAGTGCGACGACAGAAGCAGCAGGGGGCTGCAAGGTACTGCGTATTGGCCCTCCGCGGCCTCGTGGACTCTTTCGTCGGCTCCTGACAATGAGCACCTTAAGCCAACTGGACGGCTCTCTTGTTCATGAACTCTTCAATACCAAGGGCGCCGAGTTCGCGGCCAATACCTGAGCGCTTAATACCTCCGAAAGGCAGGTCAGGCAGCGAACCCGGCGGCGTGTTGATTGTGACCATTCCTGACTCAAGCTGGTCACCCACCCGCTGGGCCCGCGCAGGATCTGCACTGAAAACGCTAGCGCCGAGGCCATAAACTGAGTCGTTGGCCAAGGCAATAGCTTCCTCCTCGGTAGCGGCCCGGTAGATCACAATGGCCGGGCCGAAGAGCTCCTCAGAGTACGCGCGCATCTCCTGTGTCACTCCGGTCAGGACCGCCGGCTCGACAAAAGCGCCGGGGAGGTCAATATGCTTCCCGCCGCTGAGCAGAGAAGCTCCTTTTTCGACCGCGTCCTGGATTTGCTCGATCAGCTCGTCGGCGGCTCGCTGAGACGAGAGCGGGGCGAGCGTTGTCTGCGGATCGCGAGGATCACCTGGCTTGAACTGGGACATGCGCGCGGCGACTTTGTCGATGAACTTTTCATACAGGTCGTCCAAGACAATGATTCGCTTGGGAGAGTTGCAGGCTTGCCCGTTGTTATACATCCGCGCGTTAACAACTGTTTCAACAGTCTTGTCCAAGTCGGCAGAATCGAGCACGATCAATGGGTCTGATCCGCCCAGTTCCAGAACGCACTTTTTCAGATGGCGTCCCGCTGTGGCAGCCACTGCCGAGCCAGCCCGTTCACTTCCCGTGAGAGAGATGCCCTGGATGCGCTCATCGGCGAGCATCCAGGCAATTTGTTCGTTCGTCGCGTAGAGGTTGATGTAGGCATCTTCAGGAACGCCGGCATCGTGGAGGAGCTGCTCGATTGCTGCAGCTGAGCGGGGGCAGTTGGGCGCATGCTTGAGCAGGATGGTGTTGCCTAAAACCAAATTTGGCGCAGCAAATCGGGCGACTTGATAGTACGGATAGTTCCACGGCATAACACCGATCACAGAACCAACGGGCCGCTTTTGTATCAGCGCTTTGCCGCCCCGGATGTCCAGCGGTTCGTCCGCGATCAGCGCTGGCCCACTCTCGGCGTAGTAGGCGAAGATGTCAGCAGATAGCTGGACTTCGCCCCTGCCCTCATCAATCCTTTTGCCCATCTCTTGAGCAATGATGACGGCAAGTTCCTCACTCCGCTCGCGGAAAAGCTCGCCGGCACGCTTTACAGCCAAGACCCGTTCTTCGACCGGGCGACCCCGCCACAACCGGTATGCCTCATGTGAGCGGGTAATCGCTTCGCCCACCTGCTCGTCAGTTGCAGCTGGAAACTCTTCTACTAGCAAACCCGTTGCAGGATTAACGATCTGGTACATCTCCGACTCCATCCTGAGCGCCCCATGAAGGGACGCTAGACGTTACCTAGGCAGTGCCAGTAAAGATAACTCACCAGCCTGCCAAATGAAAGTGTACTCCGTTAGGAGCTCACTCCTTAGTAGAGCACGTTGGTGACGCGCGGCACAAGCGGCGGTTTTCCGATCTTAAAAACGGTGACATCGCTCCCCTACTTTAACTGACGGCATTGCGCAGCTGGCTCGAACTCTCCCTTCGCCCATGAAGAAGAGTTCCAAGCGAAGCCTCCTGCGTCAGGGAAGCAGCTGGTTCCCATGTGACACTTCTCGGCTATGGCGGCAGGTAGAAGACAGGGCCATTCATGGCGTCCTGCTGCGACCCGGGGTGCTACCCGGCTGCCACGCGGGAGTGACAGTAGGCGCCGTTTGCCGCCGCGGAGCGTTTTATTCCCCATCGCCAAGCGGACATGTATGCATGTCGCAACCCGGACACCCGCTGGCAGCCGTCTCGGTTAAGTCTTGCTTGAAATGGCATGAAACCCTAGCTTCGGCTTTGTCGCGGGGACGTCTGTATGCATTGTTCCTGGAGCTGGTGGCGTCGCTTTTGCTGGTGCAGGGCGGGACCAACTGCTAGCCGAAGGATGACATCGGGAGTTCCTCGGGGCCGGCATGCGGACTTGAAGCATGAATCCCGAATCCGCCCCCAGGAAGAGGGTCGTTGGGTTGCTGCTCAGGCAATACGTATAGGCGTGTCGGCATTGCGGCTATCCGCCTGGCCGGCAGAATATCCGGGGCGCGGGGAAAGGCAAGCCGGCAGCCCGCAAAGAGGAAACCCCGGTCGGCCCCCGATCGATCCCCTTGCAAGGAGCCGGTCCCCTTACTCGTCTTGCAGCGGAACTACCCATTGCATGCCCAGCGAAAGGAAGGTTCAGAGCGCGGGGAAGAGGGTGCCAGTCGTGCGACCTGTGACACAACAAGGAAATTTTCGTGTTCCACTTCACACAGGCAGGGTTGCCATGCTTTACTGATTGCACGCTTCGATCGGAGTGTACGCTCAAAGTAAGTTTTCCAGCCTACGGCTCTTCCTTGGACCCGAAAGTTTTCTAGCCTACGGCTCTTCCTTGGACCTTCCTTGGACCCCAAAGCTTTCTAGCCCAAGGCTCTTCCTTGGACCTTTATCCTATGGGACACGCGCCTGCTTGCTACTTTTGTACGGGCAGGCCGGTGTCTCTCAGAAAGAGAGAACTATTATGTCAATGCCAACCGAAACGATTGCACCTGAGACGTCAGCAGCGGCTCGGGAGTCCTCGGAACTACAGGATCTTGCCCAAAAGCACCTCCTGATGCATTTCACCGGTGCCCGCACCTACACGGAGGCCCCTCCTACCATTATGGTCAAAGGTGAGGGATGCTGGCTGGAGGACGAAAAGGGCACCCGATACCTCGACGCACTCGCCGGCTTGTACTGTGTCCAGATTGGCTACAGCCACGGTGAGGAGATCGGGGACGCCGTCAAAGCACAGATGTCGGACCTGCCGTACTACTCCAACTGGGGCTACGCCCATCCCCCAGCAGTCCGGCTTGCCGCAAAGGTCGCAGAGCTCGCACCCGACGGCTTGGACCGGGTTTTTCTGACATCCGGCGGGGCCGAAAGCAACGAAGCTGCCATCAAACTGATTCGCCAGTACCATCAGGCCAAGGGCGAAGGTTCCCGGATAAAATTCCTGGCCAGGAGGAATGCATACCACGGCACATCCTTTGCGGCTTTGTCCATCAACGGCCTGACAAACTTCAGGAAGCCGTTCGAACCGCTCATGTACGGGGCTCGCCATTTCTCAAATACGAACCGATACCGGCGCCCCATTAACGAAACCGAAGAGCAGTTCACGAGCTTCCTGCTCCATGAGCTTGAGGAATTGATCCACCACGAAGGACCCGACACCGTTGCTGGTATCTTCATCGAACCGCTGCAAAACGCGGCCGGTTCGGTAACACCTCCGCGCGGATACGGCGAAGGTGTACGTGCTATCTGCGATAAATACGGCATTCTCTTGGTTGCGGACGAAGTGATTACAGGGTTTGGACGACTCGGGGAATGGTTCGGCTCTACGCGTTTTGGCATCAAGCCAGACATCATCACCTGCGCCAAGGGAATATCTTCTGCTTACGTCCCCCTCGGTGCAATGATCGCCAGCAGCGATGTTGTCGACACAGTGCTGAATGGTCCTGCAGGAATCTACATGCATGGCCTCACATACGGGGGAAACCCAACAGCCTGCGCCGCCGGCTTGGCCAACTTGGCCATCATGGAACGCGAAGATGTTCTGGGTAGTGTCCGACACAACGAAGACTACTTCCGAGCCCGGATGGAGGAGCTGGGCTCGCTTGGCCTCGTCGGAGACGTTCGGGGTGCTGGTTATCACTGGACACTCGAACTGGCCACGGACAAGGAAAAGCGCTCCTGGGACGGCCCTATCGATGCTGCCGCTTTTGTGGCAAATCACCTGGCCCCGGCGCTGCTGTCCGCAGGCGTACTCTGCAGGGCAGCGGTAGATCAGCAGGGAGGTGGCCCGCTGATCCAGTTCTCCCCGCCCCTTATCATCAGCCGCGACGAAATCGACTGGCTGGTGTCCAGGGTCACGGGTGTGCTTGAGGAAGCCTGCGCCGTCCTTGGAAGTAATGACTCCTGATCTTGGGTGTTACTCGTGCCGGGGTAAAGACACCGAACGTCTCGGCGCCCCTCCGTCGTAACCAAATTTGAACCGTTGGGGGTCTATGCCCTCGACGCCATGAACCCGCTGACCATCGCCTGAGGGGCCAGCCGCACAGGGCGACAGCGTCCTTCCCTCCTGCGGGTCGATGTCCATGGATCTTTCGGCAGCGACGCGCCGGGGTCCCCACCGAGAGAGGGATTTCCAGCGGGTGGACGAGAGTCTTCCGTCGCTGCCTACACGGACGGCGTCGCCTATCGGACATTATCCGAAAACCGCTGGGGCTTGATCAGCCCGGCAAGAGTATGACCTCGTGTGGCTATGTCGCATCCGAGGACACTGCCGGTACCAAATCACGGAGATCGAAATCCGCAGGACTTGGTTCGCCGGCCAACCGAACGTGGCACCATTGAGCCGCGCTACCACAGAGGATCGCAGCCGGGCGACCCCCTGAATTCGAAGGAGAACCCATGATTCAGCCAGAGGACCAATTTGACGGACGGGCTAAACCCTCCGGGATCGAAGTGCACTCCATCGACTGGGTACCCGAATCCGAGCGACGGGGGAAGGTTTTGCACCTGGGCGCGATTTGGTTCGTCGCAAACATCAATTTGACCTCGATGGCCACTGGGATTGCGGCGCTAAGCATCGGCGCGGGCCTTATATGGACGGTGATCGCGACTGTGTTGGGGTCGCTGTTCGGGACGTTCTTCATGGCGTTCCACTCCGCTCAGGGGCCCCAGCTGGGGCTGCCCCAGCTGGTTCAGTCGCGGCCTCAGTTCGGTTACTTCGGAGCGGCGATCACCGTGTGTATCTTCGCTCTCGTCAATTACGTCGCCTACAACACTTCGGACGCGCTCCTCGCCGGAGACGCGATGCACACCCTGTTTAACGTCGACGCCAGTGTGGGCTACTTCTTGGCCGCCAGCGTCGCCGCTGTGATCGCGCTGTACGGTTACCAGTGGATTCATCGGATAAACCGCTGGCTCACCTGGCCCCTCATCGTCATCATGGTGCTGCTGACGGTTGCCGCACTGCACAATTCCGCCTTGCCGTCCGGGGCCTTAGCACTTGGTGAGTTCAAGATGGCCCCGTTTATGACCGTGTTCGTCATCGTGGCTGGTTTCCAACTCGGGTGGGCGCCCTATGTTTCGGACTACTCCCGCTACCTGCCGGCGCGGGTCGGCGTTCGCGCAACGTTCTGGTGGACCTACCTGCCCAGCGGCCTGTCTGCGATCTGGGTCTTCGTTGTCGGCGCGGTTACCTACGCCGCTGCGGGCCCGGACGCCACCCCCGTTCTCGCCTTCAAGGAAGCCGCCGACAGCCTTTTCGGTGGGCTCGGCGGGATCGTAGTCCTCGGCCTGCTCTTCGGGCTGCTGTCAGTCATGGCGATCAACCAGTACGGCGGCATGATGTCGATGATCTCCATCCGTGACTCTTTCAAACCAGTGAGGCCAACCCGACGGATCCGCGCAATCGGCATCGGGATCATGTTCGTGGCGGTTTGGGCAATCGCCCAGTTCGTCGGCATCGACCGTTTCAACGCCTTCTATGGCAACGTCCTGATCTTCCTGGCCTACCTGTTCACACCCTGGACCGCGATCAACCTCGTCGACTACTTCTTTGTCCGACGCGGCGTGTACTCCATCAGGGAGATCTTCCGACCCGACGGCATCTACGGTCGCTGGGGCTGGCGAGGCCAGCTCGCGTACGGAATCACCCTCGCCGTCATGGTGCCCTTCATGGTCACCTTACCGTTCACCGGATTCATTGCCGCTGCCCTCGAAGGAGTCGATTACTCGATATTTATCGGCCTTCCAGTCGCTGGCCTGCTATATCTGGCCTTCTGCCGGAACCTGGACCTGGAAGCCGAAAGGCGTATCGTTGAAACGGAATCTGAAGGCTTGGTCACTCCAGTCCACTAGCAGCGCGGGTCGGTAGCAGTTCGTCGTGGCCGCAGCCTGCCTCGTGATGTCTAGGGATGGTTTCCTTTTCCGGGAGGGAGGCCGTGCACCGGGACATTTCTGAAGGCCAACTGCGGGGAGTTGGCACGAAGAGTAATTCCAAGCCCGAATGGAGGAGCTGGGCTCGCTTGGCCTCGTCGGAGACGTTCGGGGTGCTGGCTATCACTGAACCCTCGAGCTACCCACGGACAAGGAAAAGCGCTCTTGGGACGGCCCTATCGATGCTGCCGCTTTTGTGGCAAATCACCTGGCCCCGGCGGTGCTGTCCGCAGGCGTACTCAGCAGGGCAGTGGTAGATCAGCAAGGAGGCGGCCCGCTGATCTACCACTGCCCTGCTGAGTACGCGACGAAATCGACGGGCAGGCAGACAGGGTAAACGGAGTGCTCGAAGAAGCCGAATCCCCTCTGGCCGCCCTCCAGGCCTGAAGGCCGCCGCGGGCTCACCCCTTCCGGGTACACGGCAGTTCGGCAGGTAAACCTAGAATAACTCCGCTCGCAACACAGGCTTGTGCGTAAATCCGAAGCAGGCTCGCGCGCAATGCCGGCTGCGCCCGAGCCCGCCAAGGGTGACAAAGTTAGTGGGGTTTGCCTCTCTGGGAACGGCTGAGCGCGAATCGCTTCCAGCAGTAAAGGACAGGGCACCAGGCAGGTTCCACTTCCCGGCGCAGGCCTTCTGTTGCAGGTCCATTTCATCCAGCAAACGATCGGACATGTCTAGTCAGGCATTCGGTCTCTAGAACATGAGGAATTATCGGTGTACAGCAGCGAAGATACTGGCCTTACATCCGTCACGGGCAGCAGCCGTGTGAAGCGCGGTATGGCCGAGATGCTCAAGGGCGGCGTCATCATGGACGTCGTCAACGTCGAGCAGGCCCGCATCGCTGAGGACGCCGGTGCTGTGGCGGTCATGGCGCTTGAGCGTGTCCCTGCCGACATCCGCGCCCAGGGCGGCGTGTCCCGGATGTCCGATCCGGACATGATCGAGGCGATCATCGACGCCGTGTCGATCCCGGTCATGGCCAAGGCCCGCATCGGCCACTTCGTCGAGGCCCAGGTCCTGCAGTCCCTGGGCGTGGACTACATTGACGAGTCCGAGGTCCTGACCCCGGCTGACTACGTGAACCACATCGACAAGTGGAACTTCACCGTTCCTTTCGTCTGTGGTGCCACCAACCTCGGTGAGGCGCTGCGCCGCATCAACGAGGGTGCGGCGATGATCCGCTCCAAGGGCGAGGCCGGTACCGGGGATGTTTCCAACGCCACCGGGCACATGCGGAAGATCCGTGCGGAGATCGCCAAGCTCGCCGCCCTGCCCGAGGACGAGCTGTACGTTGCGGCCAAGGAACTCCAGGCCCCGTACGAGCTCGTGAAGGAAATCGCGGCCACGGGCAAGCTCCCGGTGGTTTTGTTCACCGCCGGTGGGATCGCGACCCCGGCTGATGCGGCGATGATGATGCAGCTCGGCGCCGATGGTGTGTTCGTCGGCTCCGGTATCTTCAAGTCCGGCAACCCCGCCCAGCGCGCCGCCGCCGTCGTCAACGCCACCACCTTCTACGACGACCCCGACGTCATCGCCAAGGTCTCCCGCGGCCTGGGCGAAGCCATGGTGGGCATCAACGTCGACGAAATCCCACAGCCGCACCGCCTCGCCGAGCGCGGCTGGTAGATACGACCAGCAGCGCAGATACCAGAAAATTCAAGAGTACGAATCCCCACTACTTGCCCGGACACCGGTGCACCATCGGCCACAAGTACTGCCGACGCTTTCACCGTCCATTCAGTTTTTCCCCTACCTAGGACTGCA
This sequence comes from Arthrobacter sp. SIMBA_036, assembly GCF_046535135.1. Lineage (NCBI taxonomy): Bacteria > Bacillati > Actinomycetota > Actinomycetes > Micrococcales > Micrococcaceae > Arthrobacter > Arthrobacter sp. SIMBA_036. The sequence continues at coordinate 10,557 of NZ_JAWRXG010000014.1, forward strand.
CCATGAGCCATTCCCTTGGTCGTTCCAGCATGGACGACCCCGCATCAGTTCATTCACCGCAACCTATTGCCGATCCCCTCCGGCTTGCAGATGAATGGCGGGCCTGCCGCATAGGCGACGTCGTTGAAATCCGTAGTGGTGAGACTTTGGTTCGACGAGGGGTTCTCGAGTCTGAAATGCCGGACGGGTCTGGGATATGGATAGCCGCTAACGGCGTGACCACGAGATCCTTTTTCCATAAGGACAACGGCATGGAACTGTGGGTCCAGGCCTAGATCGGAACCAACCATCAGTGCTGTCCTGAGGAGTGAGTGCCGGGGTTGCACATGGCAACCTGGCCTCACTCGGTAGTGAAATCCTTTGCCGATTATGGAGAACCTGGTGTTGCTTCAGGTGATTCAGGATGTGCCGGTGTCCAGCTGGCAGTCACTCCGCCAACGGACCGGTCGATGCCCTACTTCCAAGACCCGTGAATGTAGGGGTGGACCCGGTTCGGACCATGGATGACAACCATCGTGCCTTCTGGACGCCAGGCAGGTCCTTGGCGTGGTCAACGGTCGGGATCACTAGGCACCTGACAATGGATCTTCGCTCGCCCGCTGGCACGGCGACTGGCGTGGAGGTCATCGCTATCGGTTCCTCCACGGCCAGCCATCGAGAAGGGCATAGCCCGCCTCACGCTCCTGCTGAGCGGCGGTGACAACTTCAGCTTGTGGGGCTGCCCTCCGCCTGGACGATGTACTCACGCTTGACGATCCGAAGGGCATCCTCCGGGCCGTCTGGCAGATCACGGAACATCTCAGGGACCTGCTGCCACCGGCTCTTTGGAAGGCGCTGCGGCTGCGAAAAAGAAATCGAGAAACTCGTGAAGAAAGCAGCACGGCCGGAAACAAACAGGCTCTACCGCACCATCTGCCGGGGTGGAAGGAGACCGGGGTGCTCATCATTACCGGCGCTACGATGGGCAAGGTCGAGGTCAACGCAGCGCCATCAAGGACATCAAACTCACTGCGCGCGGGCACCACTACACAGGCAATTACAAAACCATCTCTCACGACGTCCCGCCCGGACGGCGCGGCTTGAGGTTCATCTCTGGGATCCCTTCCCCATGAACCATGAAAGAGCCCCCAACTATATAACTGTGGCCGGGCATCCTGCTTGTGGACCGGCGCCGGCGCTGCAGGTGCCAGGTGGCCGAAGTTGCCACCAGATGAAGGAAAACAGTTACACGCCGAGGATACGTCGGCAGACAGTAAGGGGATTGTTCGGGCGCGGACATTTCCACAGGCGGTCCCCCTGCGCTGTTGGTACACGCCACGATGTCCTTCACAACGGAATGAGGCGAAGGGCTTCCCGCCCCTTTCGGCGAAACTCACCCGGACCGGATGCCTCGCAAGCGTCGCAGTAATGTGACATTCGCGGGCGCCGCGATGTGGCATGACCGTTCGACGCCAGCATTTTCGAAGAGCCAGGGCTTAAACTGCGATCGGGGCTTCCAAGAACTTGAACAGGGAGTCGTGGAGAATGATGGGGCTGTTGTCAGAATAGGCGTGGGCAGATTCCACTTTGAGGAGTATCACCGAATGATCTCCGGCGGGAAGTTCGGCAAAGACGGAGCATTCCAGCCATAGCGAACAGCCCGGGATAATAATGGCTCCCTGATCGTTGACGTTGTGAAGGATGTCGTCGAACTTGTCGGGCCTGCGCGATGCCATTCTGAGGCATGTCTGCTGCTGCTGCGATCCCAAGATGGAGACACCGATCCTTTCGGCATTACGGAGAACAGGCCACGTAGTGGACGTGTGTTGAGCCGAAAAGGAAACGAGGGGTGGGTCCATGGAGACTCCTACCGTAAACGAGGAGGCAACAAGGCCCTTTGGAACTCCTCGTACCATCGCGCTGATTGCAGCAACCCCAGTTGGAAACTTTGAGAAGACCTCTTTGAGGTCCAATGATTCAGTGACGGCGAGTGTAGTCATGGCGTTCCTTTGGTCCCTTGAGATAATGAAAGTGAACTTCGTTCGGAGTGCACTTTCATTAGAGCACTTTACGCGAGGGGACACAAGGGTGCCTGGTAAGAATCTGGCGCGGGGAGGGCGATGACAGTGCACGAAGTGAGGGCTTGTGACGTCTGGGAACGCACCTCATGACGGACAAGGAATGACCAACCAATCCACTTCAACTGCGACCATACGACGACCATTATTTCTTCGAAGCCGCTGGAACTGAGATCATGAGCTATCCTGGGCGCGCGAAGGGGGACCCATGCGTTTGGCGACGGCAAAATTTCAGGCGTAGCAGCGGGCTGCGCCAGGTTCCGCGGCAAGTGACATTAGCCGTCCAGGACCGACACCGGGCCGAAGCCCAACCAAGCAGTGTTTACGCCCCCCTGACATGTCAGTAAGGAGGTTTCCTACTACGCTGCAGTTAGGTTCAGGGGTTCAAGCAGGGCTGTTAAGCGGCGGGCGAGCCTGGCGTCTATTGTTTTGGGGTCGTGGCGGCGGGCGTGTGTGGCAAGCACTTCGTGAACGTAGATGGCATGGACGTTTTGGGCGATGAGGCGTGGCGGCGATGGTCGGAGTACGCCGGCGTCCTGGCCTCTGCGGATGACATTTTCGACCAGGTCGTGCCAGCGGTCGCCCTGTTCCAAGCCGCGTTGGCCGAAGTCTTCGGGGCTGAAGGAGTCACGCACGTATACATACCCGCTGTCGGGGTCACGCTTGTAGAGTCCGGCGAGGGATGTGTACATCGTTGTGATCCGGCCGATGTAGTATTCGGCCGTGCCGTGTTCGGTGGTGTCTTTGGCGTCCTCGTCCAGGCAAGCTTGCAGCACGTCGTTGAAGAACTCTTCGTAGATGAGGAGGAAGAGGTTCTTCTTGTTGAGCACATAGCGGAAAAGCGTTGCCTCGCCGATACCGGCCCTGGCGGCCAGTTCCTTGGTCGTAATGCTGTCGTACTCCTTTTCGGAGAGCATTTCGCGCGCGACCGCCAAGACGCTTTCCATGGTCTGGCGCTTCTTCCGCTCACGCAGGGTCAGGGGGCCGTCAGTTGTAATGGACACAACTGCAATTTACCAGCCCTTGTTAAATAGCGGCGCGGGGGCCACGGTGGCAGGCTGCAGATTTTCGAGCACGTACAGCTCGTTTGCGACGCTCAGCCGCCATCAGTTGCCCGAACGACAGGATCCAGGAATTATTCTGATCGACCGGCGACCTGTGGCAGCCCCGCTGCGGAACGCGTGAAACACCGTGCGAATGGGTAAGGCGCCAAAGGAGTGATGCCGCAGGAACGGGCAGGGGAACCCAAGCCTTGCTCAGAGGTGTCGAAACCGTCAGGGGATGGCAAGTGGGTAGCCAGGCCGTTTAGTGTAGTGGCTGGCCTTATGTTTCCTGCTGACGGGCCGCGCCGGTTCGCTCATGTCGTCCGTCCAATTTGGCGGTTGATGTCCGCTCGCTCCGGGGCAGGCAGGTGAAGAAGGAGGGCCCCTCAACCCGCGCGAGTGGGATGACAAGCCACTGGCCTCCGTAGAACTCCACGTACGAGTCTGAAGGGTTAACTGCCTAGGCTTTTTCACGTGTCATGCTGGGCGACGCTCTTTCCCCAAAAGATTGTTGGGATGTTGCCGTTAGCCAGTGGGCATGCCGTAGTGATCTGCAATCAGTTCCAAGGTCTGTGCTTGAGCGCTGCGCGAGTATCCCTGGGCAACCAGCATCACCTCGTCGGCACCTGTCTGGTCGTGAAGTTCCTCCAAGCCAGCCGCCACGTCGGCAGCGGTTCCATGAAGAGCCTGATTGGTGTAGTCCTCAATGACCTGTCGCTCCTGACTGTTGGCTTGATAGGCCTCTACTTCCTCGGGCGGAAGCAGTGAGAAGGACTTGCGTTGGAACATCCTTAACATTGCCATCGCGGTGGACGTTGATTGACGCCGTGCCTCAGCGGGATCTTCGTCTGCGATCGCCCCAATGCTGACCAGGCTGTACGGTTCCTGAAGGAAGGGCGATGGGCGGAATCTTTGGCGGTAGATCCGCATGGCGTTGAGAACGTCGGCGCTGCCGAACTGAAGGGCGAAAGCATATGGTCGACCGAGTCGGGCTGCAATCTGCGCGGAATAGATCGACGACCCCAAAATCCAGATATCAGCGCTGGTCTCGGGCTGCCGGATGCGGTTCTGCTCTGCCTGCCAGGGTCCGGGCACGGCATGCACGTCGCGGTAGGGGTGATCTTGGGGGAAGTCGTTGCCCAGAAAGCCGAGCAGTTCTGCTATTTGCTCGGGGAATTCGTCGTTCGCTGTGTGGTGACGGCGCAGGGCTGACGCGGTTGCTCCGTCTGTGCCGGGAGCCCGTCCCAACCCGAGATCGATCCGTCCAGGGGCCAGCGCGTCGAGCATGCCGATTTGTTCGGCGACGACCAGCGGCACGTGGTTCGGCAACATGATTCCGCCCGCTCCGAGCCTGATGCGCTCGGTCTCGCCGGTGAGCAGCGCCACCATCAGCTGCGGGGAAGGTATGGAGGCGCCAGGCATTGCATGGTGCTCGGACATCCAGAACCGTTGGAAGCCGCGACGGTCGGCCAGCTGCGCAAGCTTGATGATCTCATCGTAGGTTTCCTGTACCGAGTGGCCGACACCGGTAAAGGCGTTGTCGAGCACCGACAGAACAAACGGGGCGGTGCCGCTAGAGCGCGAACTATTCATGGAAAACCTCACTATAACGGAAAAACCTTGCTTTTGGCGTGAGGTTAACACTAGGCCATTCTCACGCCAAATTTCAACTGATACCGTGATTAGCATGAAGGTCCCTCTACCTCCCGCTCCCGGAAACAGCGAGCATCCCTGCCTGGCGCTGGCTAACAGCATCGTTACTCTTCCCGGCGGGCAACGGGTCGATGAACTAAACAGCCCGGAAAATGCCACCGCTTGGCTGGTAGCGCACGAACTCGCACCCGAAGGAACCGGGCTGCTGGCCTATTGCCAGCTACAACTAACGGATCTGAGGGGGCACCTCCGGGAGGTCCTGGAATCGCACACCAAGGGCGTCGCGCCGGACGCCAAGTCCCTGAAGGGCATAAATCGTGCTCTGATCGCGGTGCCCAGCGCGGCGCCGCTGCGTTACGACCCCTCCGAAGGGTTCTCCCGGGTTCCGAGCCATCCAATGACCCAGCTCGTCGATCACGCGATGGCGAAGATCACCGAGGATGCCGCTTCACTCTTAACCGGCCCGGATGCGCATCGGCTCGCCCAATGCGCATCCACACCGTGTGACCGATTCCTGCTTCGAACCCACTCAAGGAGACAATGGTGCTCCGAACGATGCGGCGCCAGACAAAGAGCAAACCGCGCCTACGCCCGCAAGCACGACAAGGCTTCGGTCGAGTGACTAAAGCGGGTGCAAGGTCTGCCCGAGCCCGAGGAGTGACGACCCGGGCGGAGTCAGGAGATGCCTGGTTAGCTGCGGGAACAGAGTTCCGCCATACCTCCCAGCCGGCGTAACTGTCGTTGAGTTCGACGAGTCGCACCCGGCGCAGGGCGCTGGCTGCGACCGAGTTCCGGACCCCTGACTGGCAGTAGGTGACGATGGTGCCCTCGGCGGGGAGCTGGTTTAGGTGCCACATCAGGCGGCCGCCGCTGAGCTGGTGTGAGCCGGAGATGAAGTGTAGTCGGTCAAAGAAGGCCATCGTCTTCACCGCGAAGACCCCCACGCCCAACCTCACGCCGCTCCTCCTTTATGGGCCTCTTCGTGAAATTTGAACGCTCACTCATCCGCGAAACAACAGCGGAAGGGCGTCAGGCCGTAGGGGCTTGGCGAGGGCGAGGACGATGACGTTCGGGCCGCAGGCGAGCAGGCCGGAGTCGATGCCGCCAGTCTAGATCGGGCCAAAGCTTACGGGATTCAAGGCTGAGAAGTTCAACCTACGCAGGCCTCGTCCCGTAATTGTCGAGACCCGGGCCGTACCGCTTGGTTATTACCGCCTCAGTGTTTCCTCCTGCTGGCCGCGCCGGTTCGCTCAGCTCAGACGTTCAACCTGGCGGTTGGCGCCCCGCCTGCTGCGGGGCAGACAGGTGAAGAAGGAGGGCTGCTCAACTGGCGCGAGCGGGACGATAAGCCACTGGCCTACGTAGAACTCCACGTACGAGTCTGAAGGGCAAACTGCATAGGCTTCTTCACGTGTCATGCCGATCATTCCTTTCAAAACCGATTTATGCAGATAAGTACATCTCGCTTGCTTATAAGCTTAGACCTTTAACATTACATGTCAATAGACATTTGACATTAAAGGTTAGACAATGAAGATAGGACACCCGGGGAACCCTGAGAAGGAGCGACACGTCGATGAACACGTGGAGAGAGCAGCTCGCGTTCGCCCCCTTGGCCACCTCTGATCGGGGGGAAGAGGTGGGAAGGCGGCTCAGGTACGCCATTGAACTCGGCGTGCTTGAAGACGGGACCCAGCTGCCCAGCGAAAACGAGCTTGCAGCCAAGATGGGCGTCTCCACCCTGACCCTTCGCTCGGCGTTGGCCGAACTGCGCGGACGCGGCTTGCTCGAGACGCGGCGCGGCAAGGGCGGCGGAAGCTTCGTTAAAGCCAGCACCGACGACATCATCAAGGCCGAGCGTGAATCTCTCATAACCTACTCCCTCGATGACCTGCGAGACATCCGCGACTACTGGGCCTTCCTGGCGGGATCGGCAGCCGCTGCCGCAGCGGACCGAAGCGGGCGGCTTTCCCATGGGCGCCTGGCATCGATGGCGGTGAAGATCGAGTCGGCTCAGGATGCTGCGCAGGCGATCCGCGACGACAGCATGTTCCACATCGAGCTTGCCGCAAGTTCAGGCTCCCTGCGGCTCACGCGCGAGGAAATGGCGATGCAGGCCGAGATGGGGCCACTGATCTGCGCAGCCCCTGCCGGATACGCGAACGCGGCATCAGAACATGCCGCTATCGTCGAGGCCATCCGGTCCCGTGACAAAGCACGGGCCCGGGCCCGGGCCGAAGATCATGTCCGTGCGGACATGAACCGGGTACTCGACCTACGCATGAGCGCGGATGCATCACGGAAAGAATCTTTTCCTGACCCCGCTAATGAAGAACGCGAAGTCGCGTTGATCGAATCCTTCGCTAAGCTGCTGGCCGATACGGCCTCCTCCTCGATCCGGTCGATTGAAGACGCAGTACACGTCCAACTCGGCTCTAAGCGTCAGGCTGGCACCTCTGACCTGGACGCTATCTACGACGTATCGCGGCGGATTCTTGAAGGGAACGCCGCACTGCTGTACGGAGCTGGCTTCCTGTCTGACACCGCATTTAGCCATGCGGGCAATGCGTGGTGCCATGCTCCGACGGGACCCCAATCACTTCAGCGGCTCGTGGTCGACTTGGACTTATATGACATCGGAACCGTAGCGTGGCGCCCTAAGCACTATGGCGACAGGGCCGTCCATATCAGCCATGCGTACCTGGATGCCAACGGGAGCAACGAAAATGTCGTCACCTTTAGCAAAGCCGTTTTCGTGGAGGAGGAAATGGTTGGGATCGTCGCTGCGGATGTACTCGTCCGCGGAATCCAGAGCCACCTCGAACCTCACCTTCGGGCCTTACCCCCGAATACGTGCCTCATTGACCAGCAGGATGCGATCATCGCAACCAACACCGGCCGCTTCATGGGAGGCACCTACTCGCCCGGACAATACTCGGGGAAGCAGATAGACATCCTCGCCATGCCGTGGCGACTCTTCATCGGTGCCCCTAGCGCCGGCCGCGCACCCTAAACGCCGCAGCCCCGTCCTGCAGACAGCGCCTTAAGTTGTGCAAACTTGCCGTCCGCATTTTGTGCCTGGCCGTGAAGCATACACAGAAAAGAGGTAAATGAGCGCCGCATTCACCACACGAGGCGTGGGATGCATGTTCGACGGCGACATCTTCTATCTGCCCGCCAAGACCCCCGATGCAGAAGGTGCTAAGGCTTAGATCAAGCCCGGCATAAAGTCTCTGATTCACAACCTAATGTGGCGTTACTGGAGTTTGTTCTTACTCTGGTCCTAACCCCTCCGAGGCCCTACCACTGAACTCCAAGGAGTCAACAGCCAGAGAGAGGCGATCAACCCCATGCATGGCGTCGGCTGCCCGGACCAGGGTCAGGTGTGAGAACGCCTGGGGGAAGTTACCGGCCATCCGCCCTTCGTCGGTTGCGTACTCTTCGCTCAGCAGGCCGAGCTCGTTGGCGAACCCTACGAGTTTGTCCATCAAGGTCTTTGCCGCCACGTGTCGATCTGTGCGTGCGTACTGTTCGACGAGCCAGAATGAGCAAGCGAGGAAAGGATGTTCGCCCGGCTCCAGGCCGTCAACGCCGCTCTCTGTTCGGTAGCGGAGCAGAAGGCCGTCGTCGGTAAGGAGTTCCTGTTCCAGCCGGGCAACTGTACCAAGCATGTGCTTGTCGTTGTAGGGAAGAAAGCCGACTTGAGGCATGACCAGCAGCGCTGCGTCTGTTTGCCGTCCGCCGTAGGTCTGGGTGAAGGAGTGGATGCTTCGGTCGAATCCCTCCCGCATGATCTCTTCACGCAGCCGCTCGCGGAGATGTTCCCATTTCCTGGCATCCCCCGGTAGTCCATGGATCTGGACGGCCCGGATCCCGCTGTTGAACGCGGCCCACATCATCACCCGGGAGTGGGTGAAGTATTGTGCTTCACCACGCATCTCCCACAGGCCAAAGTCCTTGTCGTTAAAGTGTTTTTCGACGAATCCCAAAAGTGCCTGCTGAAGGGCCCAGGAGAAGTGGTCTTCCTTGCCGCCGGCCATGCGCAGTCTTTCCAGGGCCACCATCACCTCGCCAACAACATCCGCTTGGAACTGCGACACTGCCGCGTTCCCGATGCGCACGGGTCGGGAATCTTCATAGCCAGGGAGGTGGTCGAGTTCGCGTTCAGGGAGTTCCCGTTCTCCCCCTACCCCGTACATGATCTGCATCTGTTCGGGGTCTCCAGCCAGGGCCCGAAGGAGCCAGTTGCGCCACTGCAGGGCCTCGGTTTCGTAGCCGTGGGTCAGCATGGATTCCAGCGTCAATGCCGCGTCCCGCAACCAGCAGTACCGGTAGTCCCAGTTCCGTGGCCCACCGAAATCCTCTGGCAGGGAGGTAGTAGGTGCTGCGACGATGCCACTCGTTTCAAAATGCGTCAGGGCCCGCAGCACCAGCAGGGAGCGCTTTACCACCCCGGCGTAGACACCGTCCTGTCGGCAATGGCTCCCCCAGCGGCCCCAATAATCTGTGGCCTCGTCAAGAGCGGCGTCAACGTCTACCGCCGGCGGCAAGGGACGGTGCGAGGGGAACCACCTGAGTTCGAAATCAGCCTGCTCGCCTTGTGAAATGGGGAACTCTCCCTCGTGCCCGTGCGCATGCGCTTGCGGAAGATGAGGTCCCCGCAATGCGAGGGCATCCGGACCGGCCATGGCCAGAAGTACCGGCGCCGACGACGACCCGCTGTCGCGGACACGACTCACCCAGGGCAGGGCCGTTGAATATCCCGGGCGGATCCGAAGCGCTTGATGTATTCTCACGCTGCCTTCCACCCCGGTAACCCGGCGGACGAGGGACGAGCCCTCGCCGCCCAGTGGCATGAAGTCGGTGACTAGCACCTTCCCACCACTGGTCTTCCATGTGGTCTGAAGCACGAATGTTGAGTCGATATAGCCGCGGCCGACAACCTCAGCACCGGGTTCGCTGGGAGCCAACAACCAGTGCCCGTGGTCATCAGTGCCCAAGATCCGACTAAACACCGAGGGCGAGTCAAAACGCGGGAAACAGAGCCAATCCACGCTGCCATTACGGGATACGAGAGGCCCCGTTCGGAGATCCGACAGCAACGCATACTCTTCAATGAGTGCAGCCATGCCCACACTTTTCCACATTTAGATCACTACCGCCCTACGTAAATCTAGGTTGGTGTGGAATTGCAAGGTCCGGCGGGTGGCATCATCATCGAAGCCTAAACTTCGAACCCTTTCGAGACCCCGGCAAAGGCCTAACCGTCATCTGCTCCTGCTCGTGCCCGGCTGCGGGGTGCCGGATCCGCTGGGTGACGGGTTCGGGTGGGGGCAGTATGTGCAACCGCCACTCCCCCGGCAGCCTCGGTCACGGTCACTGCCATCTTCCTCCGATGGCTCCGCCATTTCGGGTTCCCCATCCTCGGGCTCTTCCCCCAAGCCGAATCCTCCCTTGTCGGATGCCCTGACGTCAGATTGGGGTGTGGCTTAACCGGCAGGCATAGACTCTGCTGGCTGCGAGGGTGGGACCGAGCGAGCCGCCTAGATGGTGGGGCGTCCAAGCCATCCGCGGACCCCCGACGATGATCGCGCTTCGCTCTTTCAACACCATCACCAGCTCTGGCGTCGATACGGCTTTCATTACCGGAAGGACAATCGCAGGATTGCCGGGCTCCTCGACGGATTGCGCTCCAGCGGTGCTTTGGCCTTATTCAGTGGAACCGCCGGGCGGCAGGGGCGAGCGGTCAGTTCAATTAGGATTCGTTTCTGTACTGCAAGCCCATCCAGGGCAGCGCGATCAATTCGTCCTTAAGGGGGTCTGGCGAATTATTCGCATGGCTTCTTCGATTACGCTCCGTTCGGGCTCGTCACATCCCTGGGTTGGCTGTGTGCTTATCTCGCTGAACATGAAATCTCCCTTGGCGTGGGATGTTGATTTTGGTGGCTTTTCGAACGCTGCCCCGTCGTTGTTGGTTTTCAGACAGAGATAATGGACCAGCCAGCTTCCGTCCGTACCTCGACATCGAGGTGCCAGCAACTAACCGCGATGCTGGAGATGGCTTCCGGTGGTTTGGGGCCCGGAGGGGACGGTCGTCACGGGGGTCAGAGTTTATGCGGAGAAGAGGGCTGATTCCGAGATCGTTCCCTGGGGAACGTCGTGAGAAAGCTCCACGGAGAACGTCTGTGGGTCTTGTCGGGTGACGATTACCCCGCATCCTGGGTTCTTGAGGGCTTTCTCGATCGCTGCCTCGACGGCTCTATCGAGCTTGTTCTCAATCTCTGTTCAGCGGGCTGGTGAGTGCGTTTCCTCATACCACTATCTGCCGTAGGGATCGGCGATGCCAATGTATTGGGTGGTGCTGTATTCAGCGATGCCTTCGGTGCCGCCTTCGCGGCCCAGACCAGACTGTTTCACGCCGCCGAAAGGTGCTGCCGCATTGGAGATGACGCCGGCGTTGAAGCCGACCATGCCGAATTCGATTTGTTCGGCTACGCGTAGAAGCCGGTTGAAGTCGCAGCTGTAAAGGTAGGAGGCGAGACCGTACTCGCTGGCGTTAGCCAGCCGGATGGCGTCTTCCTCTTTGGTGAATGTGGTGACGGGTGCGGCGGGGCCGAAGATTTCCTGGCCCAGGATCGCTGCGTCGTTGGGCACGTCAGCGAGGACGGTGGGCTGGTAGAAGTAGCCTGGCCCGTCCATGGGTGCACCGCCGCGGCCTGTTCAGCTTCAACTGCATTGCTTTGGTGCTCCCACGGAGGGGTTTCAGGTGCAGTGCTCTTGCTCGGGGCTAGAGCACGGAGTTGAGGAAGGTCTTGGTTCGCTCGTTTTGAGGGTTCGTGATCACGTCCAGTGCCGGGCCGTGTTCCACGATCGCGCCGTCTGCCATAAACACGACACGGTCGGCCACATCGCGGGCGAAGTTCATCTCGTGGGTGACGACGACCATCGTCATTCCGGACTGGGCGAGGTCCTTCATGACCTTCAGGACCTCGCCAACCAGTTCAGGGTCCAGCGCGGACGTGGGCTCGTCGAAGAGCATCAGTTTGGGCTCCATGCAAAGGGCTCTTGCGATGGCGACGCGTTGCTGCTGGCCTCCGGAGAGTTGGCGGGGATATGTGCCGGCTTTGTCTGCGAGACCGACGCGCTCCAGTAGTTGCAGTGCGCGGGGCGTGACTTCTTCCTTTTTCTGCGTCAGAACCCGTCGGGGTGCTTCTGTGAGGTTTTCCAGAACTGTCATGTGCGGGAAGAGATTGAAATGCTGGAACACCATGCCGATGTCTGCGCGACTGCGGCAGATGTCGCTGTCTTTTTGTTCGTGGAGTTTCTTTCCTTTGATTTCGTAACCTATGACTTTGCCGTCCACCCACATGCGGCCGCCATCGACACGCTCAAGGTGGTTGATGCAGCGCAGTAGGGTGCTTTTGCCCGATCCCGAAGGACCGATCAGGCACACGACTTCGCCCGCAGCGATTTCGAGGTCGATTCCTTTGAGGACTTCGAGCGGCCCGTAGCTCTTATGGACGGAGTCCGCTTTGATCATTGTTCGTGTTCCTGTGCCGGCCCGGGTCGGGACAGTCGTGGTGGAGGTCATCGGGTTCCGCCTTTCCGGCCCAGCCGGTCGTGGGTATTGAAGAACAGAACGAGTCTCTGCCAGGGCGTGAGTGGGAGGTTACGCTGACCGCCCTTGGCGTAGCGGCGTTCCAGGTGGTACTGGCCGACGCCCAGGATGGACGTGATGATGATGTACCAGATGCTCGCAACAATCAGCAGCGGTATGGTCTCGAAAGTCCTGGCGTAGATGATCTGGGAGGAGTAGAGGAGTTCCGGGACAGAGATTACCGATACGAGTGCTGTGGTCTTGAGCATGCCGATGGTTTCATTGCCCGTCGGGGGGATGATCACTTTCATGGCCTGCGGCAGGATGATTCGCTGCATCGTGCGGAAGCGGTTGATTCCAAGCGCAGCGGCAGCCTCAGACTGGCCGTGGTCAACTGAGAGAATTCCGGCGCGCACAATTTCGGACATGTAGGCGCCCTGGTTCAGTCCGAGACCCAGTATCGCTGCGACCATCGGGGTGATGAGCTGGTTGGCGTCAAGCTGCACGCCAGGAATGCCGAAGCTGATCACCGGGTAGAGAGCTGCGAGGTTGTACCAGAAAAGCAGCTGGACGAGGACGGGTGTCCCGCGGAAGAAGTTCACATATGCGGATGCTGCTGCACGGACAACCGGGTTGAGGGAGAGTCGCATGACGGCCAGGACCACCCCGAGAATTATGCCGATCACCATGCAGACTGCCGTCAGCATAAGCGTGATCGCGATGCCGTTCACGATTGAGGCATCCCGGATGTATTTACCTACCGTTTCCCAGCCGAAGCGGGGATTGGTGATTACGGACTGCGCCGCCAGAACTGCCAGCGCCAGGACCAGGGCCGCTGAAATCCACCGGCCCAGGTATGTCGCCTTGACCGTGGTGTAGTCATCGAAAGATCTGAGCGGCGTTCCCACCGGGATTGCTGTGGTGCTCATTTGAATACCTCTCTGTCCCGTCGGCTGTTAGCCGGAGACCCTGTCAGCTGAGATGGCGGAGGTGGAAGGGATTGCCCAACGCTCGTTGATTTCGGCGTAGGTCTTGCTCTGAACGATCGCCTTCATGGCCATGGTGATGGCAGAGCGCAGACCGGAGTCTTTGTTCAGGGCTATTCCGGAAAGTCTTGGCTGGTAGTCACTACCGGCGGCCAGTTCGAATTTGTTGCCGGCAAGTTTTCCCTGGTACGCCAACGGGATGCTGTCTGCCATGACACCGTCAACCCGGCCGGAGAGCAGGGCGAGATTGGCATCTGTTTGGGCGGGGAAGACCATTTGGTCGATGGGCGACGCGCCGCTGTCGGTGCATTCCTTCGACATGGCCGGCAGGATGTCGAGGGCTTCGTGAGTACCCTTCTGTGCCGCTACTTTCTTCCCGCAGAGAGCCGAAGCGGTCATTGAGAGCTTGGCGGGATTGCCAGGCGCGACAGCCATGCCTGAACCTCCGGAGATATAGGCCACGAAGTCGACCACTTTCCGGCGCTCGTCCGTGATGTTGAAGGCAGACATGCCGACGTCGTACTTCTTGGAGGTCAACCCCGGCAGAATCGTCTCGAAAGTAGCGGGGACGTACTGTGCTTTGAGTCCGAGTGCGGCGGCCAGGGCGTTTCCGGTGTCGACGTCCCAGCCGATCACGGTCTTGTTGTCTGTATCGAAGTACTCAAACGGCGGATACGTGGGATCCGTCGCGATGACCAGGGTCCCTTTGTCCCGAATTGACTGAGGCAGCAGGGCGCGGGCTTCCTCATTGACGGCTACAGACGTACTGACGGATACAGAAGGGCCAGCTGCCGGGCTTGTTCCGTTGGAGTCGCCCACGGACGCTGTTGTGCAGCCGCTGGTGGCGGCCACAGTGAGGCTTGCCGTCAGGAGCACTACCGCCCTATTGGTGAATCGCATCGTATTTTGCCTTTCATCGATCGAGCCAATGCTCGATTCGGAAACAGATCGTTAGAGCCACCTGGGCAGAGGAATCCGCTTGGCTGATGTGATCTGTTCACTTCTGGTGGGGTGCTACGTGACGTGGGCCACGCGAGCAACTGATGTCCATCGAGCTTGGCAGCGTGCCACGATGCCCACATGGTTGTGTTAATCAAAAAAACAGCCCAGCTTTGTCGTCCGCGACAAATAGAGTGCAGCGGTCTCCCGCCACCATGTAAGGCATGAGAATTGATTCGGAACCCATAACGGCCGCCCGTGACGTGGCAACAGACCTGGCCAGACGGGCGGCCCTCGAATTACGTCCATTGTCCTCCAATGAAGAATTCGCGGCTGCAGCGACCCTTCTGGCCCGTATTTGGGGCACGAGTATTGACTCTTCGCCGCTTTCCTCGGATCTTCTCCGAAGCCTGAGCCATGCCGATGCCTGCGTCATCGGCGCGATCGCCGGCGGGGACGTCGTCGTCGGCGTTGCCGTCGCGATTTCCGGTCCACCGGCATCCGAGAACATGTATTCCCTGATCGCGGGGGTCAGCCCGGAATTTGCCGGACGCGGTGTGGGCATCGCGCTGAAGTACGCTCAGCGGGTGTGGGCCCTGGAACGAGGTGCCAGGCGGATGCTGTGGACCTACGACCCGTTGATCAGGCGCAACGCGCATTTCAACCTCGTGCGCTTGGGCGCGCAGGTAGTGGACTACATTCCGGAGTTCTACCCGCCGATGCACGACGCTTTGAACCGAACGGACCGCCCGGACCGCCTTTGTGTCAGCTGGGACCTCACATCTGCAGGCCCGTCAGCGCCTGCAGCGGATGATGGGGCCGTTGCCCTTCGGGCCGGAGCCGACGGCGGCCCGAAGGGCAACGGCATCCACCCTCAGCGCCGCATGCGGGTATGGATCCCCCGCGATATAGAGCGGATGCGAGTCGAGGACAGTGGTCTGGCCATGGAATGGCGCCTCGCCATGGCAGAAGTTCTTCGTGAGGCCGAGACCCACGGGCTGGTCCCCGTATCGGTCTCAAGCTCCGGACACTACGTGTTGGACAAGGTGCGTGCGCTGTGACCAGGTCATTTCGTGTGGAGTTGCGCACGTTGTGCATGCCGCTTGCCGGGGAGTTCAGGACGTCGCGGGGACGCGAGTCAATCCGTGAGATGCTTCTCGTCAGATGGGTTACGAACGACGCAGAGGGGTGGGCCGAATGCGCAGCGGATCCGGACCCGGTCTATTTTCCGGAGCGGCTTGAGTCGGCGCGCCGCCTCATCACGGACGTACTCGTTCCACTGGTCGCAGCGGCCGCCCCGGTGACCGCCGCCGGGGCCCACGTTGCCATGAAACGCATCCCAGGGAATCCGTTGGCCAAAGCAGCCTTGGAAAGCGCCATCCTGGACGCAGAACTCCGCGCGCACGGCATGTCCATGAAGAGCTACCTCGGCGGCTCGCGGGACAAGATCAGCGTCGGCGTTTCGGTGGGCATTTCGGATTCGGTGAACACCCTGCTCCGCGAAGTTGAAGGCTATGTGGCCGAGGGATATCCGCGGGTGAAACTGAAAATCGCGCCGGGCTGGGATGTCGAACCGGTGCGTGCCGTCAGACGCGAGTTCGGCGACGACTTGCTTCTTCAGGTGGACGCGAACCAGGCATACACCGTCGCTGACATGAGGACACTTCGCCGGCTCGACCAGTTCGACCTCACCTTGCTGGAACAGCCGCTCCCCGCTGAAGATCTGCTCGGTCATGCCCGTTTCGCAGAGTACCTGCAGACTCCCATATGCCTGGATGAGTCCATTACGTCCTGTGCCTCTGCGGCGACAGCGATCCATCTCGGCGCGGCGGAGATCATCAATATCAAGCCTGCACGTGTCGGCGGCTACATTGAAGCGCGGGCAATCCACGACCTCTGCCTGGCCCAGGGAATCCCGGTATGGTGCGGCGGTGTGCTGGAGACCGCGATCGGCCGGGCAGCGAACCTGCAGCTCGCTTCGCTGCCAGGTTTCACCCTTCCGTCAGACATCTCGGCCACCAAACGCTATTACAACAGCGACATCGGCCAGGATTTTCATATCGAGTCCGGGACCATCAAGGTCCCGGAGGGCCCGGGAACCGCAGCAGTGTTGGACCTGGATTACCTGGAATCCGTCACCGTCGATCGCGAATGGGTGAACTGAGGGACAGCCGTTTCCGCACCTGAAGAGGAGAACACGCTGGCAGTCTCCCGCTGCCACACCGGCACCGCCGCGGTGTCCAATCCTGCGATTGAGCATTGAGGCGTGGCCCGCGGAACACCGCGGACCTCACGGGGCCAAAGGCCTCCAGCGCCTGTCGCGTCTGTGCAGGTAGAGCTGCAGCCACGTGATCAGGCGGAGGGCCGGGTCGTCGAGATCAATTCCAAATCTCTTCGTCAGCTGTCGCATCCGGTACCGCTGCGAATTTTCGTGGACCATCGTGATTTCCGCAGCCCGGCGGTTATCACCAAAAGTGTCCAGGTATGCCAACAGTGTCGAGGCGTACTCTGTGCTGTTCTGCGAATCATAGTCAAGGATTCGTTGTACAGAGGGCAGTAACCGGTCAGAGGCGGCTACCGTTCCTTCGGACAGCTCCTGCAACAGGATCCGGTGGCGCTGATCCTCGGTGCATATCGACGTATCCAGGGCTTCCGTGCTCTGAAAGCGGAAGGCTGTCTCTATGTCCTTGTGTGCTCTGTCCAGGTCAGCAGCACTATGTAGCTCTCCGGAGTAGGCACATCTGAGATCGGCACTTGCCGCGCTTGATACCGCCCGCTGTGAAGCTGTCAGGAATTGCTGGATTCGCTGGCTGCTGAGCTGATCAGCCCGGGGAAGGAGCACAAACACGCAACTTCGAAGGACAGTGCATGAGGCGGTCCTGCGGACAGCTTCAGCGTTCAACGCGATGATATCGGCAACCCGCCCGAGATCGATCTCGGTTCCAGGTTCATCGGACTGGGCAAAACCGATGAGGACGACAGGCATTTGCCTGGCCAACGTGAGAGCAACGCCAGGATTGATCTGATCGCCACCGAGGGCCGCGGTAAGCAGTTCACCGCGGCGGTGGCGCTGCAAACTGTAGGCACTGGCGGCGTGCATCAGGTGCAGAGACGCGATAGGCGCCGCGTCAGCGAGGACCCTGGCAATTTCCTGACTTCGACTGCCACCATCATCAAAAGCCCACAGAGAACCAATCAAGCGTGATCCCACGCGTATCGGCATAGCCACACGGTCCAAGGCTCCGTGCTCCTGCCCGAAGAAAACAGGTTCGGTTGCCATGGCCACGGCCCGATAGCGGGCGAGATACCAGGGCAGGTCGGGTACGACACGGCCCAGAATCGCGTCACGGCGACTGCCATCGGTTTCCTGATCGGCAATATTTGAATAGGCCACCACTTCGCGGTTGACGTTCTCAATGGTGACGGCAGTTCCTGCCATTGCGGCTATCGCATTGGCCAGACTGAACAAGTCACCGGGCGTGACACCAGCGATAGAGGCGGACTGGATGTCCCCGGGGTTGGATACAGCCGCACTGATTAGTGCATGAAGAGAATTCCAGGAGGCGTCATCGGGAGCACACAGCACCTGAACGCCCCCGGCAAGGGATACGTCCACTGCCCCCTCGGCCAAATCACGGGGTTTGATGACAACAGCGGCGTAGCCGCAAGCTGCGGCCTGCTCAATAGCCGCCGACGCAATTCCCTCAACCATCGAGGCTCCAGTCATAAGGAGAATCCCGCCCGGTATGGAAGGCACCTTCTCCATTGGATCCCATACAACAGAGGCCCGAACCTCGGGGTCGACGGCAGGAGAACCATCGGCATGTCCGTGGGGCCACAGCAACAACGGCCCAAGAGTTGCCAGCAGAACGCTCAGGGAAGTACCTGACTCGGGATTCGGGTCGTTCTCCATACCTAGGCTCCTATGAGGTCGACGGGCTCTCGACAGGGCTCCTGAGCAGAGAATCGATGAGCCCGGCCAGCAAGGCGGCCCGCTCGGGCATCGCGCTGACCTGAGCCCATTCTCCCTCGCAATGGGCCCCTGCACCTACGGCGCCTAGACCGTCCAGTGTTGGAATCCCCAATGCCGCAGTGAGGTTTCCATCGGAGGTTCCCCCAGCCATCGCCTGCCGTAGAGGAGGCAGGCCGAGAAACTGCGCTACCTCATTTGCGCGGTCAAACAGGGCTGAGGCCCGGGCCTGCGCAAGCGGGCCCCTGTCGATCCCCCCCTCGATCTTGAGACTCGCGCCATCAAGCTGGGGCCGGAGGCTGCGAAGCGCGCAGTCGACCCGTTCCAGCTCATCCATTGACGCCGCGCGAACATCGATGTCCAGCCAGGAAGAAGCCGGAATCTGATTGGAAGCGTCACCTGACCGAAGCGTGGTCGGCGTAACCGACGTTCCCGCCGGAGCGTCCGCCAGCTTCTCTATCGACAGGATCTGCTGCGCAATCTCAAGGGTGGCGTTGACCCCGGCGTCCGGCTCAAGACCGGCGTGCGAGGCACGCCCCCGAGCATGTAGCCGATAGGTGCTTGCGCCCTTGCGACTCGTTTTCAACGCACCGTCCAGACTTGCCTCAAGGACCAAGACAGCTTCTGCACCGGCTGCGAGCTTCTCAATCCAGCTCCGGGATGACGGTGACCCGATTTCTTCATCCCCTGTGATAAGAATCTGGACTCCGTCCGGGCGTCCGAGGGCCTGTACTGCATAGAACGCCTGCACAAGGCCCGCCTTCATGTCGAAAGAGCCCGGCCCCGTGGCTTTGTCTCCATCCACAGAAAACGGCCATCGAGCAGTAGTCCCCGGCGGCCAAACAGTGTCGTAGTGTCCAACGACCAGGACCTTTGGCCGATCACCCATGGTCCAAAGCAGATGATCGCAACCTTCTCCTGGCAGATAGACCGGCTCACACCCGAGCAGCCCCCTCCCCACATGTGCGACAACATACGCCGCCGAACCGAGCTCCACTGGATGCGCCGACGGCGACTCGGCGGATACAAGTAACTCCAGATCCACAACCATCCGATGCTGGAGTTGGGACAATGCGTCCAGCAGTGAATTAGCCAAGGTGGCCTCCTAGAGAATGGGTTTGATCCATCATCCGCCACCCCAGCGGCCCAGCCAGCTCCTGTTCCGACAAATTTCTTCAGCTTGTTTGTCGAAGGCGACAATCACGAAATATGCCCTGCAAAGAATGATGAGCGCGTGGTGGAAAAGGTGACGTCGGGACTAGATCTGCCGCTCTCCGCGTTCGATAGTTTTCGGCGACTATCCGTGTTGATTGTCCGCGGATCTTTCGCGGGCGGGACGCCCCAGTTCCTGCGTTCGCCACGGGCCAAGAGGAAAACGCATCGGCGTACGCAGGTCATCCAGCATCGCCGTGAAAGCCCGCTCATGGGCCCTGAAAAGCCGGACATCGGGATCCACCAGCATCCGCGGGACGAAACCCGAAACGACTCCAGTCACTGCAACCCCTAAACCATGGAAACATGCATTAGATGCAGGAAACCTACGGCACTAAGGCTCGGCGCGCCAAATCCAATGTCACGGGCGAAAGACTCCCAGGCATGCAAAGCGGTTCTGACCTGCGAAAACGTCCGGTTCGTCTGTGCACGGGAGTATTCGCAGCTACTTCTACTCCCGTGGGTTAGCCCCCGATAATTGCGATTTCGTCAACCTGGCTGAGCTCGACAAACTCGTTCCGGTGACCCTGATTGCATCCGCTGTTGGGGCCAATTCGGCTATCCACGGCAGACTATTTGGGAGCCGTAAGGGTAGCTCCCCTAGCAGCAGCAGGGGTGGATAAGCCATGAAAGTTTTCCCGCTTGTCGACGCTGGAACCGGGATCGCGGTTGACCGCAAATCAAGTCCCTCACTTCTGATGACCCCACCCTAGGCGCCACCTGTCAGCTTGAGGTACACCCCAACCTGACGTCAGATGACCAAGCCTAGGCTGTCAGGTTAGGTTGGATATTGCCGCCTTCTGACACAGGCCCGTGGATCTCTTAGGGCACACCCTGACAATTCTGCTTTGCTCTGGTCGTCACAGCGGGGCCCAACGAAGATGTTCGGTCAACAAGCCGGGGGCACCTGATTGCATTTCGTCGCAACTGACGAAGCCCTTCTCAAAATATGCGTCAGCGGCCTCGCAGTGGATTTCAGATGGACTACTTAACGTAACTGACTGCTCCTTCGGATTCCGAACTGAATTTCGTTGGTCCAGAATCCGGCGAGCGGTTCAATTCCTGCGGATAGTCCCTTCTCTCCGTCTGGGCAGGTGATCCGTCATCCGGGATTACTCAGAGCTTCGCTCCAGCGCCAGCTGTAGCTGCAGGAACAGCTTCGATGACCTTGTTGAATTTGTTTTGGACGATGGCCGAACCAATCGAGCCAAGCAGAAGCAGTAGCCAGAAAGTCGCGTGTCGGCCAAGGCCTTTGCGAGTGAACATTTCGACCCCGACGGAGTACTTCCAGAGCCAGATGATGCTGGCGATAGGTACGATGAGCAGCCAGGCTGATGGGATGGAGGCTCCGGATTGGTTCAATTCGTTTTTGGTCTTGACGCTCCAGACCAATGCGTATATGCCAAAGGTGATCAACGGCAAGAGCAACGGTGCTGCAATACTGCGAACTTTCATGGCTTCGATTCTTTTGATGGGACCTGAACGGTGGCATGGGAAGAGTAGTCGTGCTGCGCGTGCTTGCTGTAGGTTTGCCGCGGATCTGTGTGTCCACTCCCCTCGCATTCCTGGGGTTAGGCAACCGTAAGCCGGGCGTTCTGGTCCTCGTCAGGAGTGGCACGAAGTGAGGGCGGGCAAGGAAACCTTCCCGGATGCCCGGCAAGGAAGCGAACCGGAGGTAGACAGCCCACTGCAAGACCATCTACCCAGGCTGCCCGGGCTTCTGCCTAACCATTCGAGTATGACGGTCCCACCTCAAGCGATACCGAGAAATATGTCAAGATTCGCTCAAGCAACGCAGGACTGCCGGTCAACTCGCATCAGCTCAGTCGTTGAGAACCACGCCGGCCAGCGATGGCCCGGCTGAAAGGCCCACTTGTACTTGTCGGCGGTTTACTGCTTGAAAGCATCCATGTTTTGGTAGCGGAACATGAAGGCCGCCATGGCGTCCCGGTTGACGGCGGCCACGGGTTGGAAGGTCCTGCTTCCGTCTGTTGCGGTCCATCCGGTGGTGATCTTGGTTTCTGCGAGCCAGTTAATCTGCGTATAGAACTGGTTGTTCGTGGTTACGTCAGTGAAGGGTGAGGCGAGGGGCGCCGTGTAGGTGGGGTTACCGGCGAACCTGTACAGGAAAGCCGCCATGGCGTCACGGTTGACAGGGCTGAGGGGCTGGAATGTCCGGGTGTTGTTCGGCCCGGGATAGCCGGTGCTGATGCCAGTGGAGGACAGCCAGGTGATCTGTTTGTAGAAGGGGTTGTCGGTGGCGACGTCCGTGAAGGGCGAGGTTGCCGGGGCAGTGAAGGTCGGGCTGCCGGCCAGGCGGTACAGGAAAGCAGCCATCGCATCCCGGTTCACCGGGATGAGCGGCCGGTAGGTATGCGTCCCGTCCGCTTCAGTCCAGCCTGTGCTGATGCCTTCGGACCCGAGCCAGGTGATTTCGTCATTGAACAAGGTACCCGTCGGGATGTCCGCGAAGGCCATGGTCGGGCGCAGCGCGAAGTCAACTCCGAGTTTGGTCTCTCCGGAGCCTCCGGTAACGATCGTGGCGGAACTTCGAAGGATCTTGCCGGCGAACCATTGCTCAGCGAATGGTACGGGCTGGGACGTTCCCGCGTTCCAGTAGTTCGCTGGCATGGCCACGACCCGGTAGGAACCCGCGGGCAGACCCGGCACGATGTATGAACCATCCTGAGCCGGAACTGTGACCGCGGTGGGCGCTGCCGTCGCGTTCGCAAAAACACCGAGGCAGGGTCCGCCAGATGCACTCTCCGGCTTCGCGCCCATCGCTGCCTGTTGAACGGCTTGGGAAGGTGAGGAGGCTGGGAAGATTGCGAGGCAGACTCCGGTCATCTGGGCAGGATTCGGGCCGGTAACCCGGCCGGCGACGGCGGTGGCCAAGTTTAATATTGCGCCGACCAGTGTTGTGGTTTTCCCGGCAGTGACGGTGACAGCCCCGGCAGCGTTGAAAGTGGCTTGGTTGGAATACCATTGGCTGGCGTAGGCCTGTTGATGGACGCCGTTGGTGTCCTGAAAGCCCGTGTCTCCGAAGTACACCTTGTAGGAACCTGTCGGCAGCCCTGGAACCGTGAACGAGCCATCAGACTGAACGGGGGAGGATTTGTAGTTGTAGGCTCCCTCTGCTGCCGACGCTTGGTACACGTAGGCGGTAACATTGGTGAGCTCTGGTCCGGTGGGACCGGCAACGGTTCCGGAAATCGCTCCGCCCTGAGCCAGGGCGGCGTTGATCCCGGTGAGGTGCTGCGACTCCCCTACCGTGAGCGCGGCCGCGGAAGCAAAGCTGTCCTTTCCGGAGTACCACTGGCCCAAATACGTATCACCGGCGCTGAAGGAGACTTTGTAGGTTCCCGCTGCCAGCCGCCCGACGCTGTAGGTGCCGTCGGTGTTGACATTGCTGCTCTCCACTGACTCGGTGCCGTCGCCGGCGGCGTCGTACACGCGTACGTTCATCTGGGCGAATTCGGAACTTGGGGGGCCGGTGATCGTTCCGCTGATCGTTGCCTCCCCAGCCATGGTCGCGTCGACGGTCACCGATTGGCCCGTCGTCACTGTGACCGGGCTTGCGAGGTTTTTGTCGAGGAGCCCTGGTCCCCAGATGGCTATCTGGTACGACCCTGACGCCAAGTCTCCGATGGAATAATGACCATCGGATCCGACCGGAACTGTTGAGTAGGACGTGAAGGATTTGGGGTCGTAGGCGTTCACTTTAACCTGCGAGGCGTTATACCCTGCAGGGACCGTGATGTGGCCGCCGATCGTTGCCCCTTTAACGAGTGTCGCGTTCAAACCCGTGATCGCCTGCCCGGCACCGATCTTAACCTCAGTGGCGACATCGTAGGAGGATTGGTTTGCGTACCACTGGCCAACGGCCCCGCCAGCGGAGAAATCAACTTTGTAGCTTCCTGACGGTATTCCCGTGATCGTATATGAACCATCGGTTCCGGCCAGCGTGTAGTAGTGGTCGGAGTAGTTTGTTGCGTTATGCACGTCGACCCAGGTGGTGGACGAGCCCTCAGGCGGGACGGAGACTTTTCCGCTGACGGACCCTGTACCGGTTGCGGCCAGAGCGGGTGCTCCGCTGATGAGGAGCGATGCGGTGATCGTGCTGAGAAGGGCGGCAAAAAGCCGCCCGCGCTTTCGGGACGCAAGCAATTGACGGTCCTTCCGTACATGGTGACGGAAGTGCCGCCCCCCAATAGTTGTCCGCCGCTGCTGCAGACGAGCGAAACTTAGCAAACCCGGCCGCGTTGGATCAATAGCCAGCACTGACCGGTCCCTTCCTTCCACCCCATCCGGCTCGCCCCACGTTCCGACATTGTTTCCACTTTCGATGCAACGAGAGGTAACGTGACCCTAGCCATAGCGGTCTTGATGATTTCTAGGTTCATTTTGTTCGTGGGTCTGCGTTCGCAGGCTTTTGGGGGTGCGACGTCCAGTCGCCCATGACTGAACAGGTCTTTCGATGCATGGTGTCAGAACACGTGGGCGGCTGCTGGTTACAGTACTCACAATCCTCAGTGCCCTTCCTCTCGCCGGGCTGATGGCCCCGCCGGCTTCAGCGGCTCCCTCCGCCCAGTTAGCGGAGACGGCAACAATCAGCGGAACAGTTTCTGCACCGCTCGCGGCCATCCAGTCCGGCATCAGCGTTCACGCGATCGGCCCAGGCGACTGGGAGTGGCACGGACCGAACGTTGCCAGCGATGGTACGTATCAGATCCCCGCTGTGCCTGCGGGCAGAGTTATCGTGTATTTCGAAGCACGATACATTGACGCCAGCACCAACCTCGTCACGCTTGAGGCCAAGACCTCGGTGTTGTCCTTGGTAACCGGCCAGGGGCTCAGCGGCGCTAACGTCACGATGGCCCCTGCCGCCACCATCACCGGGACAGTGAATCTGCCACCGGGAACCAACCAAAACGCTATGACAATCGTGGCGTTCGACGCCTCCGGCAACGGGAACGGAGGCGTCCGATCGGGCTGGGTCTACAACAACAGTTACTCACTGAACTTACCCGCGGGCAGTTACAAATTGGTGTACTACGAGAGTGATTACCTCGACTCGACCACCAGTGCCTACGTTCAAGGAACCCTTGTCACGCAGTGGTACGCCAACAAGACCTCCTTCACCACGGCGGACCCGCTCACTGTGACATCGGGCCACTCCCTTGCCGCCTCCGCTATTACCATGGCCCAGGGAGCAACCATCACCGGTCGAGTCGGACCGTCCGCGGCTTCGAACACCTGCATCGGCGCGTTCACTTCGTCTTCGACGGCCACTGCCTCAACTGTGACGCAGTTCGCCTCAAAGCCCCAAAAGGCCGGACCGACGATGAAACCGGAAGCGGCGGCTGCGACCTGCGCCCCCAGTGACTGGCTCAATCAATTCGTACCCTTCAGTGGAGTGAACACCGACGGAACCTACACCATCACCCGGGTGCCTGCCGGGTCCGTGAAAGTTGAAGCGATCGCAGGCCCCGACTGGAGCACCTATAACAACGGAAACTTTCAACCCGAACCGTTCGCCGGACAATGGTACGCAGGGAAAATACTGCGCAGCACCGCAGCCGGGCTACCTGTCACCTCGGGCCAAACAGTAACGGGCATTGATTTCACCATGCGCCCGAACGTTTCCTTCACAGACGTGCCCACCGGAACCCAGTTCCACGACGAAATCACCTGGCTCGGATCCACCGGAGTCAGCACCGGCTACCCGAACGGGGACGGCACCAACAGCTACCAACCCCTGTCGCCCGTGAACCGCGACGCCATGGCCGCGTTCATGTACAGGCTCGCCGGGTCCCCCGCCTACACGCCACCGACGATCTCCCCCTTCACGGACATCACCCCCACCACGCAGTTCTACAAGGAAATCACCTGGCTCAACACCGCCAAGATCAGCACCGGCTACCCGAACGGGGACGGTACCTACAGCTACCACCCCCTATCCGCGGTCAACCGAGACGCGATGGCAGCGTTCCTGTACCGTTTCGCCGGCAGCCCCGCCTTCACCGCTCCGCCGATCAGCCCCTTTACCGACATCGCAACCGACAACCAGTTCTACAAGCCGATCACCTGGCTTGCGAACACGGGAATCACCACCGGATGGACGCAACCTGACGGAACGAGAACGTTCGCCCCCCTCACCGCTGTCGCCCGGGATGCCATGGCCGCCTTCATGGACCGCTATCAACTCCTCGACGCCGCAAAATAGGAGTTAGTCCTCAGCGACCTGCGGTCCTCTGCCCGCACCGCCAACCAGAAATCACCGAAACCGGGAAGCTCCTCCTAGCGCTTCCCGCGGATCAAGGCAGGCCATCTAAACCTTAAGGAACCCGTTTTTCGGCTCGCACGAATTGGCGTTTCGCCCCCGCGCTGGCGTCAACGGTAACGAATTACGATGGTAACCCCAGCGGCCGCGGTGACACGGAGATTCCAGCACTAGGCTTTCGCCCATTCCCGAGCACAAGCAACCCACAATGAACAAGGACCCATGAAGAAGCACATCTACAGCGGCACCGGCGTGTTGGTCGTGGCGCTCTTGTCTGGCTGCGGAGCATCAGGCAGCAGCGCGGGCGCCGTATCGAGCCCCACGACAATGCCCACGGCGACCGAGACTGTGACAGTGACCGCTACGCCGACACAATCCACAATTCCGACGAGCGGCAACTATGCGGCGGACCTCGCCGCACTCGGCGTCGTCCCGGACAACATTAAGGGCTTCGCCGACTATATGGAGAAACAGATCTGTGAGCAGACCGGCTCAGCTTTAGGTGTGGACGTTCGCTCCATTGGCGGGAACAAGACAGGCGGCGGCATTGCTGGAGTCCGCCTGACAGTCGCGTATTTCTGCCCGGAGAAGTCTCAGGAAGTCGAGTCCTATCTCAACTATTTTAAGCAGTAGCGGGCGTGGGAAGGGAAAGGGTCGGTGGAGCCTTGGGGACAATCGGCAGGGTGCCTAGAAACTCTGGGACGCCTGCCGACGGTGACAGCGGCGCGGCCATGCATGCCCGCACTGAGTCTTCGAACTTCCGCCGAAATGGTCGGCGCCGCACGGTTGGTCGGCACGGCACTGGCCCTCAAACGCTCCGTCCGCACGGCAGCACGCCATAGCTCTGAAGTGCCCCTTCCCGTGCTGGCGACACACACACCTACTACCAGCATGATGGCTTGAACCAGTCCACCAGTAGGCGGCTGGATCACGAGACGCGGAATTATACAGAAATCTATTGGGCGATTGTTCCCAGCTGCCCAAAGCCGGGGACAATCCTTGCTGGGTATCCACCGCTACTGCTGCTGAGGGAGCTTTCCTGATGGCTCCTGGTTCCAACCGTGGATAACCCTGATTGACCCCAACCATGGCCAGCCCGTGTGGTCACCTTTCAGTGCTGGCTACCAACATGCGGTTTAGAACAGTCCTGCGGGTGGTTCCTCGCAGGGTAGAGGTGCGAGTTTGGAGCGGTGGCCGTCGTCCGGGGTGCAGCCCTTAAACGGCCCATCAGTTGAGAGCAGAACGGACATGTGGTGGTCTGCGTGGTCCCGCCACCACACGCTCATCCCTGTGGTGCCGTCCAGGCGCAGGAACTCCCAGGCACGCCAGAGCGCTTCGAGGCGGCTGATCGCTTCGGCGTGTTTCCACCACTGCGGGCACCAAGTCACACCACCCTGCACGTTGAGCTGCCGGCGGTAGCTGGTGGCCAGCTTGCTGCTGACGAATTCGGCCACGTTCGGGTAGAACAGCTCAGGCGCGTCCGAATCCTCCTCGGTTGGCTCCATCGGGTCTGCGGGGTCCTCCAGCTCCTCGTCCCACTCCCCCAGGCCCTCACTCATCAGAGGCACCCGCGGTGACCCACCGGTTCCCGGCTGCGGCCGCCGGCTTGTTCGCCGGGTCATGTGCGGTGATGGAGGCACGCACCGCGTCAGCGTGGGGCCCGTTCATCCAGGGCACCGTCCCCAGCAGGGCTGCGGGGGCGCCGGAGGCGAACATGATGGCTCGGCCGCGGGGGAACGCGGCCAGGTCCGACACGTCGAGTGTGCGTTCTTTTCGGTCGTCGTCGTGGCTGTAGGAGGTGCCTTGTTTGGAGCGGCTTCTGGTCATGTTGGAGTACCGGTATTCGCCTACGAGCTGTGCGAGTTCGTTGAGGAACTCGGCTTCGGCGACGCCGCCGCCGTAGACCTTGATGTTGGATGCGCTCCAGAGTTTGCGCATCCCGTCGCGGCCCCACACTTCCACGCCTTGGGACCAGGATTGGAGGATGGTCATCAGGACGATGCCCCGGGAGCCGTAGTGGCTGTAGAGGTTGGGCAGTTCTCGCCAGCGGCAGACGTTGGCTGCTTCGTCCAGGACGCCGATCATTGGTGTGGCGAGCCGGCCGCCGGGTGAGTGGACGGCGAGTTCTTCGGCGGCCTCGACTGTGGCCACGGTCAGCGCCGTTACCAGTGGCCCTGCGGTGCCTTTGCCTTCCTTGGAGAGGCTGTACAGCGTGCCCTTGGACCGGACGAACGCTGCCGGATCGAACTGCGGCCGCTCGTCTTCTTCGCCCTGCGGGGTCACCCACCGGGCGACCTGGCGGTTGGTCAGGCAGGACGCCATCTGCAGCGCCGTGCCGTACACGCCGCCGCGCTGCTTCTCGGGTGCATTGACGACGCCACCGACAGCGTTGGAGGTCTGGGTGAAGCCGTGGGCCTTGAGAATGTCCACCGCTTCGTCGTCCGCCGGCCTGGTCAGCCAGGTGTGAACCTGCGTGATCGGCCGGCCGTCCAGCGCCGCGGCGAGCAGGAGCCCGGCCAGGAGATCCTGCCCGGCAGGGTCGAAGTAGGCATCCGTTTTGGCGTCCGGGCCGCGGGAGCCTGCGGCGAAGTGATCGGCCAGGCGGGCCGCTTTCACTTCGTCCGTGACGTAGGACAGGGGGTTCCACCACCAGGTGGGTTCCTCGAGGGCGACCGCTTGGGGGTCGAAGACCCACACCGGCCCGTCGGCGGCTCGGACGTCGCGGGTGCCGTCAACGATGTCCCGCTTGTTGGAGGTCACCAAGGCAGCTCCCGGGGCGGCAAGGATCGCCGGGATGGCCCGGGACGTCGTCTTGCCCGTCCGGGGCCCCCAGATGTCGATGTGCATGTCTTCCCAGGAGCCGTAGACCATCTGCCCGCCCAGGACGGTCTTGCCGACCGGGACACCGGGTGAGCCTTTCACGCCCAGACGCTCGGCCGTGGCCGTCGCCCCGCGCAGGCTCAGCGCCTTAAGGTCCCGGCCCTTGGCCATGTGCTGGGCGGCGGCGTCCACCCGTGTCCGCTTGGACCGGCGGCGCAGCACGGCGCGTACGATGAGGACCGCAAGGGCGACGATCACGACGCCGAAACCGATCAGAACGCCTGTGGCGGCCGCCGGCCAGATGACCTTGTGGGTGAACAGGCCGATGACCAGTTCAAAAGGGTTGGCCGGCAATTTCTGGTTGTCACCGCTGATCATCGATCCCAGGTGAACGGCTCCGGTCACCGAACCGACCCCGAGCACCACGGCGGTGATGAAGATCCAGAGCAGGATCGTCTCGCCGTCGAGCCTGGATCGCTTGCCGCTGTTGGGTGCCCCCATCAGTTGTCCCCTTCGCCATTCCCGCTGTTTATGGTCCAGCGTTTGTTGGTGTCGTGCAGCGATTTTTCGACACTGGTGAGCTTCAAGGCCACGGGAACTCCTGGGCGGCCGCCGACTTTGAAGAGGAATTTGCCCAGGCCGGGTCGGACGCGCTTGCGGGAGCCGCCGACGTCGGTCCAGGATCCCGGATCGGCCCAGGAAATGAGGCGGGCCTGTTCAGCGCGGGAGAGCGTGACGGCTTTGTTCAGTTTCTCCATCTCAGCCCCGGGGAGTGCCCCGCAGACGACCATGCCGGAGCGTTCCACAAAGCCGCGGGCCTTCATCCGCTCGGACTCGGTGGGCAGGGCTTCCAGATCGCTCATGGTGTGCGTGATCATGGCCTGACCGACTCCTTCGGTGCGGTTGAGGCGCGTCAGGGAGTCAACCCGGTCGACCATGCCTTCACCGGAGCGCAGCGCCCGCCACAGTTCGTCCATGACGACGAAGTAGTTCCGGCGCGGCTCCAGACCGGCGTCGGCCAAGGTGTGGGCCACCTGGACGGTGGCGAACCCGGTGGACCAGCACGCCAGCAGGCAAGCGGCCTGAATATCCCGCTGCGTGTCGGAGATCCCCGAGAGGTCGAAGACGACCGGCTTGGTCAGATCCATCGGCTGATCGGTGGGCTGGGAGAACATGTCCGAGAACCGGCCCGACCCGTTAAGTGAGTACAGCGACTGGCGCAGCTGGTCCGTTGCGTCCAGGTACCGGGACATGTCGCCACGGTCCAAGGCAATCGCCCGCAGCTCCTCGGGCGCGTCCTTGATGACCTCGATCAGATCCCCGATCAGGGGCACCCGGTCCAGGCGCTCGTCCAGGATGTGCAGCGCGCGGTCGATCAGGGATTCCTCGTGAGAGCTGGGCTTGGCGTTGCGCACAATCGTGATCAGCGCGGTGATCATGTTCAGGCGCCGGTTGTGCGAGTCCGCCATGAGCTGTTCGGCCAGCTTTTCCGCCTTCGCCGCTGCGGCCAGCAACTGCACAGTTTCTTCCTGGTCCGAGGCCTGGTTGGCTTGTGCCCGGTGTTCTTCTGCCGAGGCGAGCAGCCGGACGGCCGCGCCCGTGGCTTCGCCAGGGTCCAGGACATTGAGGTGGCCACGTCCTGGCCCCAGGCTGATGACCTGGCCGCCGAGTGCTTCGATGAGATCAACATAATCGGGCTTCAGATCGCCCAGGATCAACGGGTTGATCCCCCGCCCGGACAGGCCCAGGACGATGTGCCGGACCAGCGTGGACTTGCCGTAGTGCGGCAGCCCGAGAACGAACATCGAGGGGTTGTTGATCATGCCGTGCATGAACCAGCTGATGGGATCTCCCCCGAACGGTGCACCGGTGTCGGTGTGAACACCGATCGGCACCCCCACAATCGGGGTACCGGACCCGCCCACGAAGGGCCACATTCCGCAGACCTGTACGGAGGTGCCGCGCCACTCGTCGGCGGCCGTCACGTAGACGGCCTCACCTTGCCCGCGTCCGCGCCAGCCCCGCAGGCCGGGCCGCCGTGCAACAGCAGCGGCGAGCCTGGTTGTGCGGGAAGGGGCGCTTTTGTGCTTGGTTTTGCTACCGAACATCACATGGCCTCGCGGATCTCTTCGGGCACCTTCAAGTGCTTGGGCAGGACCAGACCAAGCGGCAGGGACGCGGCAAAAGCCGAATCCTGGGAGCCGTAGACCCGTCGCAGCAGCAAGCGGGCGGACGGGCCGAGGTTGCCCTCCACGACGGCCACAGCATCCTCCAAGGCGCTGGCGGAAAGCACCGTGGCCGTGACGACCAGGCCGAAGTTCACCAAGCCCGCCCCCTTGGCTTCTTCGGCAGCCGTGGCCGTCGCTGCGCGGGCGTCCACCAGGGCGCGTGCCGTAGGCCGGCTGGTCGATGAAGCCCGGGTGAGGGCGTTGGTCTGGTCAGATTCCACAATGGCGGCCGCACGGCCCGATTCAATGGGCCGGTACAGCAGGGTGACGCGCTTACGGGCGATCTCCCCGTGCGGGGCGACGAGACGGGCGAGCACGGACGCCAGGACGTGGCCGCGCGGTGCTCCGGTCATCGTCCAGGACACCGAGTGCCCTGAGTCGTGCCGGTAGCTCTCCCAGCCGGCCTGATGTGCCGAAGGACCGACCTCGCCCCAGTCCAGGTCAACAGGGGTGCCCTGGTAGTGGGCTTCGTCAATGAGACGTGCGGCGGCAGGATCGTAAGCGACCCGAACCACTTCGCACAGCTCCTGGGCATTCAGCGGCGAGCAGGCCCCGGCTCCGGTGGATTCCAGGCGTTCCGTCAGGCCGGGGAGACGGGAGGCGAGATCGCGTGCGATCTCATCGGCGGTGCGGCGCTTGCCGCCGGCCCTGGCTGCTGCGCTGAACGTCAGTGCGACCCAGGCGCGGATCGTGGCCGACCCTTGAGGGTACGTCTGAAGGGCTTCTCTTAGCATTGCCTTGGCAATGGCCGGGGCGTCCTCATGGATATTCGACTCGACTTCCCGGCGCAGGCGCGCCCCGGAATCCGGTGCGGTCTCTACAGTGACCGATGCAGCCACGACGGCCGGTTCATTCGACAAGGACGCCAGCCAGCCTCCCCAATTGGCCACCCAGGCATCAATCTGGTCAGGATCGACCAAGGACGCGCCGTCAGGCTGCGTGCCGAAGACCACCGTGTAGTGAGCGGTGGACGGAAGGTGGATCAACGCGAACGGCCGGCCGTAGGAGTCCGCGAACTCGTAAAGCCTTGAGCCGGCGGCGATCCCCGGCAGCTGATACTCGCCCCAGGGAGTCAAACCCAACGGCCCTGAACGGTAGATGTTCGCGCGTCTGCGTCGCGCCGAGCGGAACGCCAGCCGGGCAAAAACCCTTTCACCCACGGACTTGTTGTGCTTGTCCGTCACCGAAACAACGGCCAGCGCCATACCAAGGACAAGCAACGACACCAGCCCGGCAGCCCAACCACCGACGAAGAAACAGATCACCGTGACAATCAGCCCGATGAAAAGGCCCGCCGTGGCAAGACCGCCCAGAGTGCCGATACCGGCCTTCCGCGGCCGACGCCAGTTGCCATAGGTCGGTTCCACGTATGTGTTTTCGATAGCCGCCACCTCAGGCACCCCCCGTTGATTCTTCGCTCATGTTCCTGACAGCCCCGGCAGCCGCATGGCCGGCCTCAAGGCCTTTCTGTGCTGCCAGGACGCCGACACCCACCGGGCCGGCTGCCGCCGCAGCCCCACCAGCCGCGGCTCCGGCTCCACCCACGGAGGCCGGGCCACCAGTCGCAGCTCCACCGCTGCCAGCAGGGGCTCCAGTTCCTGCCTGTGCACCGCTCGCTGCGGGCGGTGTTGCGGAGGAACCGTGACCGCTCGTCTTACCAGCCGTGCCGGCCGTCCCTGCTGTGCCTTGGCTCCCGGTGCCCGAAGGCCCCTGAGAGCCGGAAGACTGATTCGGTGAGCTGCTTGGTATGGTGCTGGCCGTTCCGCCCTCACCCCGGCCGGCGCTGCCCATGTTGATGGCGCCGGAAGCCAGCCCGCCGACAGCACCAGCAGCAGCGGCACCACCGCCGCCGGCAACCGCTCCAACCATCGGCGTCACGAACCGCATGAGGGCCGGCATAGCGAACAAGGCAATGACCATCAGCGCCAAGCCCGTGACAGTCGTCAACAATGCAGAGCCGAAGTCTTTGCCATCGCCACCGTTTCCGAAGATCTTGGTACCTGTGAGACGGAACGCTGTCGCGTAGATAATGGCCGCTGCCGGCTTATAGAGGATGAAGGCAATCAGCCACGCAGTGCACTTCTGGAACCAGCCCTTTCCGGCCTCCGTGTTGGTGAAGGCTGCCGCGGTGGGGAAGATCCCCGTGAGGACCACGAGCAGGCCACCACGCACGATCATGAGCACGATCTGGAGAATGGAAGCGAGAATCGCAATCAGCCCCAAAAGGATGATCATGACCGATCCAACCGGGCTAGTGGCCGAGAGCGCCAACATCCCGGTGATGTTGTCGTTGAACGACGTTCCATCCGTGGAGTTCTTGATAATCCAGGCCGAGAACTGATCCGCCGATTCGGTCAGCAGCCCCACCGCCGCGACGCCCGCGCCCGAGACGACAATCAGCGTTGCGAGCGAACGGGCGAGATCCCGCAGCGGCGCTCCCCGGCGTTCAATGATCATTTTGGCTGCACCCACCAATACAGACAGCACAGCAAGAGCAGCCGTCCAGAAGTAGAGGCTGTTCTGCAGGAACAACACCGAATCACTCGCCGTGGCTCCCCCTGGCACTTCCGTCAGGCTAGGCGTCCCCACGTTCACCCAGAACGTCCCGAGGGTCTTGACCGTCTGTCCCACGGCATCAGCAATTGCCTTGGCCATGTTCTTGATCGAGTCATTCGCAGCATCCTCGATCGCCGCTCCCGCATGGCAAAAAGGGTTTATTGCGTTCCATCCTGAACAGTCGGCCATTTACACACCTGCCCACTCGATGTAGCTGCTCAGATCCGCAATCTGCCGTGAACCGGTGTCCCCTGTGGCTGGTACAACAAACTTCCAGTCGCCGCCGTACCACTGCAACGGAACCGGAATGGATACGAGGGCTCCATTTGCTCCCTTGAAGGCAAGATCGATCACGGCTCGATCCGAGTCATACGAGCGGATCGTGTATCCGGCCAGCTGTGCAGTCACAGAATCCGGGACAGCGGTGGGAGATGACTTCAATACGGCATCACGTTCCGGGCTTGGGACTGCCAGTTGCTCGAATACGAGGCGGGCTTTGCCCGCGGCAGAAAGAACCGTGACGTTGGCGGCTGCGTATAGCGCTCCGGTTGGTGAGTGCGCGAAGCACGACCGAAGGCCGTTCGGTTCCGTCTTTCCGGGACCGAACTGCTTCGGTGACGTCGGTGCAGCGATCTTTCCGACCAGTTCCCACTTGGTGTCGGGCGCGGTGGCCGGCTTTGCCTGGTCACCGGACGGAAGGCCGCATACGCTGGCGGCGGCCGTGGCGTTGGGCTGGCTGCTGCCGGTACTAGGTCCGGCGTTGGTGGGTTCAGGTGACGGTGTGCCGCCACCTTTGGGAACCAGGGCCAGGATGATCCCAAGCGCAACAATGATCGCCACGACAACGGCCGAGATGATGAACTTGGGCTTGGTCAACGGGCTTTGTTCTTCGTTCCTTATCGGTTCCGTCATGGCTTGATTCCTCCTTAGACCAGGGCGCCGACGACGCCGCCGGCGGAGGCTGCGAGGATGCAGCCGCCCAGGACCCAGGCAAGGCGGCCGGCGTGTTCGCCGCCCTCACCCCGACGGTTGTTGATCATCATGGTTCCGGCGGTGATCAGGATGCCGGCGACGGCCAGGCCGAAGACGATCCAGGCGACCCACTTGAGGATCGTCAGCAGACCGGCGGAGCCGGGAGGGGCCTCACCTGTGCCCGGGTTCGGGATCTCGGTAATGACAAAGCCGGACCATTCCATGGCCTTGGAGAACAGCATTGGTTTTTCCTCTTTCTAGTTAGCCGGGAGCCCGGCAGCGGTGTTCGTTGCGATACGCACCTGGTCAAGCACGGTGCGGGCTTCCTTGGGAAGGTCCTCGGGCGGGACGTCGTGACCGAAGCGCCACACCTCGATCCATGGGAAATGCCACAGATGCGGTACTCCCCCGCCGATGACCCGGGCGAACTCGCGGATCTCCTTGGGAAGGCGTCCAGGAGCGTCGGCCAGGACAACAAGGCCGGCAATGTGGGTTCCTGGAAGACTGCCCGAGGCCCATTCGGTGGCGGCCAGCTGCGCGGCGCGAAGGCCTGACATGTTGGACCGGGCCACGAGGACGACGGTGGAACCAGCGGCCGTGATGGGCCAGCGGTGCTCAGCGGCCCTGGTGTTCTTGTCCAAGCGCGCGAGCGAGGTTTCACCCGCCCCGCCGTGGACGCCCAGCCACCAGTAGTCCGGGGTGATTCCGGAGACGTTCCAGTGGGGCAGCCTGTCCGCGGCGTCCGGCTGCGGAACGCTGAGCTGGGGCCTGGTGGCCCCAACGGGCGCGAAGGCCGGCGTTTCTTCAACGGCCGGAGGTGGTTCCTCCACAGTCTCCGCGAAGGTCATCCACCGGTTTTTTGAGATTGACATTTCACATCCCCCTGTCATGTCAGCAAAGATCGTATCTGTACCATCCGACACGAAAGGCCAAGAGTGACCCCCAACTACAACTTTAGTACCTTTCAATCACGTCTAGTACATCACAGTACCAATGGATGGGCTACGATGAACCTATGCTGTGGGACGGACTGAGCGTGGACCCTAAATACCTGGAAGCACTCTTCGCCAAGTACCCGGAGCGTCTTACGCCCCAGGACCTCGAAGAGATCTTCGGTCTGTCCCGCAACACGGTTTACCGGTGGCTCCAGACCGGAGTAATTCCGGCCTACCAGGTCGAGAAAACATGGCTCATCGCCAGAGATCAAGTCAAAGACTGGGTGTGGGAGAACCGGAACACGCTTCGCGAGGGCAAGACGCCACGAGCAAGCGAGGACCAGGCCCAGACGTAGCGGCCTTGAATGTGAGGGGGACACGTGCAGTATCGAAAGACCGGGCCGGTGCTGGTCATCGGGGCGGTTCTCGCCCCGATGGTGCTGGTGCTTTCCATCATCCTGTTCGGCGGCGGCTCCCAAGCCGCCGCCGACGTCTGCTCACCGGGGGCCGGCAGCGTCAGCGCTGACCAAAGCAAGCTGCCCAGGGTTGCCGTTGCCGGCTACCAGGGCGAACAGCTGACCAATGCCGCCCTGGTCATCAACGCCGGGAAAGCCCTGGGTTTGTCTGCCCGAGGGCAAACCATCGGTGTCATGACAGCCATGGGTGAGTCCGGTCTGCGCGTCCTGGACCTCGGCGACGGCCCGGGCCCGGACTCCCGCGGCTTGTTCCAGCAGCGCGGGAATGGCGCGTGGGGTTCCTACCAGGACCGGATGAACCCTACGACCTCGGCCACCAATTTCTTCAAGGCCCTGCAAAAGGTCAGCGGCTGGGACCAGCTCGAACCCACCACGGCCGCGCACAGGGTCCAGCGCAACGCCGACCCTTTCCACTACCAGGCCTACTGGCCGGCAGCCGTGGAAGTCGTGGCCGCCCTGGGCGACGTCAAACCCACCGGTGCCGGGGAGGCAAGCTCCTGCGGCATCCCGGGTGAGTCCGGCAAGGGCGATGACCTGCCGTGGCGGACAGCGCAGATCTACCAGCCCTCCCCCCTGGGCATGCTCAACCGCGAATGCGTCGACTTCGCCCTCTGGCGCGTCAACCAGCAGCTGGGCAGCGCCAGCGCGCCCTACAAGGTCCTCAACGGCACCTTCCGGCCCGATGGTGCTCTGCTCGGATCCGCCCTGACCTGGAAGGACGGATGGGACGCCAAAGGCTGGCCCACCGGCAAGACCCCCCGCGTCGGGGCTGTCGTCTGGTACGCCCCCGGCGCGGGTGGCGCGGACGGCACCTACGGGCACGTCGCCGTCGTCAAGGCCGTCAACGGGGACGGCAGCTACCTGGAAGAGGGCTACAACGGCAACCCCGCACCGAACGACCACACCTACTACACACGCAAGGTCCCGAACCGCACTCCCAGTGCCTTCCTGTACCTGCCCGGCAGCAACTAACCGGAGGAACCATGAAACGCGCCCTGACAGCCCTCGCGGCCGTGCTCGTGTGCACGGCCTGCGCCCCGGCGTCCAGCACAACACCCGCCGAACCGTCGCACAGCACCTCCACCACCGCCCCGGCAACACTGAGCGCCGGAGGAAGGTCCCAGGCCCCCGGAGGCACCGCCCCGGCCACCCTGGGCATTGCCTGGGACGAGCCGAGCAAGGCCACTGCCCTGGACACCGCGACCAAGGCCATGACGCTCTACGCCCGCCCCACAGTCACCGACAAGGTCTGGATCCAGGAGCTCGGACAGCTCCTGACGGCCCAAGCCGCAGCCGATTACCAGTACGTTGACCCGGCCAACATCCCAGCCAAAAAGATCACCGGGGCAGGGCAGCTCAAGATCGATGAAAGCAACGGCTTCGGCTGCCATGTCGTGTTCCCGACCAATGCCGGGGACTACGACGTGCAGCTGCTCCGCAGTGCGGCCGACAAGCCCTGGCAAGTCAACCGCTTCACACCCCCGAACGGCACCAAGTAAGGACAGAAGATGGAAACCCAAGCACTCGACTTCCCCAAGATCAACGCCGTTCTGCGCGCCAACGGCACCGGCGAAGTCACCATCAACGGCACCTCCCATCCGATCCAAGCCGAGGACGAGGCCGCCGTGCTCAGCCAGGCGCTGCAGCTCATCACCGAGACCGCAGCCCAGCTTGGCCGGCCCGTCCGGGTCAGCACCACCGACCCGGACGGGCAGGGCCTTATCGTCGTCACTCCCGAAGGCATCGTCAGCGAAGCCGCCCCGGCCAAGCCCAGCCGACGGAGACAACAAGACCCAGAGCCGGCCCCCGCCGCACCACAGGCACCAACCCGTATAGAACCGGCCGCCAAGGAAACCCCGGCTCCCGCTGCCCCCGTCACCTTCAACGAAGCCGTCAACCACACCCAGGAACCCTCGACCCCTGCCAAGGCAGCCACCCCGGAATCGGCCACGCGTCGGAGCCTCAAAGAGACGTCCTTCCTGGTCAGCGCGCCCGCGATGGAGCCGGCCACGCGCGGCTGGCGCGGCGCGCTCACCCGCCTGGGATTTCGCATGGAACCCTCCCCCGACGAACTCGCCGAGCGCGAAGACATCCGCACGGTGAGCCAGCACTGGCCCGGCCCCCGCACCGTGGCCGTCGTCAACCGCAAGGGCGGAGCGAATAAGACACCCACCGTCGTCATGCTCAGTGCAATACTGGCCCGCTACAGCGGCGCCGCCACCGTCGCCTGGGACAACAACGAATCCCAAGGGACACTCGGTTGGCGGACCGAACAGGGCAGCCACGACAACAGCGTCCTGGACCTCATTGACTCATCCCAGACCCTGCTCTCCCCCAGCACCAACGCCGCCGAGATCGCCCGATTCGTACACCACCAGACCTCGGACAAGTTCGACGTCCTGCGCTCAGACGAGAACGAGGAAGGCGACCACGAAGTGACCGCCGAGGAAGTGGACATTGCCCACCAGGTGCTCACCCGCTACTACCGGCTCATCGTCATGGACTCCGGCAACACCGCCCGGTCGGCAAACTGGCGGAGGATGATCCACCACACCAACCAGCTCGTGGTCCCCGTAACAGCCATTGAGGACCGCGCCGAGGCCGCGCGCCTGACCCTCCAGACGCTCGAATCCCGGGGCGGCCACGACGCCGAGCTCGCCCGTAACGCCGTGGTGATCGTCTCCGAATCCACCGACGCCAAACGCAGCATGAGCGGAGACGCGCTTAAACGCGCCAAAGACGAAGCCCGCAGAATCGCTGACGGCTTCACCCCACACGTCCGCGCCGTCGTCCGCATCCCCTACGACCCCGCCCTGGTCAACGGACCCATCCGCTACGACGCACTACAGCCCGCCACCCAACGCGCCTGGCTCGCCGCAGCGGCCGCCGTCGCCAAAGGCTTCTGACCTCGTCTAATGGAAACGACACGCCGAACGGGCCGCGTAGTTAACGGTACCGGTACCTATAAGCTCGGGCCTATGAGTGCAGCCATCCACAGACGCGTACGGGGTACAGGGGCCAGCAACGTCGTCCTCAAAGTTGACGTTGCTGCTGATGCTAAAGCTCTGGTGGAACGTCTTGCCACCCACATGGGGCTCTCCAAAGGACAGGCAGCCGAACGCCTCCTGATGAGCATCCGGCTGGATGCTCGCGGGTTGCCGACTTGGCCTGACATAGACGACTACCAGGAACAAGGAGCCCTGCCTATCGATAAGGCTTCCTAACGGAAGAAGGCCCCTCCTAAAAGGAGGGACCTTCCTAATCCTTCGCTCAGATCCCTCATCCGCCAAGATCCGGATCAGAGCTGTTACAACACCCACCCTGTGGGTGCCATTTGTGTTACCTCGAAAGGAACTACTGTCCCTATGGTACCGGAACCGGTATTGACGTCAACGCATGCTCTTGTGAGTGTCGCTCCACGTCCCAGACCAGAAGATGCATGGGGCCTTGCTCCGCTGATTGCTGGCGCGCCTTCGTACCGGTTGGGGCGGTGGATTGGGCAGAGGTTTCAATATCCTCGGCCGAAAAAAGCGCCGAAGATCACTCGCTCTCTGCCGGGACATCCTGCTGCTGTAATGGTGCACGGCCCGGATGGTCGAGTCTCCACTCTGTGCTTGGACTTTGATACCTCCAAGGCGCTGAAGGGCGTGGTGGACTCGGACGCGTTCCGGGTGGGTCGATTGTTGTCGGCGTGCGGCATGAGGTTCGTGGAGGATTTCTCCCCCAGCGGAGGACGACACCTGTACGTGCCGCTGCACGACCGGATGGACGCAGCGGAGGCCCGGGAACTGGTCGAAGCGCTAGGCCTTATGGCCACCAGTCTTGACCCGAGCCCCCATCAGAACATCACAGACGGCTGCATCCGCGTCCCAGGAACGATCCACAAGTCCGGTGGCCACCAAACCCTCATCACTCCCCTGTCCCAGGCGTACGACATCCTGCGCCGCCGCAACCCAGCACGTGGCTTAGTGCAGCTGCGTACGGCGTTGGCACCGGAGCTGGCCCGCAAACGCGCACTGAAGGCCCGAGAAGCGAAGACCGTAGCCGCTCAACGGACTGGCGGGCTACCGGCGCTCTCACGGAAATCCAGTAGTGAGACGCCGCTGAGACGGGTCGCGCGAACCGGTTTGTACGACACGGCTAAATACAAGGGCCCGTCCGAGGCTCGAATGGCCGTGCTGAACCACTTCAGTGCCTGTGGCTGGTCCCTTCAGCAGGTAGAAAACGAACTCGTCGGTCAGTTCCCAGGCCTAGCTGCCCTCTACGGATCTGCAGAACGCCAGGCAAGGCTCCTTCCTTACGAGTGGGCCAAAGCCCAGGCCTTCACCAACACAGCTTCGAGCACGCGAAAACCGCTCCCCCGTAATTGGGGGAAAAAGAGTGCACTTATTAACAACACAAGCCCTACCTTAACCACGGGGGGGGCAAGCACAACCAGCGGTGCCGCCTTACACCAACTCGTGAACGACTTGGAAAATGTTCTTTACGCAGTCCTTGACCACAGACTCCAAAAACGCGGTCGCGAAGGCCTCAGCCTCCGCGTACTGATCCGCGGATTGTTGGGATACATGCGGGCTAAAGAAACAGACATCCTGGATGTTGGTTGCCGCACTCTTGCTGTCGCGATGGGCAAACATCACGTCACCATCGCCAGGCTGCTGCCCATTCTGGTTCAAGCTTCTGATGGGATCCTTACTAAGATCGCCGACGCACGTCAGAAAGCGGCCGATGTTTACCTTATTCAGCTCCCTGAGCACTACCAACAGCTTGCACGGGAGCTAACGTGGCGAAAAGGAAAAATTCACGCCATCCGCCCCGTATTTCGGGCCCTGGGAGACGTGGCTGCCCTTGTCTACGAGGCAATCGAACGCGGGCACCACTCCCCCACCACCGTGGAAGTCGCTCGTAACAGTGGTGTCAGCCGCAACGCCTGCTCGGCTGCATTGGCTGAGATGGAGATGCTCGGCATGATCCAGCGCCACGGTGGAACGTGGAAAACCATTTCAGCGAACCTCCGCATGCTCGCTGCAAGGCTCGGGGTGCTCGACGACTACCTTGACCACATCCGCCGGAACCGCCAGGAACGCGCGAATTGGCATGCCTACCTCGATAGGTTCAAGACACTGCAGCCTGCGACCGCTGAGATCGATTTGTTCGATCCTGAAAGAGATGAGTATTGGTTACCCCCGGATGATGCAGCAGTGTGGCGAATATGTCAGCCGGCATAGGTCTCCGGTGCAGTTGGGTTTCGCTGGCAGCTACCAAAATGCTAGCGATCTGATAGTGCTTTAGTAGCTTTCGCTAGGGCATGCTTCAAGTGCGTCCAGCAATCCTACTGCGCGCCGGGAACCGTTGCGTTGAATGTAGGCTCATCCAGCAGTTCGAGGTTGGTCCTCGGGCCGGTTGGTTGTAGTACTGCGCTAGAGCGTTGACTTGGGGTGTGTATTGGTTCGCTGCCCGAGTACTGATACTACTTTCACAGTGCTATCGAATAACTAGTGTTTCGCTAGCAAGTTGCTCTCTTCATAGTCATCGGTCGGTCGTACCTGCCAGGCGCAACGACTAGCAGATTGATAGTGATTCAATAGCGATTTAGTAGCGAACAGTATTCGATATGACGCATGACCTCCCAGCCAGGGGGTGAGTAACGGCGCAGGTCCAGCTTGGGCGTCTCTCAACGCTTGTAGCGGTCATGTTTGATAGTGAAGTGCTAGCAGTTTGAAACTGCTAGCACGGTTTCGGAGGATCTTATCCGGATCGGGGCTATTTGATACTGCTTTCATAGTGCTACCAAACAGGTAGCGTGTCGCTAGCGTTTTGCTATCATTCTCGGCATTAGATTGGAGGCATGATCATTGTTGTGGGTAGCGAAAAGGGCGGCGTAGGCAAGTCCACGGTTGTAACGAACCTTGCTGTTGAGCTGGCGAAGCGGGGGATGCGTATAGCGGTCGTGGACGGTGACCGGCAGCGGTCCACTGCTCGCTGGGCCGGAGACCGCGAAGAGGCCGGGCATGAACCTCGCATCTTTGTAGTGGAGAAGCTTGGCAGCCTG
Source organism: Arthrobacter sp. SIMBA_036 (assembly GCF_046535135.1). Lineage (NCBI taxonomy): Bacteria > Bacillati > Actinomycetota > Actinomycetes > Micrococcales > Micrococcaceae > Arthrobacter > Arthrobacter sp. SIMBA_036. The sequence continues at coordinate 52,336 of NZ_JAWRXG010000014.1, forward strand.
CACGAGACACTGCGTGAACTGGATACGAGCTATGACGTTGTCCTTGTCGATGTGGCAGGGAAGGACAGCAAGGAGATGCGCACAGCCATGACTGCGGCCCATCAATTGTTGATCCTGACGCAATCGAGTCAATTTGACCTCGACACCCTTGCGACTGTCGATAGGTTGATCGAAACTGCCCGTGACTTCAATCCCACCCTTCGAGTCAGGGGGGCTCTTACACGGGTATCAACCAACGCGTTCGAATCTGAAAGTGGCGACGCCAGGGATTACCTTTCCGACTATCCGAGTATCGAACCACTGCGAACCGTTCTGTACGAGCGCAAGGCATATCGAGACGTGGTGGGGGAGGGGCTCGGAGTTGTTGAGTGGAAGAACCCTAAAGCAGCGAGGGAGATCCGTGGGCTGGTAGAGGAGTTGATGGGGTAGTGGCAATCAAGAAGCGGTCCGCGTCCGAGAAAGCTAGGGACGAGGCTATCGAGGCGTTTGGCAATGCCGCTGAACCACTACTGACCTCGCCGACTGTCAGCGCTGAGCGCGGAATTCCAGCCAGGCCCAGTGTCACGCCCACACTTAGTGATTCAAGGGACAAGGGGACCGCCAGAACGATGTTGCTTCGTTTTGACGAGGACCGTGAACTCATGGACTTACTTGCGGACGTGGCTAAGCTCGAAGGCCGCAAGAAGCATCCGATGGCATTGCGTGCTCTTAGGATCGGTCTCGAGCAGGTCCGCGACAGTTACGAGTAAGTAAGCCACCCGGATCTATGATTGCTATCAAGTGGATAGCAATTTCGTAGCAAGATCACCGTTCCCAGGACCGGCGGGATCCAGGCAGCTCCCGGGAACGCCGGGAGCTCGTAGCCGGCTAAACGGTCGAACATGGGGCTGAAGTAGACCACCGGGACCGAGAGCAGCAGCGACAGCCAGAACTCGTTCTTGAACATCGCCGTGCTGTGTCCGGCGTGCTGGCCGCGCTGATGGACCGCATGCTCATCCATGGCCGAATGCGCGTGCCCGGCGGGCATGGCTTGGCTATGGGTGGCGTGGTCCGCATGGCTTCGGAGACCGGGGCGTGGCCGCGGTGGGCATCGTGCCGGGCGTGCTCTTCCATGGCTCGTCCTTGAATCAAGATGCGGGTTTCGAGGATGCAGACCGGGTGCGGACTCACCGGCTGGCAGCCGGCCGGACCGGCCCGGCGTGTGGCACCCCCTTTTCTAGTTGTGCTTGCTGAAGCTGCGCAGCCGCAGTGAGTTGGCGACGACCAGGACGGAGCTGGCGGCCATGGCGGCGCCGGCGATCATCGGGTTCAGGAGGCCGAGTGCGGCGATTGGGATGCCGGCGGTGTTGTAGGCGAAGGCCCAGAACAGGTTCATTTTGATGGTGCCCAGGGTCTTGCGGGATAACTCGATGGACTGGGCGACCTGGGTGAGGTCGTTGCCCATGATGGTCAGGTCAGCGGCCTCGATGGCGACGTCGGTACCGGATCCCATGGCAATGCCAAGGTCCGCCTGGGCCAGGGCCGGGGCATCGTTGACGCCGTCGCCGACCATGGCAACAACCTGGCCACGGTCCTGCAGCTTGCGCACGGCCTCGGCTTTGCCGTCGGGGAACACATCGGCGAATACATCGTCCGGGGCGATTCCGACCGTGGCGGCGACCTGCTTGGCCACTGCCGCGTTGTCGCCGGTGAGCAGGACCGGGCGCAGGCCCAGGTCCTTGAGTTTGGCGATGGCGGCCGCGGAGGATTCCTTGATGGTGTCGGTGAGGTTGACCAGTCCGGCGAAGCTTCCGTCGACGCCGATCATGATGGAGGTGGCGCCGCTCTGCTGGGCGGCGGCAAGGCCGGCGCGTTGTGCGCCGGTCAGGTCGATGCCGTTTTCGGCAAGCCAGCTTTCCCGGCCGGCAACCACGGTTCGGGTGGCGACGGCGGCGCGGACGCCGCCGCCCGGTGCCGAGGTGAACGAGGTGGCCACCCCAAGGGGCGCTTCAGCCTGTGCCGCGTCGACGATGGCGTGGGCGATCGGGTGCTCGGACCCGGACTCGACCGCACCGGCCAGGGCCAGCAGTTCGGCCCGGCTGAATCCTTCGGCGGGGGTGATGGAGGTGACTGCGAGATTGCCTTCGGTGATGGTGCCGGTCTTGTCCAGCAGCACGGTGTCGATCTTGCGGGTGTCCTCGAGGACCTGTGGCCCGCGGATCAGGATGCCCAGCTGGGCGCCGCGCCCGGTGCCCACCAGCAGACCGATGGGGGTCGCCAGTCCCAAGGCGCACGGGCAGGCGATGACCAGCACCGCGACGGATGCGGCGAACGCTGCGTTCAGGTCTCCGGTGAACACCATCCAGAGCACGAAGGTCAGAACGGCGATGGCCAGCACGATCGGTACGAAAACGGCGGAGATGCGGTCGGCCAGCCGGGCGATCGGGGCCTTGCCGGTCTGGGCTTCGGAGACCAGGCGCCCCATCTGGGCCAGCGTGGTGTCCTTGCCGACGCGGGTGGCCCGGACTACAAGGCGGCCGGAGGTGTTGATGGTGGCCCCAGTGACGGTGTCATCCGGGCCTACCTCGACGGGTACCGATTCGCCGGTGACCAGGGCGGTATCGATCGCGGAGTGGCCGGTGACGACAAAGCCGTCGGTGGCGATCTTCTCGCCCGGGCGGACCACGAATTCATCCCCCTGTATTAGTTCAGAGGTTGGGATTCTGGTTTCGACGCCGTCACGCAGCACCGTTGCTTCCTTGGCGCCCAGATCCAACAGCGCCTTAGCAGCAGGAAGGTTGCCACCACCCCGGCGGTTTCGAAGTAGAGTGCGTGGTCGCTCATGGACATGCCGGTGTGTGCGGTGATGTTCGGGTCCGCGCCCAGCTGCCAGAAGGAGTAGAAGTAGGCGGCCAGCACGCCGAGGGAGACAAGGGTGTCCATGGTCGAGGCGAAGTGGCGGGCGTTAATGGCCGCGGCACGGTGGAACGGCCAGGCGGACCAGAACACGACCGGTGTGGCCAGTACCAGCGCAACCCAGCCCCAGTGGGGGAATTGTGCGACCGGGATCATGGAAATGATGAACAACGGCACCGTGAAGATCGCACCGACAATCAGGCGCCGTTTCAGGTCCGATTTCGGGGCCACGTCGGCGTGGCCGGCCGGGGCCGGCATGCGTTCTTCAACGACGTCGCGGGAGCCAGGGGTTTCGGTGTCCCGTGCGGCGCCCGCGCCGGCCGTGGCGTACGGGTCGGCCTTGAGGTTTGCCTGGTAGCCGGCCGACTGGACTGTGGCAATGAGTTGGTCATCGCTGACGTTTTCGGGGACCGTGATCCGCGCCGATTCCAGCGGAAGGTTTACCAGGGCCTCGACGCCCTCGATTTTGCCCAGTTTCCGCTCGACCCTGCCCACGCACGAGGCGCAGGTCATGCCCTGGATGTCCAGCTCGACGATGCGTTGATTGGCGGGGAAGGTGACGTTGTTGCTCATGATTCCATTTCTTGTCGCAGATCCGGAGACAGGGGCCCGGGCGCTGGCCCGGCCCCTGTGCCCGGCGGGCCGGCGGGGCCGGCCGTCGGTGCCGGGTGCTTAGGCGCTGACGGAGACGGGCGTGTAGCCGGCCTCCGTGATGGCTGCTTCGAGAACCGAGTTCTCGACGGGAGCGCTGGTGGTGACGGTAGCGGTGGAGGTTCCACCGGCGGCGAGGTCAATGTCGACGTCGCTGACACCCCGGACGGCAAGGAGTTCCTCGGCGACGGAAGCGACGCAGTGGCCGCAGGTCATCCCGTCAATTTCCAGGGTGACGGTATTCGCTTTCAGGTCCGTCGTTTCCGCGGCGGACCGCGTTTCGATGATGAGGCCCTTGTTGGCGTTGCTTCCGCAGCCACAACCGCAGCCCGTCGCGTTGCTCATGTGTTCTCCTGGTTGTTCTCGTGGGGGTTGAAAATCGCTGCGGTGGCCTTTTAGCGCAGCAGGCGGCCGATGGCCGTGGTCACTTCGGAAACCTTGTCGGCCACGAAGCTTTGGTCGCCGGTTTCGATCGTCCGGGCCGCGGCGTTGACCACGCAATGGGAAACGTGGTCCTCAATGAGGCCGAGACTGACCTTGTGCAGGGCGGCATTGATCGCGGAGATCTGCGTCAGGATGTCGATGCAGTATTTTTCCTCCTCGACCATGCGGCTGACCCCGCGGACCTGGCCCTCGATGCGGCTCAGTCGCTTCAGCAGGGCGTCCTTGTTCGTGGTGTAGGCGTGGTTGACGTGTTCGTCAACGGGTACGGCAACAGTTTCCATACCCCCAAAGCTATACCCCTCCCGGGTATCCCGTCAAATACCCGGTGGGGGTATTCACCCGCAAGCAGGACCCCGTTGGGGCGCCTCCCTGGTGGTCGTCGGCGCAGCCTCGACCGGTGGGACCGCAAATGTCAGAAGGCGCGGCGGTGCTGGTGTCCGATGCGGCCGAACTCCTCGCAGAGTAGTCCCTTTAGGTGGCCGTCCCGTTGCCGGGGTGGTCAGCGCTGGCGGTCTGCCGCCGTGGCCGGCTTGCGCTGTGGCGGCGGCAGGTCGCCATTCGCACACTCAGTGCCGGTGACCGGGGTCGCTCGGCGGCCGAAGTCAGAGACGCCGAAACAAAACTCGGGGTGCTGACTTCGAGTCTTGGAATTAGGGCGCTGCGTGATCCGAACTGGCACACCCCGGGAACAGAACACACTTTGACTGCGAGGAGTACAGATTGGACCTCTACTGCGGGATCGACTGGGCGGAGGGCCACCATGACATTGCCATCATCGACAGCACCGGCGAGCTGTTGGCCAAACGCAGGGTCACCGACGACGCCGCAGGCTACCGGGACCTGATGGAACGGCTCGCCGAACACGGAGACACACCCCAGAACCCGGTCCCGGTGGCGATCGAGACAAGCCAAGGCCTGCTCGTCGCAGCCCTGCGCGCCGGCACCCGGAAGATCTACGCGGTCAATCCGCTCTCGGCCGCCCGCTACCGCGATAGGCACGGTGTCTCGAAGAAGAAGTCCGACCCGGGGGATGCCTTGGTGCTGGCGATCATCCTTCGCACCGACGCCCACGCGCACCGGCCCCTGCCGGCCGACACCGAGCAGGCAAGGGCGATCACCGTCCTGGCTCGGGCCCGCGGTCAGGCGACCTAATGAGTGAAAAGGCGGATATGGATGACCTGAACCCCACCCGTTGAAAGTATGCCGTACATCACATCAGAGAATCAACAGGTTGTTGTATAGATTTGGAATGGCTTAGGCTGACCAATGCTGGAAACTGTTGAGAAGCTGCGCATTGTGCGAGGAGTTGCGGTCTACCGCATGTAAACGAAATGTGTAATAATTGTGAAAGTTTCCGATTCATTCAGACTGTTTGTTGAATGCTTTTGAAGATGGATCGACGTACCTACTGTGCGCGTCCGTCTCCCGCTCATCTGGAAGGTTTCTCATGGCTGAGTCCGTTACGTCCACACCGCTCTATGAACGCGCAGTCCGCGTGGGGGATCTGCTCTTTGTCTCCGGCCAACTCCCTATCGGAGATGGTGGGTTGCTGTATCCCGGGCGTGTGGGTCAGGAAGTTAGCGTCGAACAGGCGCGTGAGGCCGCAGTGCTCGCTGCCGGCCGATGCCTGGACGTCGTTCGCGAGGAACTCGGGTCGTTGGATGCGGTCAAGGGTATCGCCCGGATCGGAGGGTATGTCTCAGCAGGGGAAGGATTCGTGGATGCGCCCGCCGTCATCGATGGTGCGTCCCAACTCGCCCTCGATGTCCTGGGAGAAAAAGGGCAACATGCGCGGTTGGCAATGGGAGTAGCCTCGCTGCCGCTGGGGGCATGCGTCGAGATTGAAATGACTGTCCTGTGCTAAGGGCAGCCGGGCAGACTCGAGCCCGCAGCCTCACGACAATCGGCAACCCGCTTGAGGAGCTCTCCCTCGAACAGCTCCGCCAGCGGACGAGCATGAAATGGCGCACTCATCCCTCCGACGTGCTGCCTCTGTGGGTTGCCGAGATGGACGTCCGGCTCGCGCCGCCCGTTTCGGAAGCGCTGCACCAGGCCATCGATGCCGGAGACACCGGCTACCCGGCCGGGACGGAGTTCGCCGAGGCCATAAGTGTGTTCGCTTCCCGGCGCTGGGGCTGGGACGGGCTAGCCGTCGAGCGCACCGCCATCGTGCCCGACGTGATGATGGGCGTCGTCGAAATCCTGCGGCTGATCACAGATCCAGGAGACGCCGTCGTCGTCAACTCCCCGGTCTATGCACCTTTTTACGCCTTCATCACCCATGATTCACGCAGGGTCATCGAAGCGCCGCTAGGACAAGATCTCCGGATCGACCTCGGAACCCTCGAGGAAGCTTTCAAGCGCGCGCGGTCGGGGGGACGGAACGCCGCCTACCTGATCAGCAATCCACACAACCCGACCGGTGTGGTCCACAGCCCTGAAGAACTCGCAGCTGTCGCGGCCCTCGCCCGCAACTACGGGGTCCGGGTCGTCTCGGACGAGATCCACGCACCGATCGTCCTTCCGGGAGCAAAATTCACGCCATATCTCAGCGTGCCCCGGAGCGAGAACGCGTTTGCGCTCACGTCCGCATCAAAGGCCTGGAACCTCGCCGGCCTCAAGGCAGCACTCGCAATCGCCGGACCCGACGCTGCCGATGATCTTCACCGTATGCCCGAAGAGGTCAGCCACGGACCGAGCCACTTGGGGATCATCGCCCAGACCGCCGCGTTCCGTGATGGTGAAGAATGGCTGGATGCTCTCCTCCACGGCCTCGACGCGAACAGGGCTCTCCTCGGAAAGCTGCTCGCCGAGCATCTTCCCGGTGTCGGGTACACCGCTCCACAGGGGACATACCTGGCCTGGCTGGATTGCAGCCATCTCGCCCTCGATTCGTCAGGCGGCCCCGAAGGTCTCGCCACCGTTTCCGACCTTGCCGGTCCGGCCAGGATGTTCCTGGACAAGGCGAGGGTCGCCCTGAGCTCGGGCCATGTTTTCGGCGCAGGCGGGGCCGGACATGTCCGCCTCAACTTCGCCACTTCCCAGGCCAACCTCACCGAGGCCATCACCCGGATGGGCCGAGCCACCCATGCGGATTGAACCAAACGTCATCAGTCCGTGCGCTAAGGGTCAAGCGACATAACTCCGCCGACAACGGAGAACACACGATGGCCCTGCGTATCCACCACACCTGGCGCGCTGTCATCGGCCAAAGAGTCCAGATGTGCCGCGGAGGCCTCATCGTGCGCGAAGGTATCGTCGACGCAGTCACCCCGGACGACTCGATTCTCTGGATCGCCGGCGCCGGGTTGCAGCCACGGGCAATGTTCCAGCGCACCGACGGCTTCGAAGTATGGCTCAACTACCAGTGGGAGGCACGCAAAGGGAGAACCATCATGATCCCTCTGCTGCAACAGCATGTTGAAGAAGAAAGGACCTGCCCGGGGATGGATCACAGACCACAGCGGATACGCTTCAACAAAAGGCACAATTCACGGCGGCTTGGGCAACCCGGACCGCCTACTAATCGGAAGGACAGCAGCAATGACCCAGATTGGTTCTGTCGGATCAACAGCTCCGTCTCCGGACGCGCTGCACGGCATGGATGCCGAGACCATCAACCTCGTCCTTGAGCTCTTGGTGGCACCCCTTCAGGCCGCGGTGCCTCAGCCCACGGAGGTCGTCCTGCACGACCTGCAGCGAATCCCTAACACAGTCCGTGCCATTGCCGGAGACGTCACCCGCCGTCAGATCGGTGACCCGCCTACCGACAAATTGCTCGAACGCGTCGCAGCCGGTGACTTCTCCCACGAAATCGGCTACCGCTCGCAACTGCCTGACGGGAGAATCCTCCAGAGCACGACCATCATTTACATCGACAGGGAAGGCCGGGCCGCCGCAGCCCTGTGTCTGAACGCTGATGTGTCCGCCTGGGTCACGCTCCGCTCAGCCTTGGACCGCTTCGTGCTCGGCCACGACGGGAGTTCCGTGCTGGCGGCGCCTGCCGTGCAGCGAGCGACGTCGGTCGGCCCCCAGGGGAGCGAGTATTTCCCGCACAGCGTGGAGGAACTCAGCTCCAAGCTCGTCGAGGCGGCGATCGCCGCCGTCGGGGTCCCGGTTGAGCAAATGCGCAAGGAACACAAAGTGCAGGTCGTGGCGGAGCTCGAACGTCGTGGATTCTTCCTCGTAAAGCAGGCTGCCGAGACTGCGGCCCTCGCGCTCGGGGTCACCCGGTTCACCATTTACAACTACCTCAACGAGCTCGGCGGAGAGGCCGAAGAGACAGCCTAAACCTCGACAGAAGGCAGTGTTACCCGGTTTCTGGAACTCAATCCTTCCTCATCGCCGGAGCACCACCAATGAACAATTCCCTACCCCGCCATGCCCGAAATAAGGCACTAGAGCGTGAAAACTGCCCCAGCAAGTCGTGCGGACAATCGTCCGGGCATGGATCACTCAGGTTCCCTGTACAAGACAAATCGTCAAGTTAATCAAAAGGAGAAAAAATGAACACCGTCACCACCACGAAGCCGTTCGCCGACCTCGCTGCTATCGAGGAAACAGTCGAAGCCGTCAGCGCCCAGCGTGAACTCGGCCGCGTCACTTTTACCATGAACAGCGAGTCCGCAGGGGGTCTGACAGCGAAGACCGAAACAGGTCCGCTGCTGCAGGCAGGCGTACCGGACGACTCACGACGCGGAAAGTACACTCTGCACAGTGACGAGCCCATCTCGCTGCTAGGCACAGACACTGCCGTGAGCCCGGCTGAGTACATTCTCAAAGGGCTCGCGGGCTGCTACGTCGTTACCCTGGCCTCACTCGCCGCAGCTCGCAACATCACGCTCGAACAGATCCGGCTCACCCTCGGATTCGATATCGATCTGAGCGGGTTCCTCGGCATCGATGAAACCGTCCGAAAGGGCGCAGAACACATCACGGTCGACGTCGAACTCGAAAGCCCTGGTACTCCGCGAGAAGATCTCCACGACCTCGTGAAGGCACTGGAGGTGACCTCGCCAATCCGCGACACGCTTGCCAACCCCGTGAAAGTCACCACCACGCTCAGCTAGCACCATCAATGAATTCCTGGGCCGCAGGTTGCGGGCCGGTGGCGTTAGACGGCGATGTTCAACGGAGTTTCCGTTGAACATTGCCGGTCTTGGGCTGGTTGTGCCTTTTTCTCGACGGATAGCAGGCTGGTCAGCCGTTGCGCTGTCGTGACTACGGCGGCGACCAGTTCGTCTGTGGGGGTTCCGGCCACTCGGTGATTTGGCACGGTTACCGTGACGGACCCGCGGACGGTGCCATTAATGAAGAAGGGGGCTGCAATGCCGTGGGCGTCGGGCACTCTTTCACTATCGGTGGCGGCCCATCCTTGTGATCGGATTTTCTCAAGCTCGGGTGCGTGGGGCGCGGCGTTGCGGCTTAGCCGGGCTCTGACGTCGTCGGGCAGGTGGGCAAGAATAGCTTTGCCTGCGGCCCCGGCGGCGAGTGGGACCTCTGAGCCTTCTTCCAAAACGTAGCGGACGTTTCGGGCGGGTTTTGGGCCGCCTCGGTGACAAGATCGGCCGACGCGCCACCTTGCTGTTCACTGTCCTATCGATGGGTGTGGCCAGCGGCGTGATCGGCATTTTGCCCACCCACCAGAGCGTTGGTGTCCTGGCGCCAGTCCTGCTCGTGCTCAGCCGGCTGGTACAGGGCTTCTCAGCAGGCGGCGAGGTCAGCGGCGCCGGGACCTACGTCGCCGAATGCGCCCCCGCCGGCCGCCGTGGTCTCTTCGGCACCGCCGTTCCCGTCGGAGCCGGACTCGGTTTCGTGCTTGCAGCCGCTGTCGCCGGAGGGATGAGCACCCTTCTGGCACCTGAACAGATGGCCGCATGGGGCTGGCGGATCCCGTTCCTCCTCGCCATTCCCCTAGCCATCATCTGCTTCATCGTGCGATCCCGCATCGAGGACTCTCCCGAATTCGAAGAGCTCGTCGCAACCCACCGCGTTGTGAAGACCCCGCTACGCGAAGTTCTGCGCACCGACTTCATCGGGGTCCTGCGCGTTGCCGCGCTGGCCATCGCCCTCACCGCCGGTGGCTATATCGGGCTCACCTACATGAACGTATACCTTACCGGGCAACTGGGATACGCCCGTCGACCGTTCTGTGGCTGCTCGTCGGGGTGATCGTGGTCGCTGTCGTCCTCCAACCCGTCGCCGGCCACCTCTCCGACCGGTTCGGCCGCCGGCCCCTCCTGCTGGCCGGGCTCGTTGGCTACATCGTGCTGCCCTACCCTGCATTGCGGGTGATGGAACCAGGAAATGTAGCCTCGGTCGTCGGCGGTCTTCTCCTGCTCTTTGCCCCGTACATCCTGCTCCAGGCAGTCACTTATCCGGCGATCGCTGAGATGATCGGCGCAAGGGTGCGCTTCACAGGGGTCTCGCTCGGCTTCAACGTCGGAACAGTGCTCGGCGGCGGGCTAAGTCCCTACCTGGCCGCGGCCCTCGTCGCCGCCACCGGGGACAGGATCGTACCTGCCTACCTGGTCATCGCGGCCGCACTCATCGGTGCGTTGGCTCTGCTTGGCTTCAAAGAGACCGCCCACAACAACCTGCGGGACTGACCGGCCAACCTCTCCGGCGGAGCAACAAGCGCGCTGCCGGAGAGGCCCCCACCCGACCCGCAGGCAATCCTGGCGAGCGGCCCAAATCGGCAAAGCTTTTACTTCCACCAAAGACAACAACAGAGAGCACCAATGATGGACAGTCTTCTCGCCGCAGTGGATGCAGGTATCCGCATCATCGAACTCGGCCGCCCGCTCGATGACGCGGTTCCGCGCAGCGGATGGAGCCCGGGCTTCAGCCTCGAAAGAACTGCCACACACGTGGAAGACGTACGCGACGACGGGCTCTCGGTCTGCAGCGACCGGCTCACGATGGGCACCCACGTCGGCACACACATCGATGCCCTCGGCCACGTCGCCTGCAGCGGGGAACTCCACGGCTCAGTGAAGGCCGCGTCCGAGGCCGGGCTACGGCTGGAGGCGCCCCTGGATGCGGGGTCCATTCCCCCCATGGTGTGCCGGGGAGTGCTGCTCGACATCCCGCAAACCACCGGGCGCGACGTTCTCGAACCAGGAGAACCCATCACCGCCGAGGATCTGCGCCAAGCCGCCCGTGACGTCGAACTGCGTCATGGAGACGTGGTCCTGATACGGACAGGTTGGGGTCAAAACTGGGACGAGCCCGGCAAGTTTTTCGACGCCGAACACGGCATACCAGGGATCACGGTGGAAGCGGCAGCCTGGCTGACCGATCATCGTGTCACGATGATCGGTGCGGATACCCCCGGCGTGGAACACATCAACCCCCTAACCAAGTTCAGAACTTTGCCCGTGCACAGACTTCTCTTAGTCGAGAAGGGCATTCACCTCCTGGAGGCCGCCGACCTTGAGGAACTCAGCGCATTGGCGGAGCGCGAATTCGTCTTTGCTGTCACACCCCTCCGGCTCCGGGGCGCCTCCGGATCCCCTGCTCGGCCGCTCGCCCTCGTCCAGGCCCGGTAACTACTGCCAACTGGGTCCCTTTGACGAAGCCCCGAGGTCTCGTAACCCTTGGGATACGAGGCGTCTCGTCGACCGGGCAACCGCTGCGGCGGCAATGCTCCAATTCCGGCGGAAGGGAGTGGTTCGTCCATGGCCGGCGATTCCCACAACTATGTCTCCCAACCTTCTGATTGACTCGGCTTACCAACAGTTAGTTAGTGGACGCATTGGAGCGGTCCATGGCGAAACTGATCGGGGCGCCCAATAGTTCGGCATGGGATTGTTCGAGCATGCCGCCCGCGCGTTTACGGCCGTGGCCGGACCAGGGATCGTGGCCTGCGGAAGCGCTCCGAGACGTTTTGGACGGCACTCGTTAGCGCGGCGACAGCCTGCGGGCCGTGCTCCGCGCTATCGTTTTGCTGTTTGTCTCAGTGCTTCTTGAAGGCGTCTTTGACTTTCTCGCCGGCCTGCTTGAGATCGGCTTTGACCTGGTGGCCTTTACCCTCGGCTTTCAGCCGGTCGTTGCCGGTCGCCTCACCGGCGGCTTCCTTGCCCTTGCCGTGAAGTTTCTCAGCGGCGTTGTGGATTTTATCTCCCAAACCCATGGCTTTTCTCCTTATGTGGACGCTCCCGCGAAATGGCTGCCACGGAAGCCGACAATTAATTGTAGGGACGAAACCGTCGCAGATGGGTGCCTCGGACGACCCACTATCCGCTTGGACAGGCAACACGGGGAGATAGGGACTTCTGTTTCGCGTTGGGGATCCCTCTCGGGACACAAGGGTCGGTTCCGGAGGGACCGATTCAGTCTGCTGGGCTTAGTTGAGCTCGAAGCCACGCGCCGATGTGTTCGAGAGCGGCTCGTGCCATCGGCGTCGCATGCCCGGTGAAGCCGTGGGGGGACCCTGGATAGATACGCAGGTCGACCTCGACACCGGCGGCTGCCAGTCGTGTGGCCATGGAGAGATTGTCTTCTAGAAGGATGTCGTCGCTTCCGATCGCGATCAGGATCGGCGGTAGGCCCGCGAGGTCGGCGAAAAGGGGTGAGAGGTCGGGATCGGTGCGATCTGGCGTAATCCCCGCGTAGGCGTCAAGAAAGTACTCGTCCGCGATCAGGCGTCCGGCTGGCGTCTGCGCGGCGAGGTCGTAGGTGCCGAACTGCAGCACGCCGCCGCTGAATGCGGTGAGCCCGCGATCACGTACCCGCACCAGCGTAGAGACCGCCAGTGTCGCTCCGGCGGAGAAGCCGCCGACAGCGAGTTTCGCTGTGCCGAAACGGTCTTCGGCGTGCTCCATCAGCCATAGGGCTGCTGTCTCGCAGTCGTCGGGTGCGGACGGCCATGGGTGTTCGGGAGCGAGCCGGTAATCCACGCTGACTACTGCGATACCCAGCGCGTCCGCAAGCCGCCTGTTGCGAACGTCGCTTCCGGCGGCCGAGCCCATGTAGAAGCCGCCGCCGTGAATTTCCAGGAACGCGCCCGCTGCCGGCTTGCTTACCGGCACGTGGATCCGAACCGGAACGCTTCGGCCATTGGCGCTAGCCATCTCGGTGATCGGTGGTGGATCACACTCAGCAGGTGGTGCTGCGCCGGCCCGGAAAACGAGCAGCTCTTCCAGGCTGCTCGGACCGCGGCCGGTCGGGCGTCGGGCGTAGAAGGCGCGGGTTTCATCAACGAAAGACCATAGTTCGGGATCGATCAGCGAGGGCAATTCGAAGCGCACACGATAACTCTACAAAGCATGCCGGCCGGGAGAGCTCAGTAGCCGTTTCCGCCGCCCTATGCCATCGGTCCTCCACCGGACGCTTCGCGAATTAGCTGGCCGGCCTTCGGGATCTCGCGATTGCCGCTGTAAAGGATTCCCATTTGGCCTGCCTGGAAAACTACCCGGGCGCGACGCCTCATTCGCCACGGCCAGAGTTGTCTTGTCAAAGGATCCTTTGATAAGAACCGCAGGGCTGGGCCTGATTGAGGTTTCAGGCTCGCGGATTTCCGGCACATCGCCTGTCCCAACAATGTGTCTCATCAAGGTATTCTCAATATCACTCATATTTCCCCTTTGATAAGACCCGGAGAAGTGATGGCACGCCTCGGATACGCCCGCGTCAGCCTGGCTGACCAAAACACCGATCTGCAGATCCGCGAACTGGAAGCAGCCGGGTGCGAACGGATCTATGAAGACCAGGGGATCAGCGGGACGCGGGTAAGTCGTCCGGAGCTGGACCGGATGCTGGACCGTCTCGGCCCAGGAGATGAGGTCGTGGTGTGGAAACTGGACCGGTTGGGACGAAACACTCGCCACCTGCTCGAGCTCCTGGATGACTTCAAGGCTCGAGGCATCAGGTTCCGTTCCCTAAGGGATGGTATTGCCACTGACCCGGCTAGTGAAGTTGGGGGAGCGATGGCCCAGGCCATGGTCACTATCATTTCCGCGTTCGCGCAGCTTGAACGAGACCAACTCTCCGAACGCACAAAGGCTGGAATGGCGGCTGCAGCTGCCCATGGAAGAAGAGCGGGACGCCGGGAGATCACTATTGATCACGAGAAGGTCAAGAAGGCACATGAACTGAAAGCTCGTGGGCTCAAGCCGACGGACATCGGAAAGACTATCGGCGCCAGCCGCGCCACCGTCTACCGATACCTCGGCATGGACTCCTAAGGCCGCCCCGGAAGTCGACTTTGTGACCGCTTTCCACGGCAGATGATTTGGGACAACATCTGGGACGGAAATTACGCGGAGGTCGGGCTGCGGACGGCACAGCCAGTCGCCACCGGATGGCGATCATCCACCGGGAGCGTCTCGGTTCTAAGGAAGTGGGACACCGCTTGTGGGGCGGATCTCCAAGACGTCATTGTCAGGCCGGAGCGATTACAGGCCGTTGTCCTGCTTCATTGTTAGGGAAAGAACAAGACGCAGATTGGGCGTGACGAGCTGCCTAGGGGCGCGAGGCCTCGCGCTTAGTAAGGTGGGTGGCACCGATCGTGATCGCGACTATTGAAGGGACGATGATGAGCACGTTCAATCCGCGATATGTGATGAGCCAATAAGAAAAAACGCCGGCAGCCAGGCCGACCAGGAGGAGAGCCAAGCTTGCTGCGTCTAGACGGCGGTGTGCGCGATGGCTATGCGTCGTCGTCATTGGCGGCCTTTCTATAGCTCTCGACCTTGAGCACGGTCCATGTACGTCGGGTCTTACCGTTCTTCTCGATGATATCTTCGCGCACCTTCAGTTTGAAGATGTCGCTCTTGCGGATAGCTAGGCCGCTGGCAACACGGTTAAGAAAGGTATCGTCCTCGACGATAGCCGCTCGGTTCGAGTCCTTCGTCCTGACCCTCCATTTAGTTGGATTATCGAAGTCGATGGCTGACATTTGGGCCTCAACCTCGAAGAAGTTCTGACTCTCATTAATGTCATCGTCCGGTCGAACGGCATCGTAGTCGGGCCTCGTCAGTGTGAAGACTTCGGGGGCGTCACTTGGTTCAGGCCCATCCGTTGGCGTGCCCTCGATCTCGACCGAGGACACCTGGCTGTCGCTCAAGGGGGCCATGATTTGCCGTAGCTGTTTCTTGCGGCGCTTATCGCGTTTCTGTAGCTCGTCCCAGGCGGGGCGGGGGACCTCCTGAGCTGTGCCGTCCTGCCAAGAAACCTTAACGTTTCCGTTCTCAAGCGGCGTGAAGTCGGCCACGTCCGCGCGGACTGATTTAGTGGCCCACCAGATCACCTGACTTAGGGTGGGTACTCCTGCAGCTGCGGCGGTAGTTGCCACCATCTCGGGATTTTCTTGGACGACTCTCAGGACTTCGATTAGGAATGAGCCCTCTTTCGGCGGTCGGACTAGCAGTTCCGAGCCAGCTGGCCCATCACCGAAGGCACCAGCCTTTGCAAAATCGCTCGACAGTCCAACTAGGCCCTGAAGTACCTCAGCGACGTGAGAGGCGCGGAGTTCGTGCAACGCGGTGCCGTCCTCTGCTTTTCCTTCGAAACGGAGAGTCAGGGACTCCACAATGCTGTTAGTCGAGTCCTTGTCCATGAACCAAGAGCCTACACAGCAGGGACAGACAAAATGCCGAACACCCTCAGGAGGGCCCGGCGCGCCGGAAGTGACTGAGGGCCGGCCCCAGAGCGAAGAGACGGAGCAGGTGTGAGGGGCCCATGCAGCTTCACAGGACTGGACCTGTGCTGGATGCTGGTGCCGTTCTGCCCCCAGGCACGTCCCAGTTCCAAGGAAATGGAACGTCAGCCATTGGGCGACTTCTCATCGGATCGGGCGGTGCACATCGCATGAAATCGCAAGGTTCCACGCGGCCGAACGGATAATGATTTAGTGATCATTCCAACAGACGACTTTCAACTGAGCGATGGACCTACCAATCCACTTATGCGCCCGTTGCAGCGCGAAGAGAAGGACCTTCTTCAGATCCTTTGGGACTATCTGCTGCAAGCCTCCAAGAACACGGATGGACTGGGATGGCCCTACTGGTTCTATGTCGAAAAGATGTTTCGTCGTCAATATCCGAGCGGTCCTGACGCGAAAGACGTCCTCGCGTCATTGCCTTCAGTGTCTAGGCCGCCGCAGCCGCAGCCCGTGGCGCCGTATTCTCTAGTCTGGTATCAGACTCAGGCCACCCAGCAGCCCAACCCAGCTGATCGAGTAGGTCTGACTATCGCAGGGCTGGCCCAACTCGGCTCCATCAACAGCGTGTGCAAAGACGTCGCCAACGAGCTCGTGAGCGTAATTCGTGGCTTGGCCCAGTATGAAGAGGATTTGGAGCCCCAGCCTCATGTCGTACCAACCTCTACGGTGAACCTTCAGAATCACCTGGAGTGGTTCCTCCAACCCTCACGGGAGAAGCCCTTCGTCGTGCCTGGGTTGCTGATCTGCGAACTGTTGGGCCGGGAGTTTGTCGGGGTTAGTGCCTATTCGAGCGGCGGGCAGTTCACCGCGTCCCTTTACGGGGCTAGTCTTCGAGAATTCCTGACCGTGCCTGATGCGGCTTCTTACCTCGATCTCATTGTGTCCGATTCCCTCGCAGCAGAGGTATCTGACTGGCATCACTCGCCACTGCCTTTGGTTGAAACCTTGGACTACCTGACGTACGTTCTTGCCGCTGACCGAGCCTTTGGACTACGGCTCGTGGAAGCTCCCGATCTTCGGTCTGCCCTGTCTCTAGGTGCTACCGTCGCCACAGTTGCTGAATTTGAGTCGCACATGAACGGGATATGGAACGTGATAGGTGCATTCAAAGTGCCCGAATGTTCCGACGAGGACCTGAAGGCGAGGTTTGGCGGGGATGCAGCAAAGGGGAGCCTCAACTACTTCGAGTGCTGGCTAAAGGCCAACCTCGACGGGCCAGGTTTCGAACGGTCAGAAAAAGCTCTCCAAGTCATTAGGTCGATACGAAAAATCAGAGTCAGCCAAGCACATTCACGGCACGACACTAGGGCGGCAGCAATAAACGCACAACGAAGACTAGGACTCCCAGACACTATCCTCGACTGGGGAACAGCATTTGAGCTGGTCAAAGACCGTCTTGCGGGTGCGTTTGACCTCATCCGCCAAGAAGCTCAATACCGGGATAAAAATGCCCAGGATTCCGGGGTCCTCGCCGTTTAGCATTCTTAGCCCGAGGGCGTCCCCTTTCTAAGGAAATGGGACGCCTCCAAGGCACCCCGACACCGGTGCAAGAACCACCGACCCCACAATCGGCGGCCGCGTCGCGCGAGGAATCCGAAACGGAACGACTCATGCGCCTGGCGGCACTTTCCCGCTCATCTGCAGGCACACAGCTCAGGCGCACCCGCAGCACAGCCGTCACCGCGGCACACTACCCAAGATCAAGACAAGGGCAGACACGTTGAGGCCTGGGCAGAAGCATCTGATCTCGCTCCGAAGGACGTCCTGGACGAACGGTCGGGAAGATTGGGTCAGAGCGTTCGCGCAGTGATTCCCAGCGCCTTGCCGGTCTGCATGCGGAATGTCGGCTGGTCCTGCTAAACATGATTCATGACACTGAAGAACGCGGCCCGGATTCCCCGCCCCGAGGGTGAAACGCTGGAGCACACGCGGGTACAGTTCGAATTCCTTGCTCAGTCGTGCGATGCATTCGACAGCGGTAAAGAGGCCGAGGGCGCCCGGATGGCTACAAACTTGCGTGTCCTTTTACATCAACGCGGGCAGTCTCATGCGTTGCTCGGCCAATGCGGTGTCATGGAGAATCTGTGGCTCTTCGATAGTGCGGGCCAGTATCCGGTCCACGACACACATTCCCCATTGGCCCTAGTCGGTGTTCAGTACGAAATCACGCCTGGGAAACAGATTGACCGCGCTTGGTACATTCCGAACCTCGGCAATGTAGTGCGCCAACAACCCAACCTCAATTTTCAAATCCGCGAACTTTTGCATGGACGCAAGGCGCCGCGCGGCGCGGGCTTTCATCTGCGGATCGACGACTGGTGGAAACAGCCCGTCATGCGAGACACAGCGGGTCGTGAATTCAGCCGTGAGCAACTGGTTCTCTTCTTGGCAAACACCGATGGGGGCGCCCACGTCGACGCATCATTACCCGAAGACTACTATGCCCTCTCGCGGCTCAACTCCGCCGCTGTCTACGCCGGAATGGGAGCGCCGAAGATTGTCGTCTCGGAGAATGCCACACCGACCGATGAGTACACCCATCAGATGGCCCTTTCCGTCGGCGCAGCCCCGACGGAAGAGTACATACGAGAGAACAAAATGACGTTCAATGAACTCGGCTCACCTGTACCAGCTTCCGTCCGCCAAATCGCTTGGGAATTGATGCGTAGCGTGAAACAGCAGTTCCCAGAGCTTCTGCCTGGCGCATGCTGACGGACATACCTAATGAGGAAGATCAAGTGATAAGCGAAGGCGCATCCGGACTGCCCGAGCCAACATCCCCGTTCACCTACGATGGAAAGGTTGGTGAAGAAAAGCTCGGCGAACTTCTGGCGCTAGGCGCCGAGAAACCCGACCTGGATTTCAAGGCAGAACTCGACCTTGGTAATCCGGCGAAAAAATTGGACTTCATCAAGGACTGCGCGGCCATGATGAACTTGCCGCGAGGCGGGTACCTCGTCATCGGAGCAAACGACGACGGCACTCCCGCGCAGAACGCCACCGCCCCTACCAAGGAAATGTTCGACTCAGGGGCACTGACTCAGATCGTTACAGGATACGTCGATGCGCCGGTTGATATCCGTTCGCAGGTGCACACGCTGACTCTGAAGGGTGTGCCGGTTTCCATGGCGCTTATCTACATAGCACCGCCAGCCGATGGCATTCCCGCTGTCATGTCCAAGACGGGCATGGTGCCCGTATCCGGCAGCGGAAAGCCAATCGTTCGGTTTCAGGAGGGCACAGTGTTCACCCGAATGGGAACCACAAATGCCTTGGTGACTCACCAGACATGGAGACAAGTACTAAGGAACTTCAGGGACAAAGAACGGGCTGATGCTCGCCGCGACATCGATGACCTGCTGCGGCGTGTGGTCAAGGGCTTTGGCACTGTGGCTGCTCCCTCGCCTGTTGTCCCGGACCTCGCCATGGATGCCGCGACCTTTACGGAGGCGGTCCGAGCTGCACTGATACAGAACAACGACCGGATTGTGCGGCGCTTCCTGGTAACAGCGAAAAATGCCTACCTTTCGAAGGACGGCGAGGAAGAAGACGCGACGACCCTGAACCGCATCGCCGCCGTTGCCATTGAAGCGGTTTTGATGCACGATTTGTCCGTCGTGAAACACTGCATGGACGTTCTCTACGAGCTATACCAAAGTCATCTCCTTGTTCCAACCACGACGGCCGGCAAGGCGGGCGCGCCGGCTAAGTGGCTAGAGATGATTCTCCGCATAATGGGCATCGGCGCTGCGGCAGTTCGCTGCGGGATGTACGAGGCGATCCCGACAATAGTTCTGCGGCCGATCGGGGATGACCGATACTCATACCGTTCATGGATACGGCACGGACAGGTGGAGGCTTCACAGGCAAACCTATTGGTGCGATCTGACGAATCCGAAAAGGGCGGAAATCTGATCGCTTTCTCTGCAGAACTGCTGTTCGAAAGCGCGGAACTCCGACCAGACGTTCAGTCTCTAGCCCAGTCCGAGGAATATTTTCTCGATTCACTGTGCCAGTTCGACTTCCTGTGGTGCTGCTTATCACTCGCCGCGGTGGGCGAGGGGTCGGCTTCCTCGGCGTTTTACCCAAGTTGTGCTGCTTATCGTCAGCGAAGGGCTACACCGGCCATCCAAAAGCTTGACGTGTCTCCAGAAACCCGAAGTGCCATATTTGGAGACATCGCTGACGAGCAGGCCGCCGATGCCGTCATCAGCGTCATCAGAATGGCAGCAAACGAGTCCTGGATGTACGGAGGCTGGTGGCACAGAGGAACTGAGGATCTGCCTCCAAACGGATGGATCAGGAATAGCGCAACGCAGACGGAATAACTCCAACATAAGCGGGAGCAGCGCTGGCCTTGCTGCGTCGTGGTACCAGTGTCCGGCATGCACGTGAGGGTCGACCATCCAGATCCGGCCCTCATGGCGGATCGCCAACGGCGTGCCGTCCGGGGCTGAACCGGACATCGATGTCATGGAGGGTCTGTGGCGCTTCTGGCGCGAGAGTCATGGTGGTTTCCTTTCTAGCGTGAGCGCCGGTCAGGCGGCTTTGACGAGGGGGAGTTCGTCCCAGTGGGTGGTGTATCTGGGGGAGCGCATGTCGCGTTTCATGGTCCAGTCCGGTCCGCTTTTGATTCCGGCGTGGCCCAGGCCGATGGAGCCGCGGCCGTACCGTTTGGTCACGTCTTCGAGCAGGATCCCGATGCCGCGTTCTTCGTGCGGGTTCTCGAACAGTTCCAGGGGTTTTTGGTTCCCTGACGGCCGCAGGTCGGTGACCATGATCCCGGCCCGGACGTACTTCACACCCTCATGCACGTGGGGGAGCAGCGCGTGGGCCGCCTTGGTCAGTAGCACCGGGTCAGCGGTCGGCATCGGCAGCGCCAGGCAGACCGAGGGGAAGGACTTTTCGTTCGGGTTGAAGTGCGACGTCGCCGCGAACGCGGTCAGCACCTTGGCTTGCAGGTCGTGTTTGGCCAGCCGTGCGGAGGCCATTTGCGCGTACACGCTCATGACCTGCCGCAACCCCGCAGCCGTGGTGATCGGTGTGGAGAAGGACCGGGAGAAGATCAACTGATCCCTGCCGATCCGTTCCTCCTCCATCGGGATACACGGTGTTCCCTGCAGCTCCAACACGGTGCGCATCATGACGATGGAGAACTTGTCCCGGATCGCCACGGGGTTGGCCCGGGTGAGGTCAAGGATCGAGAAGATCCCCATCGCGTTCAGGCGTTTGGTGAGCCTGGTGGCCACGCCCCAGATCTCGATCACGGACAGCTTCGCCATCAGTGCTTCGCGCTGGGCGGCGGGCACTGACTCCCACCGGCACACGCCACCAAACGCGGGGTTGTTCTTCGCCCACTTGTTGCACAGCTTCGCCAGCGTCTTCGTGGGTGCGATCCCGACGCACACCGGCACCCCGACGTGCCGACGGCACGCGTCCTTCATGGTCCTCCCCAGTTCCAGCAGCTCGTCCGGTTCGCCCTTGACGCCGAGGAACGCTTCATCGATGGAGTAGACCTCCACCCAGGCCGAGTAATGGCCCAGGAGCGTCATGACGCGCGAGCTGATGTCTCCGTAGAGTTCGTAGTTGCTGGATAGGGCAACCAGGCCCCATTCCTTGGCCCGGGGCCGGAGCTTGAACCACGGATCACCGAGTCCGATGCCGAGGCGTTTGGCTTCCGGGGACCGGGTCACCGCGCAGCCGTCATTGTTGGACAGAACAATGACCGGCTTGCCCTCCAAGGCCGGGTTGAAGGCGCGCTCGGCCGAGGCGTAGAAGCAGTTCACGTCCACGTGCGCTATTTCCTGCATGCGGCGCATCACTGCCGGCTTAGACACCGGTGCCACCCGTAATCGTGCATCTGATGCGAGAGCGCCTGTTAGACATGGTGCAGGCACTTGGTGGCCACGCCCCAGATCGTCAATTCCGACAATGCCGGAACATGGATGTCCGGGAAACGCGGATTGTCTGCCTGCAGGATTACGCCTGAGGGTGTGATCCGGAGCCGCTTGATCGTCAGTTCACCGTCGAGGACGGCCACGACGACGGAGCCGTCTTTCGGTTCCAGTGCCCGGTTGACGATCAGTTCGTCACCGTCGCTGATGCCGGCCTGCTCCATGGACTGCCCAGTCACGCGGACGATGAAGGTGCTGGTGACGTCTTTGATCAGGTGTTCGTTCAGATCGATCCGGCCGTCAAAGTAGTCCTGGGCGGGCGATGGATAACCGGCAGCGACCGCGACCGGTGCCAGCAAAACAGTCACCAGAGACAGTCCCGCGTCTACCACACGGGGGCCAACTATCACGCCCACAACACGCCCTTTATTCGAAACTATGTTCGATTAACAGTACTCCTGCGCAGCGACGAAATAACCGCCGGGTTTGAGCCCGCCGTACGTTGGTACATTCCCCACATGCGGCCATTGGTTCTGATGGGTGTCGTTCCGGGGCCGCCATCCTGGGGATAGGGTTCGTTTTCCTCATGCTCCCTTCGCGTGGGCCGGCATCGGCGGAAATCCCGCCTGGACGCCCGGAAGGCCGCCCAACGTAACTAGGCCCGAAAGGGCCCGAGGTTCCCTGAAACCAGGGCGTCCGGCGCACGATTAGCCGCCGATGGGCGGCGTGGACGGCTTGCACACGAATGGGGACAGCTTTGAGCTGTGCGGGGGGCTCCACCTGCCCGCCAGTGTGCACAACCCGTCCACCGCGACGAGGAGGAGCTACCTTGTGAGGTGCGGTGGGAGTTCGACATCGGCTGAGTCAAGGTCAGGTCTGGACCGGAAGCATGGAAAGCGGATGTCTGAAGGATTTGCCGGACCATGCGGCATCGGCTGCTATCTCAACCACGATCGGTTCAACCAGTGTCAGGTGGACCAGTCCTTTGTCCTTGCTGAATCTGTTCAGCGAGGTCTCGCTGATCTCTTCGGGCCAGGGATGCCCTGGCAGTGCGGGGCGGAGCTGGCGGCCCAGCTCACGCCCTGCCCGCGTGGAGAGAACGGTGGAGCGGCCGACGATCCGCAGCTGCCCATCGACCGGGAGGCCGGCGATGAGGGCCCGTGGTTGGGTTATTGGCCCTATGACGGCCGCGCAGACCGCATCGAAAGTGCTTTTTGTCTTCAGCTTCAACCACGAGCGCAGCCCTGCCGGATAGGGGCCGGACCCGCTTTTGAAGACCACCCCTTCCACTCCTGTGGCCGGTAGATCCTTCAACCAGGTTTTTGCCAGTTCCATGTCCGTGGTGGTGGGGGAGAGGTTCAACGGAGCGGCCCAGTCCCGGGCCAGTTCCTCGAGCAGTTGCCGACGGCCGGTGAACGGGACACTCCTGATGTCCTGCCCGGCGACGGCCAGCACGTCAAAGGCTGCGAACGATGCCGGCAGTTCATGGACGAGGGCCGGCAGAGCCGCCCTGGAGGTGACCATGCGGCGCTGCAGCGCCTCGAAGTCCAGCCGGTCACCGTTCCAGATGACCGTTTCACCGTCGAGGACGACACCTGGCGGGACCTGGCCCCGCACGGCTGCGCAGAGCTCAGGAAAGATGCGGGAGAGTTCTTTGCCTTGCCGGCTCCACAGGGTCACTCCGTCGGCATCGTTCAGAACGATGGTTCGGTAGCCGTCCCACTTGGGTTCGGCGTAGATCATGCCCGGCAAGGCTCCCGGGCGGGGGAACGTCTTGACAAGTTTCGCCAGGGCAACGGTAACCGGTGGTTGCAGTGCCGGCGGAATGGACTCGTCCATGCGCCCAGCCTAAAGGACCACGACCGGAACGGACCTTCGCTACGCTTCGGCCTGTAAAAGCTTCCTTTTGCCCTACATGTGGCTGGGTTGTTCTCCGTACAAGGGCCATTGATCGTAGCCGTCCGGGGGCCCGACCCCGTCAACCCACGCAACCGGGGACTCCCACGCGGTCGCTGCGCTCCCATATTTCGCGGGAGTCCCGGTCACTCTTCGGGGTTGACGGCCCACCCTCGACCGGCTGCGAGGTGGGGGCCTCGCACGGCGGGGCAGGAAGGAGGTGGCTACATGAGCATCGACGAAGCGATCAAGCTCGCGACTTCGGTCGTGATCTTGATGACAGCTGTCATCGCTCTACTCTCCACGCGGAACGCGCGCTTAACAAGCGAACGCTCCCGAGGTGCAACTCGGAAGCGTAAGCGGAAAGCAAGGAGGAAGTAGTCACACAACCCGGTGGTCGTGACCGCTTTGGTTGCGGCCACCGGCTCCTTCTCAGACTAAGTCCTACTCACCGATAAGGAAAACCTCATGGAACCACTGACCGTCGTGAACTTCGTTCTCTCACTCACCGCACTGGGAGCTTCGATCATGGCGTACCGCGCCAACACCAAAGCCCTGGACGGGGACGAAGGCTAGACCGGAACGGGGCGGGGTCTGCCACCACAGGCAGCCCCGCCCTACCGGGCCGGGCCGGCGTCTTCCGAGGATAGTTGCTCCTCCAGGTGTGCTTCCCTGAGGACCGCGGTGATGGCCCGTATGGTCTCGGGGTCGTCCTGCCAACGACTCCCGTCCCGGGGGCAGGCGTTGAGGCTCTTCACCCCGACTTCGCCGGCGAGCTGGAGCAATTCAGCACGCGCAGCTTCAAGGTCCGCCAGCTGCTCGGCCGTCAGCGGCTTCCGCTCAACGTCCTCGGCCCGCGCCACCACCGACGGGTCTTCAACCTCAGTCGGCAGGCTGCGCCTGTTTAGGAAGTTCCGTAATCCCATCGCCTACCTCTCCTTCTGAAACAAGTGTCCCGCCTGGGATTGGGGGAAACCAGGCGGGACACCTTCCACCGTACCGGCTTCACCTGACAGTTTGAGCACCGATACGTGCTCGCGGGGCTCGCACCCCTTTTGGGCGTCCTCTCCGCTTCGCTCCGTGGCCGGCTGTTGGGTGCCGCCGGTCCGTCGCAGGGCTCCTGCCCGTCATCACCTGACGTCTTCGACGCTTTTTTGTGGCTGTCCTGCGGATCATACGGTTCCGCTCCGGCTCAAGCTCCTGACCCCTCCGTAAACTCCGGGGCCCTGCGGCACTGAAATTCTTCGACGGCGCTCCTACGTCGCTTATTTCCTTTCGAAGATTTCCAGAACCTTGCCCTGGCGGGAGGAGCCGCCTCCGTCGGCCCCGTAGAGCACTACGTGCCAGCAACAAAAAACAACTGGGGGAGACGGGGAGCTGGCCGGTCACCTAAGCCGCCCCACTCACCCACCATTTCGGCAAAGAATGGAGCAACACACCATGAACGCAGTCATCAAAATGACCGTGACCACCGTCGACACCGAGGAAACCATCCACGACGTGCCCGTGCTCGTGGATTACCACATTAACGACGGATACGACTGGATGGACGTCATCTCCGAGCACGGGTGGGCCGTGATCCCCAGCTGGGGCTGTGACGGCTGGGACTTGGGCCAGTGGCCCTATGTCATGGTCGCCGGGATCCGCACCGCCGATCAGATCGGCAACCTGTTCGGCATGGCCACCTACTGCGAGGGCGACGTGAGGACCACGTTCTACCGGACCAAAGCGCATTTCTTCGCGGCGGTGAGTGACCAAGCGTTCTTCCACTGGAAGAACGGGCAGGCCCAAGGACCGGAAGACCTGCCCGAAGCGGCCGCCGAAATGCCCGGGCGGTACCGGATTCCCTGCAATCTCTCCGCCGCCGCCTAACCACCACCAAACCGGTGCCCCGCCCCCGGGCGGGGCGCCCCCATCATCTTCTGAGAGGACAAACCCATGAGCACCTGCACTGCCCTGGTCATCCCCGCCAGCCTGGCCGAACCGGCCCGCATCGAAACGATCGACGCCGGATTGGAGACCCTGCAAGCCCTTGTGGCCGGAAACATCGAAGCCGTCACGGTCGATGACTGGCACTTCTACCTGAACGAAGAAGGCAAAATCATGCAGCTTGCACCGAACCGCCGCGCCGCGGAGCTGATGCTGGAAGAAACCGGCGTTCTGACGGATGTGTACTGCGGCGACGTCGTTCTTCTTGGCGAAACCGCTGACGGCGACGAAGCAGACGTCCCCGAACATCTGATCGACACCGCGCAACAGCTCTTCGGACTGCAACAGGAAGCCGCCTGACGGGCCGGGCACTCACTTACTCAAATACTCAAATGAGTAAGAGAGTGCCCACCTCCACGCTATTGGTCCAAGTTGCGCGGGCGGTCCGCCGCGCCTACCAACGTGACGGGTACCGGCGTCGTCCGGATCGCGGTGTTTAACAGCCACCGGCACACGCGGGAGTTCCGCACCAGGGGGACCCTTCACTGGTGCGCTACTGTGAACCACAGATTTCCTTTGCCGAAGGACAAAAGAGGACCGGAATATTCCGGTCCTTTTTGTGTGCAGCGACTTTTCAGGGATATCAGCGCTGTCGCGTGCGTTTCACCACTTTGTGGGTTTTACGGTCACTGTTCGCTGAAGGATGCGCCGGATTCCTGGGCGGCATCCTGTTCGGGTCCGGCGGAGCGCTTTGTCGTCCGCCGGCGCTTTACCGCAGCTGGTTCAAGGCCAAGTTTTTTCAGTTCCTCCGGGCTCCATCCGTCCCGGGTGGCTTGCACGTAGGCGCGCTTGTCATCGCGTTCGGCCGCAACGAGCTGGTCCCGCAGTTCGGTGATTCGCTGGCGGCTCCGCACGAGGGCGGTGACGGATTCAATGCGGGAGTCCAGCAGCGCGCGGGCTTGGTTTCGTGTCTGTTCAATGTCGAGGGTAGCCATGGATCCAGCCTAACGATCATCCCGATGCCGGCCCTGCCGGACGCGCCTATCCTGGCGTGACATGTCCGAAGTAGTCGGGGCATTCTGCGCCAGGAGGTGGGCGTTGCGTGGATCGTTGAACCAGTCCCGCAGGTAGTCGTCGGAGTAGCTGACGGTTCGTGCGGTGAACTGGAAGTATTCGGGGCCGATACCTTGCCGCCGCCACTGCCGTAGCTGCGTCGGGGAGACTCCGTATTGCCTGGCCACTGTGGCGGGTGAGATGAGAGCCAAAACTGTACCTTTCGCTTGCCCTATGCCGCGTTCCTTTCGGCACGCTTGCCGAAACTTGGCCGGTGAAGGAATTGGCCAGTCGGAGGGGCCGGACCGTGGAATACCGGAGCGGAGCGAGGATATGCCGCGAAAGCCGGCGGCGGAGACTTGCCAAGGAAGGACCGGGCAGTAGCCTCAACCAGCCGAAACGGAACGACGCAGTCGTTGTGAACGAATCAGACGCGAAGCGTCCTGCAGGGCAGTACCCAGGAACCACCAAAACGAAAAATGGGGGCGCAGGTGGTTTTCCGGAGCAAGCTAGGTGGTTATGTGCCATAACCAGTGTGTTGATCCACGGCCTGCGGTCGGGGATGCGGCACACTCGTCAGTGTGGCCCGGAGATTCCGGGGCGCTGCGCTGGGCATTGGGGGAGGGGACCTGGATGAGCGAAGAGCGGAAGCCACCGCGCCGGTACTCCCGTCGCCGCCGCGCGAACATTGACGGCGACACCCAGTACGTGCGGGTCTCGATGTCCGAGTTCGAACGCGCGCAGTTGAAGGTGCTGGAGGAAAGAACCGGCCGCAGCCCGTCAGAGATCCTGGTCAGTGCTGCCCTGTACGCGGAGAACGCCGAGTCGCTGGCTGAGCGGCGGGCGATGGCGGTTGAGTTCATTGCGGCCCGCCGCTATCTTGCTGCCCTGTCGAACAACGTCAACCAGCTCGCCCGGCACGCGAATGCCACGGACGAATTCCCCGAAGCTGCCCGCACGGTGTTGACCCGGGTGCGGGCGGTCGCTGACCGGATCAATACGATGCTGGATTCGATGGTGCGCTGATGATTCCCAACATCACCAAGGGCACCCGCATGC
Source organism: Arthrobacter sp. SIMBA_036 (assembly GCF_046535135.1). Classification (NCBI taxonomy): domain Bacteria; kingdom Bacillati; phylum Actinomycetota; class Actinomycetes; order Micrococcales; family Micrococcaceae; genus Arthrobacter; species Arthrobacter sp. SIMBA_036. The sequence goes on from NZ_JAWRXG010000014.1 coordinate 79,822, forward strand.
ACGGTCTCATCGCGTACCTTGCCGGTCCCGGCCGGGCGAACGAACACACCGACCCGCACCTGGTCGCGGGCTCACCGTCGATCATGGCCTGGCACAACGATGACGAACTGAACACCGAAGCGGCCCAGGCCATTGCCAAGGAATTGGACCGGGCCAAAAGCGTCCTGGGCATGGAGATTCCCGGCGGCCATGTCTGGCACTGCTCCCTTTCGCTCCGCGCCGAGGAAGGTGACCTGACCGACCAGAAGTGGGCTGACATTGCGCAGGACTTCATGGACGAGATGGGGTTCACCGAGACCAGCGGACGGGCGCCGGCCCAGTGGGTCGCGATCCGTCACGGCCACAGCAAAGCCGGAAACGACCACATCCACATTGCCGCGTCCATGGTCCGCGAGGACGGCACGAAGTGGAGCAGCTGGCGGGACTTCCCCCGGGCACAACAAGCCGCCCGGGAGCTTGAGAAAAAATACGGCCTGGAAGAACTTTCACCCACGCATTCCACCCGTGGCCTAAGGCCCGGTGAACGTGAAGCCTCCGAGCGGCGCGGAGCCCCGGAACCGGAACGCCGGTCCCTGGAACGCAAGGTCCGTGCCTGTGCGACGTCGGCCCAGGATGAGGCCGAATTCGTCCGTCGCCTGCGCCGTACCGGTGCCCTGGTCAGACCGCGGTACGCGTCCGGACGTGATGACGTCGTGGTCGGCTACAGCGTGGCAGAACGTCCCCCCAAAGGTGGCCGGCCTGTTTGGTTTGGCGGCGGTCACCTCGCCAAAGACCTTGCCCTGCCCAAGCTCCGTACCGAGTGGCCTGACAGCCCGCAAGCTGCCGCCGGGGCGGTAGCTGAATGGCAGGCAGCCGCACGTGGACGCCGCCCGGTCACGACCGGTCGTGAAGCCCACGAACCGGACCCGCAACTGTGGGAGGAATACAGCGAAGAAGTAGCCCTGCTCCGCGAAACGCTGCGCTCCGTCCCGCTGGATGATCATGGGACCTGGGCGCACGTTGCACGCGAGACATCCGGGGCCTTCGCAGCCTGGTCCACGGCAACCGAGGCAACGCCAGGACCACTCGCAGCAGCAGCCGACGAGTTGTCCAAGACAGCACAACTGCGGCGCTACCCGGTCCGTCCCATCCGCAGCGCAGGACCATCTGCCCGCGGAGCCTCGCTCATGCTCATGGCAGCTTCGATGGACGGCACCGGAACCGCCGCGCAGGCCATCATGCTGCGTCAGCTCCTCAACGTCGCCAAGGCCGTCCATGACATGCACAAGGCGTCCAATGACCTGCGCCGGGCACGGCAGATCAGCCACATGGTCAAGCAGCACCTGAGCCAGGTCGCCGCCGCACTACCCAGCGTCCCGGCGACCACGCCCACAGCGGACAGCGAAGCGGCCGCCGCGGTACGCGCGAGTACAGCCGGCCAGGTTGCCGGTCGGTCCGCTGGCTCGGTGCTGCCGCCGACATACGTGCAGGCGCGCACCCACGCGAGCACCCGACACGGAACGACCAGCCCGGATATTGAGAGATAACACCAAGGAGGGGAACCATGAGCGAATCTGACGGCATTGATGAGGCTCTTGAGGGAATGTCGCGCGTTGGCCTGACTGTCGCCGGCCGGCTCGGTGAGCAGTTCGCCAGGGCACGCGAGCAAGAGCTGCGCCGCGCCCAAGCGGCCGAAGAACAACAGGCCCGCGAACTGCAGGCCCGGTTCGACGCGGAGCGGGCAGCCGCCCGTGCGCAACTCGCCCCCGTCATGGACAACCGGTGGTGGGACACAGCCAACGGCCGCGACGTCGAAAGGGCACATGAGGCGGCCACGGCGTGGAAGCACCATGACCCGGCGGCGCGCGACGCGGCCGCGGTAATTCGTGACCAGGTACAGCGCCGCTACGGGCTGGACATGGACACCCTCAGTGCCAATGAAGCAACGGTGGCGGAGGCCCTGGCAAAAGCTGAACGGGACCGCGAACAGGCAGAGCAGGAACGCCGTGCCGGCCGTGACGAAAACGCCCAGGCTATGCAACTGCTGGCCGAGGCCGACCGGGAAGACCGGGACCGCGAACGCGACGTCACCGAAGAGAACCAACGCCCTGACGCGCTGCGCGACGAGGCCGGCATCAAGTACGACTCAGCCGAACGTCGCCAGGAACTAGCCGCCAGTCTGGAGGGTATAGCCGACCGCGAAGCCGTGCAGGCGCGGCTCGGTGCCGACCAGGACCAAGGCACGCCGCCCAGCGCGGCCGTGGCTAAGGGACCGGGACGTAATCCGAAGGCCCGCAAGGCGCGCGGAGGCAGCGGCCCGACCAAGCTGCTGCACAAAGGGATAACCCGGTAGGTGTCAAGGACTACCCAGCGGCGCTTGTGGCTGGAACACCCTACCTAGGAGCCTGCGTTGCATGAGCCGGGCAGGCTGGTCGGTGTGAGGAAGGCCCCCCGGACAGTGGGCGTTCCCCAGTCGCCAACTAACCATATCTAGTAGTGTCTATTATTTTGCTATAAGTTTATATAACTACCTAGAGACTAGTAGAGGCTCGATGTGGATCCCGTAGCTAACCCGTACTCGCCCGGAGCTGGACGAAAACCAGCTGCCCTCGTCGGGCGGGACCGGCCGCGGCAGGACTGGCAGGTGGCCATCCAGCGAGTTGAGGCAGGGCGGTCGGCGCAACCATTCGTTCTATATGGTTTGAGGGGCGTTGGGAAAACGGTGCTCCTTTCAGATTTCCGCCGTTCGGCGGCCGAACGGGACTGGCTTGTTGCCCAAGTCGAAGCGGGTGCAGGTAAGACGTTGCGCGAGGCGTTGGGTGAAGCCCTTCATGGTCCACTCGCGGATCTGGCACGCCCGTCGGCTGGGAAACGGCTGCTTAAAGCATTGAAGACAGCGGTCAGCTTTAAGGCGTCCTACGACCAGAGTGGAACGTGGAGCTTTGGGATGGACTTGGAGGGTGCATCCGGTGGGGGAGCGGACACGGGTGTCCTTGAAACCGATCTTCGAAAACTTATTCACGATCTGGCGTTGGCGGCCGAAGAAGAGAATGTTGGCCTCGCGATTCTCATCGACGAGGCCCAAGACCTTGATACGGCCGAAGTCGTGGCTCTCTGTGCAATAGCCCACGCCGCTGCCCAAGATGACTGGCGGGTACTGTTCGCGTTCGCCGGCCTGCCGAGCCTCCCACGGGTCCTCGCCGAGGCAAAGTCGTACGCTGAACGATTCAGCTACGAGAAAATTGAGGAACTTCGGGGAAAAGTTGCTTCCGAAGCGTTGACCAAGCCTGCGGCCGAAGATGGCGTCGAGTGGGACCAGTCTGCTGTCGCATTGATCGTTGACGAGAGTGCCGGCTATCCGTACTTCTTGCAGCAGTTTGGGCAGGACACTTGGAACGCAGCCATGGGAGACATGATCACCTACGATGACGCTCGTGTCGGAGCCGCCAACGGCCGGGCATCATTGGACAGTGGATTCTTCCGGGCACGTTGGGATCGCGCGACGAGGGCCGAGCAAAATTACCTCAGAGCCATGGCAGAAGATGGCGACAACGGCAGTTCGTCCGGAGAGATAGCAGCGCGCCTGGGACGTGGTCCTGCCAGTTTTGGCCCGATCCGGGCAAACCTCATCGCCAAAGGACTCGTCTATGCTCCCGAGCACGGTGTTATTGCCTTTACCGTTCCCGGGATGGCGGCTTTTATAAAGCGACAACCCAAGTGAGTGTTTCCTTCAGGTGGGTCTGGTCTTCGCCTTAGCACCGATGGCACGCTGCCGGGTCATGTGGTGTTGTCAATATTGATCCTTCGTCCAGTAGATGTACGGGCCTTGATCGGTGATCCCGTAGTCGACACCGTTCGAGCGCAACCAGGCGTCGGCCAGGGTGCACAAGTTCGAGAGGACGTCTGCTATCTCCTCAGGCTCCATTGGCTCGTCGGCGGGTTTTAGGCGATGGAGTGCCATGCCCCATTCGCTCCAGTTCGCATCGATGTACTCTTCCCAGCCGTCAGGTTGAGCCTTCGGCCGGACTGCTTTGCCATTCTCGATACCCAGCTCCGCTGAGAGGTAAAACATCACGCGGATAAGGCTGTTCGCGGCGTCAAGGGCACGGAAGCATGCGGTTTGAATGTCGGTTTCCCAAGTGTTCCCCGACTCGTTCAGCTCTTTCCGGAAGTGGGCAAGTGCGTCCTGAAGATGATCAACCTGAGAAAGGGGATATGGGGCCAGGCGCTTTGTGAGCTGTTCGATTCGGTGGTCCTCCATGTGTGCCGCCAAGTGTTTCCGCCAGGCGTGCGGCGTATGCGGGAGCTGCGGCAGGTCCTGGTAATCATCACTTCCCTCTCCGCGGCTATGGAGAACGGCATGCCCCGCTTCGTGGAGAGCTATGTGGGCGGCTGCCGCACGCGCGTATTTGATCAGCTGAGGGGCGTCCATATCCTGTGATGACGCGAAAAAGGCGAAGTCGGAAATCACAATGTCCGCCGTTCCGTCCTCGTGCATGATTGTGCGGGCGCCGACGTGCCCCGCGCCCCGGTCGGTTGTGTAGGTATTCTCGTCATCCCTCGCTTCAATCTCGTTAACTGCCCTAACCATGTCGCCAGTGATAGTAAGACGCCATGTTTGAGGATCGGGCAACAATGACAGGATTTGAGCGACCAGGATGTCTCCGAGGCGCTCCTGCTCAATTAGATACATCAGCGCAGGTCGGTTTTCATCATGGATGTGCGTAAGCGACAGAGTTATCTGAGTTTGCGCGGGTTCGGTCATGAGGTGAGCATAACTGGCGCAACAGACAGCCTTAAGCGTCTTAGCTTGGTCGCCCTAGTAAGACCGTTTGCTGTCTGAGGAACCTGTGACCGCGCAAAATTTCTTTTGGCGATCGAGAGCTTAATCCTGAATTTCTATCTCGAGGGTAGGAAAATCACCCGAGAGACGGGCTGGCAGCTGCTAAACGCAGGGGAGGTGACCGCACCAGGTGGGCCCGCGCGAAGGCGGCGGCCCGTGGATGGAAAATGGCGCGGATTGCCCTTAGTTGTCTTTGGAGTGGATGGCCTTAGCGGCGGCCAATGTTTCCCAGCGCTTCTGGGCCCCTTGCCGGCTGATCCCGAACGCCCGTCCGATCTTGTCCCAGGAGACGCCCGCCGCCCTGGCTGCGGCTACGGCGTCGTCGAGTTGGGCTTCGAGGTCCTTCAGGCTCTGGTTCAGGGTCCGGATGGTGTGCAGCGACAGGTCCGGGGCGATGTGGCGGTGCCACACGTTCAGGAACAGCGGCTCCAGGTCCTCCCGGTCGCTAATGTCAGCGGCGTCGGCGCTGGCCGGCGGTCCGGCGTAGATGCGTCCTGCGGCGACGTCCTCGTCGGAAGGGTCCCAGACCCGGGTCCACAATGGATCCAGGATGACGTGCTCCCGGAACGGGACGCAGCTGCAGGCGACCCTCCAGCCGACCACCTGCGACGGTGGCCGCCACGCCTCGCGGGTCGGATCCTCCTCATGCCCAACCGGCTGGCCGTCGGGTGTCATCAGGTTGATCTCCATCCATCTGCCACCGGACCCGTACATGCCGTCGGCGAAGACGCAGACGACATAGCCTTCATGCTCGCTGCCCTCGGTAAACCAGCCCATCGCGCTTCCCATCATCGGCCGCCACTTGCTACAGTGACAGTATGAGCGATGACAACTATTGTTGACAAGAGGATTAGCTATAGCAGCTTTGATGGCAAAGTACGTTATCCGTTTTCTTCCCATGCGCGGGCGTTAGGGACGCTGATTCTTCTTGAAGACGATGTAG
>NZ_JAWRXG010000197.1:0-269 GCF_046535135.1 Arthrobacter sp. SIMBA_036
GCCGCACCGCGGGGGAACGGCTTCCGTCTGGGCGGCAACCGGTTTACCGTGGTGTCGGCCGCCGGCCTGGAGGCGGCGCTGCCGGGCGTGTCCGCGCCGGCATTGCCATTCGTTGCCGGCATCGTGCTGCGTACGGATGACGGCAACGCCGCCATCGGGCGCATCGTCGAGGCGGTTGGCGTGCCGCACCGCCGCGACGGTCGGCGGCTGATCGTGGACCAGGCCGCCGCGGGCGGCGCCGCGCTGGTCTTCGTGCCCGAGGGAGAGTG
>NZ_JAWRXG010000198.1:0-269 GCF_046535135.1 Arthrobacter sp. SIMBA_036
GCCGACGTAACGCCCGTTTCGGAAAAAAGTACGCCTACTTTGACAGTCTCGGTATAGGCCACTGTGGTGCACGCCTGTAAGCCTTGATTCGTACCTGGAATAATCAGCAGCCGCATAGGGGCTAACTAATTGTCGCTGAACAAAAATAGCTTGCCTGTAATAGGCTCTTCGTTGCCGGCCCCGGCTGAGTCGTATAGGGCTATCGCAAGCTTTCGAGCACCTTGCCGATCTGCCATGCCAGGTCACGCGCGCCATCCAGTATCAGGTAG
>NZ_JAWRXG010000199.1:0-269 GCF_046535135.1 Arthrobacter sp. SIMBA_036
GGCCAGCAGCCGAAGATGGGCAAGCCGGTCAAGATCGTCGAAGCGGCGCCTGCCGCCGATGCGGCGGCCGCGCCGGCGCACTGATCACATTGACAGTCAGGATCAAAATGGCGCCCTCGGGCGCCATTTGCGTTTGGGAGCTGACGGTTAACCAATGCTTTCTCCGGTTCCCGCAATGCAACGGATTTTCCTAAAGGTTGTTTGAAGTCAAGCTGATATACCCTCGGTTAGGACAGTTTTGGCGAGGTGCCCGGGATGGCGGGTATCGT
>NZ_JAWRXG010000200.1:0-269 GCF_046535135.1 Arthrobacter sp. SIMBA_036
TTTCATAAGAATTGGTGTTTTTTCTTTATCAAAAAACAAGCCACATCACCATAATACTACAACTCAACTGAATAATAATCATATTATAAGTGAAATATTAATACAAATAAATAATTATTGCTTTTATAAATCACAAACTCATGATTCTTTTCCTAAAATAATAGACCTTTTTATCCCATCATAATTACCCAAACTATTTAAAAATATTTTGTGCAAACCGATAAAGACATCTTCTCCAGGTGAGCCATTCATGGTAAGTTTGGGGAGAT
>NZ_JAWRXG010000201.1:0-269 GCF_046535135.1 Arthrobacter sp. SIMBA_036
GAGTTATTTCGGTATATTAGTGATCATCGACTAAAATGCGTGGTTCCTTCGTTATTTTCCCATTCGGCTTATCAGCGTTGGAATAATCAATACCGCGATGAAAATACTCGACTATCAAGTGATAGAATACGAAAAGTAATAACTGAATTTTCTGAGAAAGCTGAAGCTCTTAAAAACAGTCATCCAAAAGAGCTGAATAACTTAGAGTTAATTTCTTCTCCCGAGAGGTTAGCCAGCCTGAGTTTAGCTTCCGAGAAGTGTGTGGAAAG
>NZ_JAWRXG010000202.1:0-269 GCF_046535135.1 Arthrobacter sp. SIMBA_036
GGATAACTCACCTGCCCCCGCCAGCACTTGCCCCCAGGAGGTGCTGTATGGCCCTCACCGACGTCAAAATCAAGAGCGCAAGGCCGGGCGAAAAACCGATTCGTCTGTTCGATGGCGGTGGTCTCTATCTTGAGATCGCCACGGCCGGAGGCAAGTGGTGGCGTTGAAGTACCGATTCGGCGGGAAGGAAAAGCGTATCACCCTAGGCGTTTACCCCGAAGTCGGTTTGAAAGATGCCCGGGAGCGTCGGGACGCTGCCAGGAAACAGT
>NZ_JAWRXG010000203.1:0-269 GCF_046535135.1 Arthrobacter sp. SIMBA_036
CGAACTGTTGTGGACCGGTGCCTTCGTATCGTCCGATGAGGCGCTGAAGATCGGATTGGTCAATCGGGTATTCAGCGACGCGTCATTGATCGACGAAACGTTGGCATTCGCCGCCCAACTCGCGGATGGGCCGCCGATTCAGTTGCGAGAGATCAAGAAGCTCATGTACCAGTCGATGCGAACGGATCTGCGGACGAGCCTCGATTCAGTCGCGGCCCAGATGGCAGTCGTGCAATGTACGGACGATTACAAAGAGGCGATTCAAGCTT
>NZ_JAWRXG010000204.1:0-268 GCF_046535135.1 Arthrobacter sp. SIMBA_036
GCGGATTATCCGCGTCAGCCAGAAGGTTCTCCATACCGCAATTAGATTCACGCCTGCAATTACATCACGCCGAAAATGCGCGCGTCGCCGGTTAGCGCTTTGAAGCGCTCGTCGGCGCAACCGCAACCGCTTCTTTCATCCCTCTGCAGCCCTCTTCGCCGCATTAATCTGATGCGGATAAGCCTCGCTCCAGATCGCGGCTGAAATCCGCTGCCACCTTTCTCCAAATCAGATATTCCGGCTTTCAAACCGAATTGCCGCGTCTTTC
>NZ_JAWRXG010000205.1:0-268 GCF_046535135.1 Arthrobacter sp. SIMBA_036
TGGCGCGCCTTGGCGCTGATAACGACGAAAGCGGTGCATGAGGCGGAAAGCCTCATGCACCGCTGCAAGGCGGCATGTGAGGCCCCCGAAGATCGCAAACTCATGTGATGCTCATTCGTGGTGCATGCCCACAATCTCCAGCGCGTTCGTCAACTGACAAGCATTCCCGCTTTTATGCGAACGCTACGGATCCGGCACAAAAAATAGACGACTAGATTACAAAAATCATACAAACAGGTGTCTGAATTGCATGTGCTGCAATCTTCAC
>NZ_JAWRXG010000206.1:0-268 GCF_046535135.1 Arthrobacter sp. SIMBA_036
GACCGCAGGTTCAGCAGTATGAAGGCGAGCTGGAACGGACGCCAACGCGGTGCCGGCTGCGCCGCCGGATCGCCGTTGGGGCCCGCGTTGCGCCGCCGAGCGGCGCGGGCGATGGCCAGATTCATGATGCGGAACGCCAGACGCGCCCGGTCGTCCGCGCGCAGCAAGGCCAAACCGTCCGCGATGCGGTCCCGGGCCGCAGCCATGGCGGCAACGAGCTGCTCGGCCGTTTCTTGGCGGCGCGGGGCGGCTTGGCTCGCCGCTTTCG
>NZ_JAWRXG010000207.1:0-268 GCF_046535135.1 Arthrobacter sp. SIMBA_036
TCGGGTAGGGGATCAGGAATTTCCTCGACACCTGGAGAAAGACGATGGCAACGAGCAGCAGCGTCAGCATGCTTTCGAAAAATGCCATGGGTCCCCCTATCCGCCTGCAGGGAATGATCTAGCGCGCTGCCGGCGCTTGGCCATGCCTGTGACGGGAGCGCGGGAGAGGCCGCGGCATCAATCTTCGCTTGACGGTGCAGTGCGGCATTTTAGCCGCAGCTGCTGAATCTGAGGTGGCTGATCTTGTGTGTCAGCCATGCTCAATATA
>NZ_JAWRXG010000208.1:0-268 GCF_046535135.1 Arthrobacter sp. SIMBA_036
TGGTCGCCATCTGGCGCGAATGGATGCATGAGGTCCGCACGGCCGATCAGGGCGGCACCGGACCCGAAATCATCATCGACGAGCAGGCGCCGCCATCGCAGCGCGCGGCAGCCGAGGGCTGATCAGCCGAGCCGCTTTTCCATGAACAGACTGAGCGGATCCGGCTGGTATGAGCCGAAAGGCTCGATCTCGACATAGCCGTACTTGCGGTAAAGGCCGATCGCCTCGGGCTGGCAGATGCCGGTTTCAAGCCTGATCGCCTTTAGTC
>NZ_JAWRXG010000209.1:0-268 GCF_046535135.1 Arthrobacter sp. SIMBA_036
CGGTCATTTTCCAACGCCGGGCAGTTACGATCAGACCGTCTTCAATCCAGAATAGGATCTGGGAGCCTGGCGACGCATTGGCCTGACCTATTCCCTCCCGCGGGCGCCGAGCCAAACGCCGATGTGTCGCCACGTCGACTCGCTACTGATGTCGGCGACGTTCCGCGTGATCGAGCTGAACGCGTTTCTGATTGCGCGCAGCGGATATTCCCGATTGTCGGCGCGGACTCAGGTTCCGGATCGACATGGTCGGGCGCCAGCACTTAGG
>NZ_JAWRXG010000210.1:0-267 GCF_046535135.1 Arthrobacter sp. SIMBA_036
TGCCGGCACATCGGGCATGTCTGCGCCCGTATCCCATTGCCACGACTTGAGGTTGCTGCCTTCTTGAAGCTCCCGCAGCTCCTTCCGGTATTGGTCGCTCGCTCCGTACGGAAGGACGTACATCGCCACCGGCTCAGCTGTGTCGGACAACACGACGCTTGCCAGCGGATTGGTCGACGGCAGGTTGTAACGCAGCCCCTTCACGAATCGACGTTTCTGGTTTGTCAGGTTGTCCACCAGCATTCGTTCGTCGATACTCTCGAACGG
>NZ_JAWRXG010000211.1:0-267 GCF_046535135.1 Arthrobacter sp. SIMBA_036
CCTTAATACAACTATATTTTCCACGATCAAGAATCATAAAGTGGAAATGATTGAAAAAATTAAGATTCCTTTTTTTATATATTCAGGAAAGATATTACAAAACTATCAGCAAGGATTTGGAATTTTTATTGATATTCTACCAACTGGACAACGAAATAATGTTTTATTAAAAACCGGAAAAGATTCAGATCACGATATTGTATTTCATTTAAGTGCGGGGCAAATGGCTGTTGTATCTTTAGCATTTTGTTTATCTTTAAACAAGGT
>NZ_JAWRXG010000212.1:0-267 GCF_046535135.1 Arthrobacter sp. SIMBA_036
CGTGCCTGTTTCGACATACACATCTTCTCGGCCGAACGCATCACTGCCCGTCCGGATCGCGAACTCGTCCATCGACTCGAACCAGCGATTGCAATGTGCGACGCAATGGAAGCCACAGCTCGCGTTGCGAGTCAGGAAATTGGCCGAAAGCGGCTGGCTGCCGTCCGCGGTCAGCGGGTGCCACTTCTTCACGATCCTGCTCGATGGGCCGGAAAACACCGGAACGGCGTCTTCACTTGTCAGTACGACGTCCTCTAGCACGACAGG
>NZ_JAWRXG010000015.1:0-51197 GCF_046535135.1 Arthrobacter sp. SIMBA_036
CTTCGTCCCCAATGGACGCTCTGACGTCTAGCTGCCGGGGACCCTTACGCGTCGGCGTGATCTCGGCTGTCGCACGTGAATTCCTTTGAGCTCGCCGCTGAGCCTGCCGAACCCGAGTCGCTCGCCGAAGCGGAGATTGTCGAGGGCAGTCACGCCATGGGTGCTGACGCCTAGGGTCGCTCCTTATCCTCCCGGCCCCTTGCATCGACACCCTGCGGCTCGACTATGGTTGCTCGCTTTGTCGCTATGCACGCCACCCGGCGAACGACTCCTCGGCACTGTGAGTCGCGGGTTATAGAAAGGCGCTCGGGATTTACCCCCGCCTTTGCTTTTGTCCTCTGTATTCCTAGTCATAAGGGTGCTAAGAACCGGATCCGACCGCCGATCCTTCGGGCTTGTTGGGGTCTGCCGTAGCATGCTGTCGTTCCTCCCGAACAACCATCCATACTTAATCCTCACCGTGTTCGTCGCCGCCGCGTTGGCGGTCCTGGTGGGCGTTCGGATTTCTACGTGGTGCCCGAGCGTGCCGAGCTCCTCAAGGCGCTGTACCCGATGGGATGGGCGCGAGCATTGCACTTTCCGGTGATGCTCTACTGCGTTGATTACGGTGGTGCACGTGTTCTTCACCGGAGCATTGCGGAACCTGAACCACATCTACGGCTCCCGGGACGTTGTGGGCTGGTGGGGCCTCGCCACTTTGCTGGTTGCCGTGCTGGTCATTGCCGCAGCGACACCGACCACATGGGGTCCTGGTCGTCAGGGCATGCTTTCCAAGGAAATCTACATTCTGCCGCTCAAGAAAGTACTTCCGGTCGGGACCCCTGATTCAAGAGATAACCGGTGGGCATGATGCCAAAAGCAATTGACCCTGCCAGACCCGTGAGTTCCCGAAATGGTCGCCAAGGTTGTCCGCCTCAAGGGCGACGGCGTCAACTACCGCCGGCCCCTGGAGCAACTACGCGTTGTTCGACCTTGACTACGGGCCCGTCAGTGCGCCGGGCGGAGAATCGCTTGGGCTTGTGCAATCGGCTTGCTTTTGGTGGGCTGGTCATTCTCCTCCCTTTGACTCCGCGCCTGGTGCATGCGATGTCGGGTTGCCTGGAGTCGTGTGGCCGCTGAACAGTCCCACGTCCACGATGCGCAAGGAGCGTCCGGGATGGCGGATTCTTGCCCGAGAAGTAATCGGACCCGTGGCCGGGCGGAGGAACACCAACCGCAAGGACTGGAGATCGAAAGAATCAGAATCGGGCGGCATGGCCGCCTTGGCAGCGAGTCCCGCCATCATGGTAGTCACTCCTCCATGAACGGTCCCGTTGCGATTCAAGAACTCGTCGATCATGGGGAGGTCCGGCCCTTTGACGAATCCGTCGCTGTCTGCTGGGCCGCCGTCCGCAGCCTTCGACGCCAGACTACGAAGACCTAGCAACTTGTCCAGGGTGACGTCGAATGTGGGTCCTAGAGGCAACGCGCCCATGCGATGGAAATTGTCGAGTGCTCCAGTCGGGGCGGAGTGAACCGCTTGGAACCATCCAACGGCATGCACGTACTCCCTTGCGTCCGGCCCACGAAGGGCGCCAAAGGCCACGCCTCCCCTGGAATCAACGAAGCCGCTTCTGGTCCACGCCTCGAGAACGGTGCCGTCCGAAGGTGGCGGCACCAGGAAGTTCAGTTGGAGTTCCGTCGTGACCATCGTAGAAAGCTCCGGGGCCGCAGCGCGGATAGAGGTTGCCAGAGTTTGGTCGAGTAGGGCAGCGGCCGACAATCCCGTTGCGCGCCCGTCTTGGTCCAGGCACCAGGGGCCGGTGACTATGGAGCCGGTGCACTCCGGGATTGTCCCGTCCATCGCGCCACGCAGTCGGGTTCGCAAAAGCCGCTCGACTCGCCCCGAGGTTGGCGCCCTGAAGTTGAAAGTGCCATTCCACGAACATATCGGAATCTCCACGAGGCCTGAATCAACTTTGTAAATTGGACGTAAACCTGCCACCGAGGTTCGCATCAAGGCGTACATGGCGTTGAAATACCAGGGCGCGTCTCCTAAAGCTGTCACCCAGATGCTGACTGCCCGGAGAACGGCTCCGCCAAGGTAGGTGAGTGCGAGTTTGTCGTACCACATCGCGAAGGCCCGTCACTGATTGAAGATGCTGAATAGGTCCGTATTGCCCGGCGCGTACGCTAACTGGGCCCACAACGAACATTCGGATCATGCATTTGCACCCTCAGCAGCGGTCTTGATGTATGCGGCGTATCGGTCAGTTGGCTTCGCTAGCAGAGGACTTCAGTCCGCCCAATTGTCATCCTTGATATGAGCAGAAGGGCCGGGATTTCCACGGGTCCGACCGTAAGGGCGTGGCGGGTGGGGAAGTGGCACATGAGTCCAGGCTTGCTCACTTTGGCGGCAGTGGCGACCTTATCCAGCGTAACGCGGGGCCACCGGGTGGGCAGGCAACCTTAAACCCTGCTTCATCCCGTGGTGTGCACACTTCTGCTGCTGTCGTTCTACCCAGCAGAGTCTGGCGACCGCTGCCTCGATGCCGATTCGATCGGCCTTAGCGCCGACGCTTAGAAGTGCTGCCATGAATATTCCGCTCTGACGCCGTGAACGATGACGAGGTTGGGGCCAGCTCTGGCGACAACCACTCCAATGTTGCTGTTGAGCCGCTGAATCCAGTACTGCCGAGCTTTCCGCCGGTGGACAAAATCACGCACTCGGAGCTCGGACCTGCCTAATCCATCCGTCTGGATTCCGCTACCCCCTGATGACCACCTTCCCGGTCCCACAGGCGGAACCGTACTCGACCTTTCGTGGTTGTGACTGATTACACAAGTAACTTGGTCAAGTTACTTGTACAGTTAAGGGGTGGAACCAAGAATAATCGCAGGCGAAATTACTACGCGCTCCTTCTTCGACGCACTACGTCCGCTGTGGCGGCGCCTCGATGCTGAACGGACGATGTCCCCTGGCAAGCTTGGCGTGATTAGCCGCTTCGTGGAGCAAGGGCAAGCGGCATCGTCGGAACTTGGTGCCGTTGCTCACGTCAGCCCCCAAGCAATTTCGTTGGCAGTCGGCGAGCTGGAACGGCTGGAATTCGTGGTGCGGGCGACCGGCGACGAGGACCGTCGTCGGACCTGGACCATCCTCACGGTCGAGGGACGGCGCAAACCAGTTCAGGAGGTTGCAGCCGAGCATGCCTGGCTTGACCGTGCAGTTGCGGAACGGTTGACACCGGAAGGCCGGAAGGCGCTGGAGGGGGCTATCCGAGTCCTGAGCAAGCTTGGGCCTGAGGTGTCCGTTGACTGAACCGGCCGTACGTTCAAGCCTGGTTCCGGCGCTGGTCTACGCGGCGCTCTCCACAGCGATCGTGAGCTCGCTCGGCATGTTGTTGGTGCCGTCAATTGCCCGTGAGATGGATGTGCCGGTCAGTACGGCGCAGTGGATGCTCACCGTCAACCTTCTGGTCGGTGCGGTGGCGACCCCGGTGATGGGACGGATCAGCGACGGACCGCACAAGAAGCGGCTCCTGCTGTTGGCACTGTGGATCATCCTCGCCGGGTCCGTCATGGCTGCGACGGCTCCAAACTTCACGGTGTTCCTGGTCGGACGGGCGCTTCAGGGCCTGACCTACGGGATTGTTCCTGTGACGATCGCCCTCGCCCGCCGCTACATCGCTGCTGATAAGGTGCGATTCTCCATATCGAGCCTGTCGGTGACGGTGGCGACCGGCCTTGGCGTCGGCTACCCACTGACCGGAATCATTGCGGGGCTCTTCGACTTCCGGTTCGCTTTCTGGTTTGCCGCGTTGTTCGTGGTGACGGCGATCTTTGTGGTCTTCCGCGCCGTGCCGGCAGGACCCGACGAACGAGCCCCACGGCTTCCCTTTGATTTCGCCGGAGCTAGCCTGCTTGGCCTCGGTTTGGGCCTTCTGCTCCTGGGCGTCAGTGAAGGGCCTTCGTGGGGATGGAGCTCTCCCGGGGTCATAAGCTGCTTCATCGTGGCGGCAGCAGTCCTGACCGCTTGGGTCCGGGTGGAGCTTCGGACGCGGCATCCCCTGGTCAACCTTCGGGTCCTGCGGAACGGTGAGGTGTTGTTGGCGAACGGCACGGGCATGGGGTTGGGTGCCGCGATGTACATCGGCTTATCAATCTCCAGCCTCGTGGCCCAAGCCCCGACTTCAACCGGCTACGGCATCGCCTTGCCCGTGTTCTGGGCCGGTTTTGTGATGCTTCCGCTGTCGGTTGGAAGCTTCCTCGCGAATCGTATGGTGCGCCGTTTGGCGCGCAGGATTCCGTTGGCGACTTTGCTGCCGATCGGCGCAGGCATTATGGCAGCCGCCGGAATGCAGCTCTGGTTTGCCCACACTGCGCTTTGGGAGATCCTGACCGGGATGCTGGTATTCGGCCTGGGAATGGGTGCCAGTTATGCCGCCATGCCAGCGCTGATCGCGCGGAGCGTTGCCGCCGAGGAACTGGGTAGTTCCGTAAGTTTCAATCAGGTCCTGCGCAATGTGGGAAGCTCCTTCGGCACAGCGGTCTCGGGTGCGGTGCTGGCAGCCAACATGGCGCCGGATCTTCACCCGACCGGTGCCGGAATCGGAACCTCGTTTGCGATCGGCGCACTGCTCTGCGCTGCGGTTTTTGCAACGCTACTTGTACACGCCCTGATAACGCGTTTTCGCCGGGCTACTGATGGGCGGGCGGACGCTTTGTTCAAGTAAACGTAGCAGCGAGGAGACGGCAGCTGGATGCTGCCTCTAGACGTGCCTGGCGTCGTTGTCCTTGTTGGCTACGAAGACGAGGGGCGGTGAAGCTTACGGACTCGCCGCTGACCGGCCGTTCGGCGGCCTGACGAGAACTCGGTGCTTGCCGAATCCATGGTGATCCAAGCGTAAACAGAATCCCTCGCCGTCTAGCGCCGAATGGTCGCCTCCACCTTTCGCTGGCTGACGGCGCCCCGATGGGGGAGCTCTTTTGACCCATTCCACTGCTCGAAGTGGCAGTTTGCGACGTCCCTCTCAGGCGCCCTCGTGGTCCTGTGTGCGTCCTTCGTGAGAGAGGTTGTTGCGGACGGAAGAGCTCTGTGACGCTTTCTCCATAGGTATGTTTGTGTGTCGAAAGCGTGAAGGCCCTGGGCAGCCGCTGCCTCGTGCCTTCGCCATCATTGGCTTGCGACTCCCGCCCGGATCTCACGCCTTCGGGTAGGGCGAGCCGAATTAGCCGATGGGAAAGATGTCCTCGATGTGTTCAAGCTCTGCCTCGGTGGAAATTTCACCACCCCATCACGTCGAACCGGGCGAGAAGTGGCTGCGATTGAGAGGACGCCAGAGTCCCGAGGGCTCGTTGGCACAAACAACTAGTTACGTGCAAATGAATATCGTTTTCCGTTGCCGGTCCCAAACACCCGAACAGGCCCTCGTATCGATGCACCCTTGGACCGGGCTGAAGACGCGGCCTTGCAGCGGGGAAGGACGTCGCAAGCGACCACGATGACGACCTCAAGGAACAGGGAGATAGTCAGCACCTTTGCTGACAGTTCGACCTTGAAATAGCCGAGGATTGAGCTGGCAGCCCAGAAGATGCTTGCCCAGACGTACCAAGGGAGGTTGGGCCCGTTGAGCGTGCCATGTACCAACTCGCCCATGACGACACCCCCGAACACGACGCTTCCGGCATAGGCGCAGAAATAACCCGGAAGTGCAACCAGACCGGAGCCAACGGCAGAGATGCCGGCTACGGTCTCGCGCAATCCGCGCCGCGGCGCAGCTGCCGAGCGTCGAGAAGGCCGAGGACGAAATGATGTTTCTCACCCAAGCGGAATTCGACTTGATGATGGAGGGCCTGGCGGAGCGGTACCGGGACTTCACTAACTTCCAGGTCATGACAGGCGCACGGTTGGGCTAGGCAACGGCAGTGACCGTGGCGAACATTGATTTGGTGGGTAAACCGGCTACGGCCCGCTTCAACAAGGCATGGAAGCGGGACGGTCAGAACCAGTTCTGCATTGGGCCCAAATTCTGTAGCGGTCCACACCGTCTCGGATCAGCGCAGTGAGGACCTAAAACGATTCAGCCTTAAGAAAATAGGTAATCTCGCGAAAGTTGGGCCGCTGTTCATGCCGAGAAGTCGCAGACGATCCGTTCCAGCCCTGATCAGGCCAACGTTGTCTTTGTTAAGATTCCCCGATCTTCATATCGGAGATTGCCATCCTCGACGCCTTAGTCTCTTCAATGCCGCCGGATCAAGACCTGCGTAGCTAATCGCCCCAGACGGTGGCGAAACCACCTTTCGGGGCCCTCACCGGGCGGCCCCCGCCGATATTGACCCCGGTGGAAGGTCGGTGAGGAGGAACCGTTCAAGTTACAAGCCAGTGCCCGCCCAGGTAGGCTCCTGCAGTTTTTCGCCGTTCATGGGGCTTCCCTCATGTTGGACTAGGCTGAACTCGAATATGTACCATTGTACGCACTGGGTCCGACACGGGAAAAGGCATGAGCGAGGAAACCGAACGATCCCGGTCGCAGTGCCCATGTCCTGCAAGCAACGCTGGAGGTGATCAAGGAAGATGGGTGGCTGGTGTCTCGTATCGCGGTGTCGCCGCTCGCACCGAGGTTCCACTTGGCTCGATGACTTGCTGCTTCCCCACTCTGGAGGACCTTATCGTGGATGCCTTCGACTCGACTCGCAGCCACCTCGGACCCCGCCAGGCCGTGCGCTTTGTGAGGCCCGAACCCTCACGGACGTGGTCGGAGTGCTAGTCAACGCAGCGATCGGCACCACTAGTCCTACCCTCGACGACATCCGTCTGCATGAGGAGGTCCGCCACTACGGAGCGCGGAACCCGAAGGTGACAGAGGTGCTCCAGTGCGTCGAGGACGATTCCCTCGAGATCCTGCATCGGGGACGCCGAACCCGGACCGCACGCACTGTCAATGTTTTGCTTTGGGGGTGGTGGAGTCATCGCCTCGCCCACGGCGATTCCGCTTTCAATGATCTGACGTTGCGCTAAACTCTCAACGCTCTCGTCGCCCCTCCAACCCCAAATCACCCATTCCACGAAGGAGCAACATCATGTCTGAGACAATGCGCGCCATCCGCTTGACCGGCCCGGCTGACCTTCAGGGGCTCACGGTCAGCGACGTACCGATCCCCGACGTGCGACCAGGATGGGTGCGTATCCGTGTGAGGGCGTTCGGGGTCAACGAGTCCGAGGTGACCAGCCGTCAGGGTGAGTCCAGTCCCGACTTCTCATTTCCCCGGGTCCTGGGAATCGAAGGCGTCGGCGAGGTCGATGCTATCGGTAAAGGCGTCGACCTCGCCCCCGGACAGAAGGTTGCCACAATGATGGGCGGTCTGGGTCGAAACATCGACGGCAGCTACGCAGAATACACAGTTGTCGATGCCGCGAACCTTATCCCGTTCGACACCGACCTAGGTTGGGACATCGTTGGGGCGCTCCCGGAGATGTTGCAAACAGCGCACGGCTCCATCACCAGCGGGCTTGGAGTTCAGACTGGCCAGAGCGTCCTCGTCCACGGCGGCACCTCCAGCGTGGGGCTCACCGCCATTGCGATCGCTCACCACCTCGGTGCCACCGTCATCGCAACAACCCGGAACCCCGCCAAGTCCGACCTCCTCAAGAGCGTCGGCGCGGACCACGCCCTCAGCGACGACGAGACCCTTCCTGAGGCAATCCGGGTGATCGCACCGGAGGGTGTCGACGCCGCACTCGAATTCGTGGGAGCCACCGCACTGCCTGATGTGCTCTCACTCATCCGACCCGGCGGCACCGTCTGCTTCGTCGGCGCACTCAGTGGGGCCTGGACCGTCCCAGACTTCGACCCTTTTATCATCCCCACCGGCGTGCGGCTTACCAGCTACGCCGGCGAAGCCCGCGACCTCCCCGCCAGCGCGCTGGACCAGTACTTGAACGCTATCGAATCCGGGGCACTTAAAGTTGTCATCGCGGAGGTCTTCGAAGGACTTGATAAGGTGGCCGACGCGCACCGCGCCCTCGAGTCCCGGCGCGAGCCCGGAAAGTACGTCGTCGTCCTGCCCGCACCATGAGGCATCGTCTCCCACTCACCTCCTTGCTGAAACTCCGCCCAGGGAGGTGAGTTCAGGGACCGACTCGTCACGTTACAGGCGTTCTTGGCGGCTTGAGGTCGGTGCGGCTGCAGATGGAGTCGTTCTCGAATGCGACCTCTTGAGCCCGGCCGGATAGGTGGCCGGGAGGGCTTCGGATCGGTTAGAAGCGCCGGCCGCCCTCCGAATCTGAAGGAACATCTTGAGTGAGGGCCATTTCGGCGGGATCGAGGAGGTTGTTGGAGTCCTGGGTATCAACGAGGTACTGAGCCTCTTCCTTGGTTTCCACGTTGGGTAATGAGCCGTTGAGAGGCTTCCTGCTTGTTTCCTTGAGGAAAAGGACGGAAATCAGTCCCAGCAGGGCTGCGCCCATCAGGTAGTAAGCGGGCACCATTCTGTTCCCGGTGGCTCCGATAAGTGCCGCAATAACCAGAGGAGCCGTCCCGCCAAAGGCCGCGTTTCCCACATTGTAGGCAAGCCCAAGAGCGCTGGAACGCGACGGCGTCGGGAACTGCTCAGGCAGCGAAGAAGCGTAGCTCGACGAAAAGAGGGTTGCGCAGACCATGATGAAGAGTGTCCCGAGTTGCGCGCCCCAAATTTGGCCCGAACCCATCATCATGAACGCTGGAACCGGAAGCACGATGCCCAGGATTGCGCCGGTGAACAGGATCCGCTTCCTGCCTATCTTGTCCGAGAGCGAGGCAAAAAACTGGGTTGCGAATGCTGCGAGTACGAACAAGGGGAAGATGACAAGGGCGCCAAGGGAACCCTGGAAACCCAGCGTCTGGTTCAGGTATGTGGGAGTGAACGAGGTCATGGTGTAGGCAATGACATTGCCTGCGGCCGCGACACCCATGACGGGCAGAATGAAACGCCCATGGGCCCGAATGACCTGGATGATACCCGGGTTTGTTGCCAGCTCACCGGTTCTCCGGGACTCCTCTGCCCGTTCCTTCAAGACGGCACTGAACGTAGACGACTCTTCAATGCGATAGCGGAAATACAGGGCTATGGCGGCGAGCGGGCCTGCGACGAGAAATGGAATCCGCCAGCCGAAGGATAGCATCGCGTCCTGACCGAACCCCAGCTGCAGAAGGGCTACCAGGCCGGCTCCAAAGGCGAATCCCAGATAACTGGATCCCATGAATCCAACATAGAAACCCCGCCGCTTATCCGGCGCATATTCGCTCAGGAAGGTCGCGCCACCGGTGTATTCCCCACTGGCGGAGAACCCTTGCAGCAGTTTCAAGAACACGAGAAGCGCCGGAGCCCAAAGCCCGACATCCGCGTACCCGGGGAGCAGCCCGGTGGCAAACGTGGAGACGGACATGAGGAGCAACGTGAACGTCAGGACCTTACGCCGCCCGATCCTGTCTCCCAGCCATCCGAAGAAGACGCCGCCCAGTGGTCTGGCAACGAATGTCACTGCGAATGTGCCGTACAGGTAAAGAGCCTGGACTGTCGGGTCGGCCTGCGGAAGGAAAACAGGCCCCATTACCGTTATGAGGTAGGCAAACACGCCGAATTCGTACCATTCGATAATGTTCCCGACGACCGTTCCAGCAACGGCGCGCCTTAAAGCGGCCTTATTGACTATGCGGACGTCACTGATTTCCAGACGCAGCTTGCCAGGTTGGGCGCCGGTGGCACTCCCAAATCTTTGATCTCCAGTGGACATTGGTACCCTTCGTTGATTCACAGATGCCAGTCGGGGTCGCATCAGACCGCAGGCCTGAAAGAAGGGCCTCGGTCCTGCGTTGGTAGGGATACCTAATCAGCTATCTACAGGGTGAACCATAAGACATTCGCCAACGAAACACCCGCAAGTTCGTATAGCCCCTGATCCCCTGCAGGGTCGGGAAGTCATCGTACCGTCCCTCATCAGGTCAACTATCGACTCGACCCAACATTGGTTGTAACGCTCCGGAAATGGAGAACGTCAATGGTGGAAATCTTTGCATCTTAGATTTGAGTCAGCGCCGAAAGAGGCTGCCATCTTAGAGTCGAACCCCATTGGGAGGGCTGAACAGTGAAGTCTCGTAGCCTGGCTTCCAACGGATCAGGTGACTTGAGGTCTCGAAACCCGACTAGCAATGATTCAGGTGTGCCGCGGTCTGGATGGGAAACAGTCGATAGTGCGGTGACGATGATAGGACCGTATGACGAAGCCTGCCAGCTACCTGGCTGTTTCTGCCTGGAATCCGGTTAGTCGCTGACGTGGTTCACTACTGGCCAGGGAGTCTGGGTGTTCAGTGAGCCAGGCCCGCGCCGATTTCAACCACCAAAACTCCTGCGCCGGTGAGCAGTATCCCGAAGGCCATGAGCGGTGTTAAGGGCTCCTTGAAGAAGACACGGGCTGATATTTGCTGTGAGTGCGACACCGCAAGCAACCCAGATCCCATAGGCTACGCCAAGTGCAAGCCCTTCGGCCAAGGCCATGCTGAGGACGACGTTTGCACAGATATAGCCGACCACTATGGGAATAAGCGACAGCTTCTTCTTCAGCTCTTCCGAAGCCCGCAGGGACACCGTGGCACCAACTTCGGTAGCGATGGCCAAGCTCAGGAAAACCCAGCTCATTGGGCATCCTTCGCTCCTTGAAGGCGCTTGGCGTTTTGCGATCCAAGCTCGACTGTTACGACGCCGGCGAGTATGAACATCATCCCCAGGCCCATTAGCCATGTAAGGGTTTCGTCAAAAATGAGGGCGGATAAAAGCGCGGTGGTTGTGACTCCACTTGCGCCCCAAGCTCCATAGGCAACGCTGATGCTCATACCGAAGCGCAAACAGACTGTGAGCAGGCCAACGGCGGAGATGTATCCGACGACGACCAACACATACCAGCCCGGCGTTTCCAGGGCGGCTTTGAGAGCGAGGATAGCGCTCACCTCCGTTAGGACGGCACCGCCGAGCGATAGCCATTTCTTCACTCTGCTTCTCCGTCCCGGGTCAGGTCGATCAATTGCGCCAGGATTACGGATCGATCTGCCGCACTTGGCCTAAGGACACCGCTGGCTTGGGCGGCCCATCGTTGCCCAGAGCATCGTCTCCGGCGTCATATGCCATCCAGGCGCGGGCCGCGTTGGCCCCGTAAACATAGGCTTGAACCTCACACAGGGCTATCGGTGGTTCGGGCATACGTCCGTCGGCGAAATTGATGCCGTCCCAGGAATCCTTCCAGCCCTGGTTGATCAAGCCACGATGGTTCAGGCGTTCATATTCGACAAAACCGTCGCCGTCTTTGTCGCCGTAGTTCCGAATCCACTCCAGTGCGCGGTCTGCGTGAGGCAGCAAGGCGGCGATGGTGTCCGCAGCGAAGCCCCAACGACTGACCGATCCGAGAACCATGACGAACAGTGGGGTGGCATCAAAGCTGCCGTAATAGGCGGCCTTGCCTCCGAGAGCGAGTCCACTGGACACATCGAACCTGACCTCATGCAGAATCTTGCCAGGTTCTTCTTCGCTTATTGGATCTACTGCGCGGCCCTGGCGGTCTGCCAACGTTTGCAGCGTACCCAGCGCCAGGGAGGGATCGATCGGAAGGGACCCCTCGGATGCCCATAATGAGTCGCGGCCGAAAAGGGTCATGAACCAGGGAGCACCGGCGGCCACGACAACCCGGTCCGGATGGTTCGGGTCCTCGATCCTGAGTGCACCCAGGTCGTCACAGCTACGCCGCATGGTCCGTTCGATTGACCGGTTCCCCATCTGCAAGACCGGAATCTTGGCTACCCACTGTTGTCGGCGCAGGTCACTGGGGGAGAGTTCGCCGTCAGCATGGCCGAAAGACGGCGGACGAGTGCCGCTCTCGGTTTCGGGCATCACCGTCAGGGTGGTACTCCACTGGCCGTGCGTTTCAACGGTCACCCTATACGTCAACGTTCCCGGCGTCTGCTCTGCGCCGGGTGCGCGGGTAACGACGCCCTTTCTGACATCTTGCCAAGTGGCGTGAAGAACCAGCTCATCGCCCCGGCTCTGGGAGGTCCCAGCCCAACGCCTTTTTATTCGCGCCTCCTTCACTTCGACAAGATCAGCGAAATCGGCTGCGACTCCTATTCCGAACGGTGATCTGCTCGTGGATTCCGGACCCCACTTCACGCAGCCGCTCCACGATAAGGGCGCTGTCGGCATGCCCGTTCAAGCCGGGGACACGTCCCGCAAAAAGCGCGCGGTAGGGTTCCTTCGTTTCGGCCCCCAGCTCTTCTACGACGTGGCCGTTAACGGTCAAGCCCCAGAGCGACAGGATGCGAGTGTCTTGGACGAAAAGGCCCTGTGGATTCCCGGGATGGATATCTCCGTTTCCCAAGGAGATGCAGAATGACGAACCCTCAACCAGGGTGACAGTTCCGGCTCCTAGAGGCCCCGCAGCGTTATCAGCACTCCAACCGGACATTCCAGCCCCCCGAATAAAGGCCAGCGCCGTTTAGCCGCCGACGCGCCACACGGTCGCAAGTGAACATTCCTTCGAAATGGACGCTACTCTCGCCTGGGGGTTTAGGCCAGCTCGTATGAAGGAGAACAATGATCTCTGCTTGCCCGAGACCGGGTACGCAAACTGCGTCCTACTGCTCCGGCACCAAAACTGGCGGCGTGAGCACATCCAGTTCGGGAATGTCGCCTGACCAAGCCTCAACCTCAACGAGCGCGTGCTGTGCAGTAGTGGCCTGCGAAAGACTTGAGGACGGCCTGTCGGAGGTCAGCACATTGGGATTCCCGTGACGGCAGAACGACGGATCATCGGGTGCGGGGTCGTACCAGGCCCCTGCTGAAAGCTGGACAACACCCGGACGTATTGCATTGGAAATTACAAGGCCTGCCAAGCACTTTCCACGGTCGTTTCTCAGTAAAACGACCTGTCCGTCCGAGAGCCCACGGGCGGCTGCATCTTTAGGATTCATTCGCAGGGGCTCACGCCCCTGTATTTTGGACCTTTGACTGGTGGCCCCTATGTCCAGCTGGCTGTGTAGCTTGGTCTTCGGTTGATTTGCTATAAGGTGCAGCGGGTAATCTCCACCTGATCCAAGCCATTCGTCGGGCTCAATCCAGACGGGATGACCGGGACAATCAGCGTAGCCGAAGCTTTCGATCGTCGAGGAGAAAATCTCGATCTTGCCGCTGGGGGTGGCCAGCGGATGCCCAATTGGATCCCGCCGGAATTCGGAGAAAAGAACCTGGTCCGTATTTATCACCGGGATCTCGATCTTCTCGCTCGCCCAGAATGTGTCGAAATCCACCACGGTGGTTCCCTTGTCGGCGAGCCTCTTCTGCCACCCGTCGTATAGATGGCGAAGCCAGCCCATGGTGTCCCGGTTTTCGGTGAAAGCTTCCCCTCGTCCCAGTTTTTCTGCCACGGCGGCGAAGATATCGAAATCATCCCGTGCTTCTCCAGCAGGTGCTGTCAGGGCGTGCATGGGGAAGAACGTGGGGTCGTTACGACCGGCCCCATAATCGTTTCGCTCAAACGTCATTGTTGCAGGCAGAACTATGTCGGCATGCCGCGCCGTACTGGTCCAGAACTGCTCATTGACGATGACGGTTGCCGGTTTTGACCAGGCCCTACGGAATTTGGCCAAGTCCTGGTGGTGATGGAAGGGGTTGCCGCCGGCCCAATAGATTAATTCTATTTTCGGCAGAGTCAGTCGATTGCCATTGAAGTCGATCTGGCTGCCGGGTTCGAGTAACATGTCCGAGATCCGCGCGACAGGGATGTAGGACGATTCTTGGTTCCGCCCCTGGGGAAAGGAAGGAGCGCTGGACACTCGCAGGGGCAATCCGACGTCCGCAGAGGAGCCATATCCATGCTGGAAACCGCCACCGGGCAGGCCGATCTGGCCCAGCATGGCTGCCAGCGTCACCCCGAGCCAAACGGGTTGCTCGCCATGCTGCTGTCGCTGCATTGACCAACTGATGTTGATCATTGTCCGCGAGGCCGCCATCTCGCGCGCAAGCCGAACGATTCGTTCGGCGGGTATCGATGTCAACTTTTCTGCCCACTGGGGGTTCTTGGGTGCTCCGTCAACGTCACCCCGGACATAGGACAAGAATTTGTCGGCCCCAACGCAATAGCGATCCAGGAATTGCGAGTCAGCCAGATTTTCTGCATCCAGAACGAAGGCCAGTGCCAGCATCAATGCGGCATCACTACCGGGCACTGGTGCGATCCATTCGGCCTTGGCCTCCGCATAGGTATCGTCCGCGATTGGTGATACATCAATGAAGCGGCAGCCTCGAGCAACCGCGTCCTTGATTGCGTTTCGGGCGACATGGCGGCCAATTCCACCTGGGCCGATTCCACTGTTTTTTTCTGACAATCCGCCAAAGGCAACGAATAGCTCGGTGTTCCGGCTGACCACGTCCCAGGATGTTGCCTTCGCCATAATTTCAACCGGGGGAGCGATGACGTGCGGAAGCACGACGCCGGAGGCCCCGTAACTGTAGTCAGTAACACCTGCAACATATCCGCCCAAGGAGTTCAGGAATCTGTGGATTTGGCTTTGGGTGTGATGGAAGCGGCCGGCGCTGGCCCATCCGTACGAGCAGCCGTATACAGCCATGGGACCGTATTCCGCGTAGACCCGTTTGAGCTCCGAACTGACTAGCTCTATGGCCCGTTCCCAAGACACCTCTACGAAGGTCTCGGAACCACGTCCTGATCCACTCCCTGGCCCGTTTTCCAGCCATCCCGAACGAACTGCCGGGCGCAGCACGCGAGTTGGATGATGTTGCGCAGAGGCCACATTATCGAGAATGTCTCTGGGGTCCGGATCTCCAGACCATGGCTTGACGGACCGCAGAGACGTTCCGTCGCTCTCAGCTTCGAAGGCTCCCCAGTGTGTCAAATGCGTGCTCATGCTTTGGGTCCCCTTGCGTCGTGTCGAGTACGTCGATCTGGATCCCGTTCACGTCCTTGGACGTACCAGGCCATTCTGAAAAAAGATTAGGTCCGGAACGGGCGCGTGGACATTGGAGTAGAGCCGACAGCTGTCTCGTGTGATCGGGGAAACTCCAAACGACCTCTGATTGGAAGTACCGATCTATTCGTCCCGTGTCCGGGTTAACCGACGACGGCGACGCACACCTGGAAGGGGCGACCGTCGCCGTCGTCCGTCTCGAGGCCGGCAAAAGCGAAAACGCTTGCCGGAAGCTTCAACTCCCCGGCCAGCGCCTTCAGCTGTTTTCAGTTACGCGTACGTCAATCGGAAGTTGTGGAACCTTCGGGCGTGACCACAATCTTGCCGATATGGGTTCTCTTCAGCATCGTTTCCTGAGCCTTCGTGAGCTCAGAGAGCGGAAAGCTTTCTTCCACGAGAGGCTTGATCTTTCCCTCCTCGATAAGACTGACAAGGCGTGCGAAGGTCTCCGGCGTCGGGTTGGTGATCCCGTGCAATTCCAGGTCCTTATAGATGAGCTCCCGAAGGTCGATGCGGCTCACGGGTCCACCGATGGCTCCAGCCGTCGCGTATCGGCCCCCACGCCTCAGCATCAGGAGCAGACTTTCGAACATGCTGCCTCCCACAACATCGATGACGACGTCGGCTCCACGTTCACCGATGACAGCTGCAACGGCGGCTGCCAGGTTTGGTACGTCTCGAGGGACAAATCCGTCGACTCCGAGTTCCCGTAGCCGGGCCTCTTTGCCAGCACTCGCAATGGCGATAACACGGGCGCCACGTGCCTGCGCAAGCTGGATTGTCGCGGTGCCCACTCCACCGGCGGCGCCGGTGACGACGACGGTCTCGCCGTCGCTCAGCTCGGTCCGGGCCAGCATCTCCTCGGCGGTGTCGTAAGAGCAGGGGAAAGTGGCGAGCTCAGCGTCACTGAGGTCGGTGCTGATGCTATGCGCGTTCACGGACGGCACAGGCACATACTCCGCGAATCCTCCGTCCCGGTCACCACCGAGGTACTCAACGATCTGTGCACGGCGGGGAAGCTTCGGATCCCGAACAGACGGGTCGACGACGATTCGGGTACCAATCCGGCTCTCATCCACTCCTTCCCCTACCGCCACGATGGTTCCAGCCACCGAGGCCCCCTGAACGCGGGGAAACGACATTTTCGCGCTATTCCACGTGGCACCGGCGTCATCATCGCGCCCCGACCGCCCAAGTTCCTCTGAGACAGACTCTTCTACGACGCGGTCGTACCAGCCAGTGCGTGTGTTGATTTCAGTATTGTTGAGCGCGCACGCACCAACCTTGACCAGCACTTCTCCCGGCCCCGCCATGGGGGTCGGCACGTCGGTCCGAAACACCAGCTGGTCGAGGCCGCCGTGGCCGACCAGCTGGACAGCAGCCATCTTTGTGGGAATGTTTGTAATCGTGCTCACTGATCTCTCTGTCATCTCTTAGTCCTCCCCGGTTCTTAAAGGTCGAGCCCAGGCTTGACCATGACGTGCTTCAGCTGGGAGTACTCGTCCAGGCCGTGCAGCGATAGCTCGCGACCATAGCCCGACTCGCCGTATCCGCCGAATGGCATCTCAGACACATTGGGCGTGTGTTGGTTGACCCACACCGTGCCGAAGCGAAGTTCTTTGCTGAAGCGCAGCGTGCGCGCAAGGTTGGTCGTCCACACGCTGGCCGATAGGCCGTAGTTGACGTCGTTGGCGAGCTGCAGCATTTCGTCGTCGCTTTTTGCCGACTGGATACTCACTACCGGGCCGAAGACTTCGCTCTGAACGATCTCATCTGTCTGCTTGACGTCGGTGATCACAGTAGGTTCGATAAACCAGCCTGGACGATCTGCCTGTCGCCCGCCCGTCTTGATTGTGTTGCCAGCGTCCCGTGCGCGTTCGATGAACCCGAGGACGGACTTCAGTTGCTTTTCCGAAATCACCGGCCCCAGTGTGGTGGCAGGGTCGGAGGGGTCGCCGAGGACAAGTTTGCTGACTTCCTCGGAGTAAGCCTCGACGAATTCCTCATAGACAGACTCTTCAACGATGATGCGGCAAGCAGCGGTGCAATCCTGGCCAGCGCCCGAATACCCGAAAGTCACGAGGTCCCTGGCCGTCTGACGGATTGGGCTATCCGCGAACACCAGCACAGGTGCCTTGCCGCCGAGCTCGAGGCCCACCTTCTTGACGGTTTCTGCAGCCGTTGCTGCTACAAACTTGCCGGTCGAGGTTGCGCCGGTAAACGCGATCTTTCGAATTCCCGGGTGCTTGGCCATCGCGGTGCCCGCTGAACCGCTACCCAGGATGAGGTTGAGAACGCCTTCAGGAACGAAGTTGTTGGCAATCTCGACCAGCTTGAGGGTGCTGAGGGGTGTCACGGTGGCCGGCTTGAGGAGGATCGTGTTTCCGGCTGCCAGGGCCGGTGCGATCTTCCAGGCTGCCATCAGCAGAGGGTAGTTCCAAGGCGTGATGAGACCGACGACACCAAGAGGCTCGCGGCGAACCCATGAGGTGCTCTCGTTGTCGTACTCGTCGACGGCGGGCGCCGTCGAGATGCGGGCAGCGCCCGCGAAGAAGCGAAGAACATCCACGACGGTCGGCACTACGAAGTCTCGCACATCTCCGATCGGAAGCCCCACGTTCAGGCTCTCGATCCGAGCGAACTCATCGGTCTCCTGCTCAACCGCATCAGCGATCTTGAGCAGAACGG
Organism: Arthrobacter sp. SIMBA_036; assembly: GCF_046535135.1. Lineage (NCBI taxonomy): Bacteria > Bacillati > Actinomycetota > Actinomycetes > Micrococcales > Micrococcaceae > Arthrobacter > Arthrobacter sp. SIMBA_036. Next base: position 17,673 of record NZ_JAWRXG010000015.1, read on the forward strand.
CCGCGCGCTCAGCGGGGGAGGTGCTTCCCCAAGTCTTGAACGCCGCAGAGGCACGCTGCACGGCAGCATCCACGTCGGAATCAGACGCTATGGGGAATCTGGCGATCACGTCTCCGGTCGCCGGGTTGAATACCTTCGAAGCGTCTTCACCTTTCTCATCAGCGAGGTACGTTTCTGCAAAGGCCATAAAGTCCATGCTTTCCAGGGTCATTGTCGCGTTGCTCCTCAGTGGTCGTGGTAGTCGTCCGGGTGTGGTCACTGTCAAGTTCCATCATGGCTTCCCGCGATGGACGGCGCCTCGTAGATTTTCTGAAACCAATGCAGAAAAGTGAGCCGTGGCACAACTGACAACCATGTGAGGGCGTGCGGATCAGGCTTCCGGGGTCGTTCCGTCTGACAACCGTGAGATCCACTGATATGTCATGGCTCACAAGATCCCTGCCGGTACTTCGTAATCTTCCCTAGCGCCTCGCCTCCGCACTTGGGGAAGGATGTTGCTAAGGCCTCGGCTTTCAGTCGAACGACGCAGCTCGACAACGCCATCTACCAAGTGAGGACAAAACAATGAAGCTTGATGCTTATGACTACATCATTGTTGGGGGAGGTTCCGCAGGTTGCGTCCTCGCGAACCGTTTGAGCGAAGATCCACAAAACCGAGTATTGGTCCTTGAAGCCGGTCACAGGTACTCCTGGCTTGATGTCCCCGTGCGAGTGCCTGCTGCATTCCTCTTCCTGATGGGTCACCCCTTCTATGACTGGCGCACCAAGTCGGAGCCGGAGACAGGGCTTAAGGGTCGTCGAATTGACCACTATCACGGCAGGGTCATGGGTGGAAGCAGCTCGATTAACGGGATGTTTTATCAGCGCGCCAATCCACTCGTCTACGAACGCTGGGCCCAGGAGACAGGAACCGAAGAATGGGACTACGCTCACGTTCTTCCGTACTTTAAGCGGATCGAGACGTTCAAGGGCTCGGATCCAACCGGCGAGTACCGTGGTAAATCGGGACCTATTCCAGTTAATCAGCATCATCACAACGGAACGCGGAACCCGTTGTTCGGTGCGCTCTTTGAAGCGGCTGAGGAATCGGGCTACGAACTCGTCAACAACGTGAACGGCTACCGGCAGGAGGGTTTCTCCTCGTTCGATTCAAACATCGACAAGGGTGAACGTTACAACGCTGCGCGCACGTATTTTGCCCCGGCAAAGAAGCGGAAGAACCTCGATGTCATCACGGGTGCTCGAGCAACGCGGGTGGTTTTCGAGGGCACCCGTGCAGTCGGCGTCGAGTTTGCAACTCGGTTCCGGAAACGGAACATCGCGAGAGGCGCTGAAGTCATTTTGAGCGGTGGTGCGTACAACTCGCCACAGCTGCTGCAGCTTTCGGGCGTCGGCAACGCAGCCGAGCTGAAGCAGCACGGCATCGACGTTGTTGCCGACCTGCCTGGCGTCGGCGAGAACCTGCAGGATCACCTTGAAGCGTTCATCATGTTCGAGTGTAAGCAGCCCGTCTCCAACCAAAGCATTGTCAAGAAATACACCTACCCGATGACAGGGCTCAAGTGGTTGTTCAATAAGACCGGACCGGGTGCGTCGAATCACTTTGAGGGTGGCGGCTTCGTTCGCTCCTTCGATGACGCCCCGATGCCGAACCTGATGCTGACTATGCTCACGCTCGGGGTGCGGAACGACGGCACACCTGCCGAGTCGCCTCACGCCTACCAGATCAACCTCGGTCCGCAGCAGCCACAGTCGAAGGGGCACATCAAGTTGCGGAACAGCGATCCGTTCGAACAACCCGTTGCAACGTTCAATTATCTGTCCACCGAACGTGATCGCCAGGAATGGATTGACGGGGTTCGCACTACGCGAGCCCTCATGAACCAGCCCGCTTTCGCAGCATTCAACGGCGGCGAGCTCTCGCCCGGGCCTGAAGTCCAGTCGGACGAGGAGATCCTCGAGTGGGTCTCCCAGGATGCCGAGACGACCTACCACCCCTGCGGGACCTGCAAGATGGGTAACGATGACCAGTCTGTCGTTGATCCCCACAGTTTCCGGGTACACGGCGTGGACGGCCTTCGAGTAGTCGATGCGTCGGTTATGCCTTCAATCCCGAATGCGAACCTCTATGCGCCGGTCATGATGATCGCCGAGAAAGCGGCCGACGTGATCCTAAACAAGGGTCCGCTTCCTGCCGAGCACGTCGACTTCTACCGGCATGTGGCGGCGGAGGGGCTGAGCATTTAACGCTGTCCATCTTTCAGCTGGCTAGCGGGCTCCCGAGCGTCCGCAGGCACGCCTTGATCGTCTGAGTAGCCGGCCGCAAGCGGCCGGCTACTTGGGAAACTCTGGGTCCGCTCCTTGATGCGATGTGGGGTGAATGCCCGGGAACAGGTCCGAATCGTGGACCGCCCTGATGATATGAGGGGATGACCAGGTCCGACTGGAAAAAAATCTAGGATATCAACTCGAGCCGAACGTCGCTGGACGGACTGACGTTCCTGGACAATGCCAGTCGAGATGGGGAGGGGAGAAGGTGTGGACCGGCAGGAGAAAACCCCGCGAGCGGTGAGCGGCACAGTCGGCGCATGGATGGTGACGATTCCCAAGACATTCCCTCCGTCCTCGACTGTCGGTGAGGTCCGCTCCCTCTTTGCCGACGATCACGTGCACATGGCCTTGGTCGTCGGCGCTCACGGAGAGCTTCTGACCACGATCGAACGCGCTGACATTCCCACGGAAGCACCCGATGCGACGCCCGCTGCACATCTGGGACGGCTAGAGGGCAGGACGGCCTTGGAGTGCTGGTCCATTAATCAGACGACCGGGTGGCTAAATCATCAGGGCCGGCGTCGGCTTGCCGTCGTCGATGCCGGCGGGCACCTTCTGGGCCTCCTCTGCCTCAAGCGCAGTGGAACGGGTTACTGCTCAGACGCGGGCGTACTTGCCCGGCAGCAGGAATTGGGCGAACAGCGCGCTGGAGGGTCTCCGCGCTGTGCCTGATTCGCCAGAGATTATCCACGTTCCGCTCGGTGGTGCCTTTGACGCCCAGACTAAACCATAAGCCCAACCACCCTGCCCACGGCGGGACAGCCGTTCGATTCGCACCGTTGGTGGGATACACCAACGGTGATGTTCCAGGCGAATTCGGCTGCGGCAGGAGCACGGCAGCGTTGGCAGCGATTGATAATAGGCGCGGCGCGCTGCAAGTGCCAGCAGGCCAGTCAAAGCTCGGAGACGTTCATCAGCTGAACATCCCCTTGCACAACTACAACGGATATGGGCGAGCAAGGTTGTCTACACGCCCCAAGCATCGTCGAATGGTTTGACCCGCAATTACGAAAGCCTCTCGATCAGTGACCGGGCTGGGGTCCGGAGAACCGTCGAGGATTCCGCATCGCCGCTTTCTGTTGATGATCTCTGATGCGAATACGGCTCGCGTGGCAACGCGATCCCGGTCCTCAAGGTTCTGTCTTGCGCCCTAATAGGTGTCGTACTCAAGTCATATGAGTTGGTGGACACCTGGCGTCGCAAGTGGCTTTCCGCGGTAGGGATCGAAATAAGTGACCTGCAGTTGAAGGGCAGCAGTTGAAGGGGCCAGGGCCTGGCGGTGCAGGCATCGGTGCAAGGTCTGATGGAAATCCTTCGTTCTTGCCTATTGTGGTCGAATTGTTGCTTTGCCTGAGGTCGGTTAGATGCCTCTGGCGGTGCGGAACTCCACCAGCGCACCGGTGCGCCGGCGTCGTGTGGATTCAAGGCCACCGTTATCGGAAAGGGATTTTTCCGGCGTCGCGTGGCGAAGGACGACCTAGGAGTCGACGGCGAGCGTAGAGGCGCTGGTCGCCACGGTGGCGGCCAATGAAGCCTGCTCCAGACGTGAATGGTCATCGATAATCTGGAAGATCGCTACCTTCTTTCCGCCGGGGGAGGCCATTCTGTCGAATTAATCTGCTGCCACGCTTGGGGCTGAGGATAGGCGGATAGCGTTGAGGCTTCTTTTCGGCACTCGGGTACGACTCTCCGGCCCGGACAATACCGTCGCCGCAGTGGCAGGGGGGCCGAATCCCGCCCTCCGATGTTTCCAACAGCCCCATCTCAGATGCCGCCACCCGGACTTGGTAAAAACACGCACGGCGGTCATTGTGCTGCTTGTAGGAGGCGGTACCAGCACCCCGAAGCGAATCTTGGAACAGGTGGCAATGGCATGTCAGCCAGCTTGTGGGCGCACCAGCTCAAATGTCGGTGACGGTAGCTCAAATGTCGGTGACGGTAGCTCAAATGTGGGTGACGGTTTCAATGATGTGCCCTGCCGGTGGAGATGGTCAGCGAGGGCGAAGCACGGGCGGGGACTGGTTTTGGTCTTGCCGGAGAACGACGCGTTCGAGGGATCGCGACCGAGTTTGGGCCCCGAAAAGGACGCCGGTGGCCTCGGGAAAGGGTGATGAAGGCCGTGCAAGTGCATTCGTGCTTTCGAATTCGACGTGCGACAGTGAATCATCTTGGGCGCCTGGACTGGTTCTTTGACGAACACTATCGACAAAGCCGCAGGCGGCCACCGTCCTGATGGGATGGAGGCCTTAATTCGACTACAGCCTGAGCGACGCAATCTACCGTCGGCAAGAAGGCCGGACACGTGACATTGAAGACTTCAACAAGGCGTTACCCTTCTCCGAGCCGCACTCCTGTGCTGAATAGCCACGCTACGGCAACACTTCATAACCGTCAGATGAATGAAAGAGCCGCCGTTCCCCGAGATCTGTCGTAACCCAGATGATATTGCGGTCAATGGTCAGGGCATCTACTTTTCCAGCAAATCGGTAATTGCCATGTTCGAGAACCACGTCGTGCCCTTCTTCCAGCAGGCCCCAGGGAGTGGTCGATCCTGTCCCAGCCCGGGGAGGCCGTCCGCTATTGTTCCCGGCCAAACCGGACTCGGATATATCCGCCATTGTCGGGATTCAGCCTAAGCGCCTGCGGCACGCCAGTGGACGGGGCTGATGGAAAGAAGGAGCCGTGTACCGGGGGTTGCACTGTACTGGACGGTAGTTCCTTTGGGAAGAACAAGCAATTCGTCGGCATCGCCTGTCAGGGTTTCCTTTTGTTCCCCATCGATAATGACCAGCCGGGCCTGGCCCTCGATGACGTAGATTGATTCCTCGTACTGGACGGTCCAGGGATCGCTGAAGCCGTTCTCCTCGAAGGTCATGATGTACGTTCCGAGCTGCTGGAGCTCGCTGCCGGCCGTTCGATGCTCGATTTTTGCCGGACCAAAGTCGTTCACGTTGGCAGGATCAAAGGCGGGTTTGTGGATCAAAGAGATGGCCATGGTGGGCTCCTAACGCTGTAGTTCGTGATTTGATGAGCAATTCGTCGTGTTGAGACGGAATGCCCGGCTGTGCTGTGTTGATAAAAGTGACTAAAGAGCAGAGAAATACAGAGCAAGAGCCTAAATTAGCCCTGCAGGGCGCCATGGAGTGCCACGGCGACGGCGCCCGGAAGTGGCCGGGAACGAGCCTGAACCGGATCGACGTTGACGTAGACGAGTTCGACCGTCGCCACCTCCGTCCCGCCACGAGCAATCGAAACGTCGATCTTGAAGCTCGAATTCCCGACGTTTCGGCACTTGACGTCAACGTCGAGAATGTCGTCGAAGTAGGCGGGGGATTTGAACAAAAGAACTGCACTGACCACCGAGGGATCCGTCCCTTCAGCGACCAGCTTCGGGTACGGCCAACCAATGCTGCGGAAAAACTCCGTCATTGCCACGTCTGCGACCTCGAGGTAGCGGCTATTGAAGAGAAACCCCTGCGAGTCGACCTCGTGGTTTCTCACGCGATGCTGGTACAGCGGCATCAGGCTCCCATTTCTGCCTGCAGCTTGGCGTAAAGATCCAGCCTCCGCAGTGCCAGCCCGGGTGCTTCAGGTTTTGCCCGTGAGGCGACCAAAAGGTCATGATCCAAGTCTGCGACCAGCACCTCTTCGTCGGCTGTTGTGGTGGTGGCCAAGATACCGTCGTTGATTCCCACTGTCTTGTCCACAGGCCCGGCGACAAGGGCCTTACCAACTGCGAACATCGGAGAATCGGTCGGAATGCCACTTGTACCGAATAGTGGTGACATCACGACGTACAGCTGGTTCTCAATCGCACGCGCCTGGCAGCCAGTACGTACTCGGTGAATGCCCCGTCGGTTCCATGTGAGGGAAGGGCAAAGGATAAGGTCGACGCCTTTGTGGACCAGGTAACGTGAAAGCTCAGGGAACTGAATGTCCGCGCAGATCAGAAGGCCGACAGTAAACGGTCCGATCTTTGTGACCAGGAGTTCATCGCCGCCACGGGCCCCAAGGGCATGCTCCTGCGGCGTGAGATGGATTTTGTCCTGGGATTCTATCCGACCGTCCGGGTGGGCGATAAATGCAGTGTTGCGCAGCGATCCATCCTCGGCGACTCGGTTATGACTTCCGCCGGCCACCACGATGTTGTGATCCCGGGCCATCCTGCGCATGCTCTCAACGAGGTCATCCGTGAACTCCGGAAGGAACTTCCAATAGTCCGCTGTGATTGTGTCGGTTGTGACTTCATGATCGGTGACTGCTCCGAGGAGCCCTGTGCTGGCCAGCTCGGGGAAAAGCACGACTTCGGCTTGCTGCTCCGCTGCGCGCTTTACCAGCCCCTCCACATGGTCCAAATATTGCTGGAGGGTCCTCTCAGGCCGAAGCTCGAACTGAATGGTGGCTACCTTTAGTGACGCCTTGGTCATAGGAATCTCCTGTCTGCGAAGTCGGCCGTCCCTGGTCGGCGATTCTTCCACGTGTATTCTTCCCGCGGTTGCGGACGAGTTGGTCGGCAGGTCGAAGAAAGAGTGGCGCATGGCGTTGTTATGGCAATCCACGTGCCAGCCGACTCATGCAATAGACGCTAATGGAGCTTCGATAGGCTGACCACTAGGAGGAATCCGAAAGGATAGTCAGCGTTTTGGTGCTCAGTCCAAGAGTCAGGACCATCGAGCCGGCCGCCAAGGCATTGGCACGGAACCGAGTAGCGGGAACCTACTCTGCAGAGCTTCTCAGGGCGGACCGGTTCATTTTTAATGCACCAGCAAAGACACTCGCCTCCCCGGCTATGACCTCCGCCATTACCTGGCCGCAGATAGGCGCGCTTGCGATACCCCAGGCGTGACCGAGATTGACATAGGCGCCGTCAGCCCGGTCGACGATGGGCAAGTGGTCACTTGTTTCGCTTCCCAGACCTGCCCAAAGCCCCGTAACTCCGTATTCAGCAAGCTTTGAGTATCTGTCCAAGGTTGTTGACACCATTGCGTTGGTGGCATTGATGCTGATGTGCGGATTGAGTGAACCCCGTCCGTCAAAGCTGTTGCCGATGAATATCGACCCGCCCCGGTTTTGGGCGATCGAGTCATCATAGTCGACGAACGAGGAGGCGGACGCTCCGTCCACGCTCTGTCCATGATTGGAGCCGTTCGGGCGGGAAAATATCGCGGCGTCGTAGGTTGGAAGGTCAGTGAGCGCACCACATCCGTAGACCCCCCGGGGGCCGTGCATTATGGGGTTCAAGCTCCTGTCAATGGGCTGAGTCAGCATCTGACCGACTCTGGCGGTCCCGATTGGGACATCGATCCCCTCGGCGCGGAGGTTGGTTGACCAAGCGCCTGTTGCCCACACCACGCCTGATGCATGAATCTCGCCCCGAACCGTGCGGACCCCCGTGACGGTTTCGCCATTTCGCAGTGTCGAAAGGACTGACGTATTTTCAAACGTGCGGATCCCGGCTCGAACGCAGGCGCTAGCCAGTGCGTTGACGAACTGGACACCATCTATTTGGGCGTCATCGGCGCAAAATACAGCGCCCAGAGCGCTTTCCGGAAGTATTGATGAGTGCTTCTGAGCCTCTTCACGACTGATCATGGTTGCGTCCAGTCCGGCTGCCCGCCGATTGGCGGCATAATCTTCAAGAACCCTGCCCTGTGCGTCGTTTTCGAAGAAAAAGAGGCCGCCTTGATTGCGGTAGTCGAACACGTCGCCAAGATCGCTTAGGTATTCCTGGTACTTTTCCCTGCCGGCTTTAGCGAGTGACAGTTCATCTCCTGTGCGTCGGGTCTGCAGCCACAACGACCCCGGATTTCGTCCGGAAGCGCCGTAGGTGGGGAACCGCTGCTCTACGACGACGACGTCGAAACCCCGCTTGCGCAGCTCCCAAGCGGTGCAAAGCCCCACAATTCCTGCTCCTATGACGACAATGTCACCTGTTGCAAGTGTGTCAGCGCTCATGGCAAGATACCTTCTTCCTTGGGCTGTCCTGTGCCCTCTTGGTTAGTCTTCCAGATAGACGAATCCGATAGCAGGATGAGAAGTCCTTGACGCAAAAACTCGGGAGGCCAAGTCCATGCAGCATGACCTGCACGTCAGATGACGCAATGGGCTGCATATGACAGCTGTATGGTATTCGAGTCTCTACCCGTGACGTTAGGAGGCCACCGGCACTGTTGTAATTGTTTCTTGTCCAACTTTTGCCGAACAGCGTTAGAATTCTTACAGGTGGATGGCTAAATTTCTGGTCTAGTCTGGGCGAAAGCGGTGGGCGAGCCCAGCCGCCGATCCCGGTCTCTTCCTGAAAGAGTTCCTTATGATAGATGATTCGAACTCCATGCCACTTGGAGCTGTTCTAGCGGACTTGGGTCCTGCAGCGAAGCTTGTCGCGGGGGATGCCTCCCAACAGTCGAGGCAGGTACGCGGCGCTGTGGTATTGCTGAAGCCGGAGGACTTGCCCGCCGACTTGGATGTGGTTGTGATATGTCCAGGTGAAGAGAGCTTCACAGACTTGGTTGCGGGCCGCCTAGATGGCCCCGGCCGCGTAATCTTTGTCACGGCCGAAGAGCCATCCCTCTCGGAAGGTATCAAAGCCTTAGGGGAGCAGCACATTGTCATCGCTGTTGATCCAGCCCTGAACGTTGCTTCAGTCGTGATGTCGTTTTCGCGGTCGATGCAGATGCCGGAGGAATCCGTTTCCCGCCGATTAGCCTCCCTGCAGAGAGCACTCAGTCAGGCGATGACTGAAACCGAACCGATAGCGGCGCTACTATCCCGCTTGGCGCACGTATGTAACGCCAACGCTGTCCTGATCGACAGGTTCGGCAAGACTGTCCATGCAACCGGTCCCACCCCTATGTCGCTTCTGTTTGAAGAGATCGGCCGCACTGCGGCAGATTCCCAGAATGTGGACGTGGACGGATGGCGTGGGGTGGCAGCCAGAATTTCGGCTCCCGACGAGGCTGACTCTCATTTTGGATGGCTCGTCGTCGCAGCTCGGCGGCCGAATTTTCCGGATAGCCATTCAACCTCCGCAACTCACGTCGCAGCAACCTTGGTGGAGGCCAGCCAGCGGATGGCAGTGGCAGCCAGACAGCAAGAACGGGCCATACGCACTGCCGTGCTTGAGGAGGCGCTGGCCTTGCGCCGCGAGCCTCACAATCCCGAACTTGCGGCCCGAATCGCGGCCTTCGGCCTGTCTTTTGACGAGGAGTTGCGCACTATTGTTTATAGGCCGATCCGACCTACGGTGGCATCTCGGTCGTTGCCGGCTACTGAGGATCTGTTGGAGATGTTGGGCAAGGCTCTTGAGGCGCAGTCCATCGCCTACCTGATGACCGCCAAAGACAAGACAATAATAATAGCTGCCCAGTGCAATGTTCAGGCCTTCCGGCGCGTGATCGTGGCTGAAGATTCCAATCTCCCTGGAGCCCTCGTAGGAGTGGGCCGCAGTGTTCACGCGTTGGGAGACATCCTGGACTCTTATCAGGACGCCCAGCTGGCGGTTCGGACCCTTCGACGTAATTCTCGGGGCCCAAAGGTGATGGCCTACGAAGACTTCAACTACGCAACGAGGCTTTTTGCCGACGTGGGTTTCGACAAGATGATCAAATGGGCCCAAGAGTTCCTGAAACCCTTGGAGGGACGGGAACTGCTTGTTGAGGGTCTTCAGACGTACTTCGAACATGCTCAGAACATCAACGCCGCGGCCGACTATTTGGAAATCCACCACAACTCATTGCGTTACCGGATAGCTAAGGCAGAAGAGATTCTGGGTATCAATTTGAGGGAACCGGGTGCCGTGTCTTCCGTCTTCTTGGCTCTTACAGCCCTTGAGCTAGGTCGAATTCAGCAACCGCGCCCCAAATCGTCGGGCGATGCTGGACGTAGCCTTCGGCCATCGGACGTGGAAGCAAACGATGTCCTGCCCTACTCGAGGCCATACGGCGAAAGAGCTGGCGTTGTCCGGGCACCTGCACGATAAACGCTGGGGGTGAACCAAGAGCTTGGACGTGGTGAAGACGATTCAAGCGGTGACACACTTAGTGCCAAACGAGTACTTTCGTCCATGCTTCGACGGCGCGACGGGTTGGGGACCCCTCCAGGAAGCGATGACCAGGGATCATGACTTGGGTTCCGCATAGCGGCATTGCCACACACCTTCAATGTCGCGGCTCACGACTGAGGCCGGACCAATTCCAGCATTTATCGTGGAGAAGGTCCGGCCCGATTGGAGCGTGGGAGCAGCACCGTAATTCATATGGGTAGCGTGGTACTTAGAGGGGCATCATCCGCTAGACCCCGACACCGGCCCCCAAAGTGGTGGTCTGCCTTGATGACGATCCGAGCGTAAGGTCGAGAGCGGTTGAAACCCTACTGGTTACTTCCGGAATACTGCCGATCCCCTCCACCTCCGTCAGGATGCCGCGCTCGTTGTAGCGGGAGGTAACAGCGGTTGTCTGGGTGAAATACAGTTCCATCCTGCTTCTGATGACTTCGGCGGTATCATCCGAGCGGTTTTCGCGGTCAGCCCGCAGGAGTAAGCGCTGTACCAGTTCCTCAGTGTCAGCAGTGAGCTGCACTACGAGGTCAAGTTCGTAACCCTTGGCTGCCAGGATTTCGTCGAGATAATCAACCTGAACTAGAGTGCGGGGATATCCATCCAACAGAAATCCCTTGTCTGCGTCGCTCTGTTCCAGGCGCTCACGAATCATTGCGTTCGTCACCGAATCGGGTACAAATTGCCCTGCATCCAGATATGATTTAGCGGCTTGACCCAGGCGTGTTTCATTTTTGACATTTTCGCGGAAGATATCTCCGGTTGAAATGCTGACGATCCCGAACCTCTCGGCAATGTACGTTGCTTGCGTACCTTTGCCAGCCCCGGGGGGACCTATAAGGAGCATTCTGATCACGGGCGCATCCTATCTAGCGGGGTGAAGTCATTCTGAGTGGGTGAGGAAATAGGGGAGGACGACACTCGCGGCGTCGTGTCGTCTCGCCAGCACTTGAAGAGCTCCGAGAGCGTTGGAAACCATACATCGTCAAATGAAGTGACGTGGTCGAGGAACTTCTCCAGCATGACAAGGTTGTGCGCGCGCCCAATCGTCTGCGGGTGTAATGTCCATGTCATCGCGCCACCTGCACAGCGCTCATAGGCGAAATTGAAACTGTCAATCCAACGAGCCAAAACGGTCTCGTTGCTCTGCATGAGCGGGCTTCCCTTGAAAGACTCGAGTTCGGGGAAATCGTCGAGGAACCAAGACACGGGGAGCTCGAGTACACTGCTCTCCGGGCCGAAGGTGTTTCCCTCTTCTTCGCTAACGCCGACTACCATCCGCGGCCGGTATGGCTCGAAGTCCCTGCCCATCAGGGACGAGTCCCAGTCGAACTCGAATTGGGCAAGGAGGTCGAGGGTGTTGTCGGTAACGTCCAGTGCCGGTGAGCGGTATCCCTGAGGACGTTGACCCAGGAGCTTTTCATGCTGGGCTATTTGCAATTCCAGCAGACGTTCTTCCTCGGCTCGTTCGAGTGCAGGCACATATTCGTGGTAGACCCCGTGTGCACCAATCTCATGGCCGGCCGCCACAATCGCGTCCACAGAGCCCGGGAATGTCTGCATCGTGTGTGTAGGCACGCACCAAGTCGTAGTGATTCCGTAGCGGCGGAAGGCGTCGAGAAGTCGTGGTGCACCGACTTCGGCACCAAATTCTCCTCTGGACATCAAGGATTGGGAGGTTGAGCGAAAAGTGCCCAGCCATACGCTCTGGGCATCAAAATCGGGGCTTAGCGAAACAGCAAGCCGTTTGCCTTCTGGTAAATGAAGAGGCACTACGAGCACCTTTCTATTTCACGCAAGGAGATCACCTTGACGAACTTTATGGAGTATGAGGCCACCTAGACCGGGCGACGGGAAAGAAGGACGATCCAGTCGCCTTCCTGGCAGATCACGCCGTCCTGGTTCAGAATCTGAACCCGAGTAGTCACAACACCCCGGTCGGGCTTGCTGGCAGACGGCTTGATGCCAATCACTTCTTCGCGAACACTGATGGTGTCGCCAATAAAGATCGGGGCACGGAGGTTCCAGTTGTCGATCCCCAGAAAGGCTATCGCTGAGCCGTTCTTCCATCCCAGCGCCATTTCCAGCCCAAAGGCGAGTGAAAGTGCGCCGGGACCATGGAACACCCTGGTGCCGAATTCTGTCGTTTTGGCATACTCCTCGTTGGTGTGGAGCGGGTGCATGTCGCCGGACCATGTGGCGAAGGTTACGACATCGAATTCTGTGACGGTTCGTCCCGCTGAGGTCCACTGCTGTCCAAGATCCAGCTCTTCCAGATAGCGCACGGCTGACTCATTGGTCGTGCCGAGTAGGTGAGTAGTCAATGTTGTTTCACTTCCGTTTGGTTTCTGGTGCTCTTGTGGCGGGGTAGGTACCGGAGCTAATAGCGAATGACTCCGTCTACTGGGGCGGTCAGGGACGGCCGGTAGAGGGAGAGTTCGTCGAGGGAGTGGCTGAGGCGGTCGCCTGAGATCAGTTCGGCTACCAGCTTTCCCGTGATCGGGCCGGCCAAGTTGCCGTAGACGTGCCCGGTGGCCAGAACCAGCCCGGGAAGTTCCTCCACCTCGTCAACGATCGGGAGGGAGTCAGCGGTGGCGGGGACGAGGCCGGCCCATGCACGTTCGATACCGAGGGACCTGTAGTTAGGGAAAGTTGTAAGCAATGAATCGATGGCCAGCTTGAGGCCGGCGGCAGGCATCCTGTCATCGAGTTGGTCGGGATAGTCCATCGGGCAGCCTATGAATAGGTTCCCGTCCTCGGTCTTGGCCACACACTCCATGTGCTCGAGACCAGTTGACTGGTCCTCTGAAGGGGAAGTGAAGTACTCGTCCCTGTAACTGGGGAGATTCCGTATGTGGGCGTATTGTTTTGCCGCAAGCGGACCGTTCAGGATTTTATCGAGCTTTTCCTCTACCGGAGCCAGAAGGAGAGCACCCAGTCTGTGTGGCTTGATCGGTACCGTTACGCCCTCTGATTCGAGCATCGTAGACCAGACACCACCTGCCCATACGACCTTGTCCGCTGAAACATTGCCGCCGACAGTTCGTACGCCGACTACCTTCGAGCCATTCCTCAGTAGTCCGAGGACCGGTGTGTTTTCATGGATTCGTACTCCAAGCCTTCGGCATTCCTGCGCCAGGGCGCGCACAAACTTCGGTGTCCGAATCTGGCCATCTTCCGGGCTGAATGTTGCTCCAAGAACATCGGGCGGCAATATCGGAGCGGCTTCGTGAGCGGCCTGGTCGTCCAGGAGCTCGGCTTTGAAGCCATCAGCGATCCGGGCTTCCACAAATTCCTTGTAGACCCTGCGCTGGTCATCCGTGTAGAAAAACGTCATGGCGCCGTTGCTTCTATATTCGAAAGACGGCCCGAGGATATTTGCAAAGTCGTCGTAAAGGGCCCTGCCCGCACGGGTCAGTTCTACGGCGTAGTCTCCGTGGCGGTTCTGCATGTGAAGGAATCCGAGATTTCGCCCGGAAGCTCCGTGACCAAGTTCCCGCTGCTCGAGAAGCACAACATCGTGCCCTTTTGAAGCAAGAAAATAGGCAGTTGATACGCCCACTATTCCGCCGCCTACAACGACCACGCCGGCCTTGTCGAGGTTCATATTGTCATGTCCTAACTTCGTCTTGATGCAACACGTATGAGGGTGCCGAATAACGAATTATCGGCGTATCAAGCTGGCCCTTATGCCCGGCCCTGGCTCTGTTCCGTTGTCAACAGCGTGGCCACGTCCCGCCTGTTGATTTTGCCGGTTGTCGAATTCACGGGGAGGGAGTCGACGGCGATGAATTCGTTGGGGATCTTGTAGGACGACAGGCGGGCCGCGGCAAATGCCTTCAGTTCGGCTTCGTCAAGAGGCGCCGGGCCCCTGGGGACGACGGCGGCTACCACGCGCTGGCCGTAAACGTCGTCGGGAAGTCCAACGACGGCCACTTCGCCAACAGAGGCATGCTGCTGAAGTACTCGCTCAACTTCTGCCGGCGAGATGTTAGTTCCACCGCGGATGATGACATCTGAGAGCCGCCCAACGACGTAGACGAAACCATCCTCGTCCACCCGAACAAGGTCTTTTGTGCGGTACCAGCCGTCATCAGTAATGACCGTCCGTGTTTGTTCTTCGTCGCGCCAGTAACCGAGCATCAGCCCCGGTCCAGTGGAGTACGCTTCCCCCACCTGTCCGGCTGGAACTTCCGCGCCGTCGGCGTCGAGAACTTTTAGCTTGGACCGCGGCACAAGCTTGCCTGCGGAGCCGGGCTGGGGAGTTGGGTTTGCGATGGGGTCGTAAGTCACCAGGGGCAGGCATTCGGAGGCGCAATACGCATCCAGGACGGGTAGTCCAGTCTGGGCCTCCCAGCGGCTGAATGCGGCTTCGTTCCTGGGCTCTCCGCCGGAGATGCACAGCCGAAGTGATGGGAAAGCCGGGCGATCCCCTGCTAGGAGTTCGGCGTACTGGGCCAGCTTTCCGAAAGTCGCCGTCACGCCCGCCAGGAATGTGGCGGAATGCTCCTCAATGGCCGGAGCTATCATGTCCGGACGGGCCCTGCGGACTACAACAACAGTGCCGCCGCGGAGCAGGACCGCCAGGGAAGTGCTGGCAAGCCCATAGAGCCATGCCATCGGCAGGCAGATTATTGCCTTGTCTTCGGGGGAAAGATGCCAAACTTCGCCATAGGTGTCCGCGCAGTTATATATGGCTGTGGCCGAAAGCATGATTGCTTTCGGTCGGCTTGTGGTGCCTGACGAGAAGCAGATCATGGACAGCGGTTCGCGAAGGCCCTCGGGGTTCGGTAGGGCGTCGTGCCGAACACTGGTGATGTTGAAGTCAATGATATCGACGATGGGCGCATTTTGTGCAGCAGCAGTGAAGTGCGCAGAATTTACGCTTTCGGACATGATTATCAGGGCGGGGTCACACGTGGCAATCGCGTATTCCAAGTCCTCTGGACCTGAAGAAGGATAAACCGTGACCAGTACGCCGCCACTGCGCCATACCGCCAGCGCGGTGGAAAGATACTCAGCTGAGCTTTCTGCTACAAGGGCTACCCGATAACCCGGCTTGAGCCCGGCCGCTAGTAGTACTGCTGAGCGGTGCTCGATGGATGTCTGGAGATCCTTGTAACTGATGGACGTGTCGCCGTCGACAATCGCTGTTTTCTCGGGGTACTGATCGGCAATGCTTTGCAGCGCAGAGACACAATCCGTTAGCTCCGGCGACGATGTATTCATATCCGCTCTACTTTCATTTAATACCTAGATGATTCCAATTGGCCCGTTGAGCCGATTTGGTCGAACTCAACGGGCCTCTTGGCTTTGACTTGGTCGATGCTTGTTACTGTCCGGCCGCAAGTTGACGAAGAATTTTTTCTGCTTCTGATGCCATGTTCTCGACGATCTCGCCGGCAGGCAGAATTTCGTGAACAAGCTGCATGGTCTGGCCTACGGGCATCATCCCGAAGTCCATGTCACCGTCCTGGTATCCGGTTTCTACACGCGTGCCGGCAACAGCGTACTGTCCGGGGAAGCCTGCGGGTTTCTTGTCCGAAGACTCCCATTCGGAGGTCCATTTGTTCTCGAATGCACGCATACGCTTACCGCTGTATGAGTAGGTGATGGTGCTGTCCTTGAAGGATCCTTCCACTACTCGCTTCTTGAAATTGTCGTGCCCATACGCTTCGGGGCTGGCGATGAAACGCGTTCCCACCCAGACTCCTGCAGCGCCCAAGGCGAGCGAAGCGGCGAGGCCACGTCCATCCGCAATGCCGCCAGCGGCAAGGACTGGCTGATCCACTACATCGATAACGGCCGGGACGAGGGTCATGGTGGACGCGTATCCGGTGTGGCCGCCGGCTTCGGTTCCTTGAGCGACAATGAAATCGACGCCCGCAGCGCTGGCTTCCAGGGCCTTGCCGACGGAACCGACGAGCGAGAAGACGGTGATTCCGCGGTCCTTACACTCTTTGATGAACCAGTCAGGCGTAGCGAATGTCAAAACGACTGCTGAAGGTGCAGCATCCAGGACGATCTGTACCTGGTCTGCTACGGCACCTGGTGTGAGCATGGCCTCGACACCTGCCAGTTTCTTCTGGTCAGCCCCGGAGAGCGACTGCCACAGCTCGCGTACGGGAGCCCACTGTGCCTCATCCTCAGACGTCAACGAATCCGGCAACAGAAGGTTCACTGCGTACGGTTTGTCGGTTCCGGCTTCAATTTTTTTGATTTCGGCGCGAAGCTCATCCGGCATGAAGCTGACACCGCCCAGGCATCCCAGGCCGCCGGCATTACTGACTGCGGTCACGAGTTCGGCCTGCGCCACCCGGGCCATGCCGGCAGAGCAGACGGGATATTGTAGGCCCAGGGCTTCTGTCAATGCTGTCTTGATCACTTATACACCTTTCACATCGAAGCCCAGGATCATCCTGGCTTCCGGATAGTTCATGTTGGCCCCCCAGCGGGGGAGTGGGTGGGGTTTCTGTTGCTACAAGGCCGTGTACTCGGCAGGACTACGTTGCGTTCCAGCCGCCATCGACCTGGATGGTTTGCCCGTTCACATAGCCAGCAGCGTCGGATGCGAGGAACAGCACTACACTCGCCACCTCGGAGGGTTCGCCCGAGCGTTTTGCCGGGATGAGGAAGTCCATGATTTCGGGCGAAACCCCGATGCCGCGCTGCTGTGTTGAAACGAGATCCCCCAAAATCTCCTCGGAAGTCGCACGAAGGTTTGTCTTGATGACTCCCGGGGCGACTACGTTAGCGGTTACCCCGTGCGGGGCAACGTCGATGGCGAGACGACGGGTCAGTCCTTCAATACCTGCCTTGGATGTGACGTAGGAGATACCGTCTGCTGCACCCCTTTGGCCGGCGACAGAGCCGATCGTAATGATGCGGCCGGAGTTCTGCTTCGTCATTACCTGAGCTGCTGCACGGCAGCCGTAGAACGTCCCTGTCAGGTTGACTCCGATGATCTTGGCCCACAACTCCGGCGTAGTCTCGAGCACGTCGGCGTAGCCGTCGAAGACTCCCGCGCTGTTGACCATGACATCCAGTTTCCCAGTCTTCTCCACAACCTCGTCCACCAAAGCAGACACCGAGTGATAGTCGCTGACATCTACGACTCTTGTGTGGAGTGAGTCCGGAGAACCGAGTTCTTGCCGGGTCTCCGCCAGACGTTGTTCTGAAAGGTCACTCGCATAGACTTCGTAGTCTGCTTCGACGAATGCTTGGGCAATGGCCCGGCCAATGCCGGAGCCGGATCCGGTGATAATTACGCTTTTGCTTCCCATGCCCTACAAACTACGTTGGGGATCTTCCGAGTGAAACTGTCATCTTCACGGCTTTTTGCTGGCGATGTCGTGGAAGCTACAGGAGCCGGGCCGGAGGCTCGGTATCCGTGCCGGCCACTCTAGGACTCGTAAGTGATGGATGCGGCTGGACCCGGCCGGCCGGCTTTTGTACTTTGACCAGGGTTGGGTGCTTGCCGTTGAAACAATTCCGGCGACGGAACCGGTCTCCTCGTTCTAGTCTCAGCAGATCTCGCTAATTGATTGATCTCTGGAATCCGATGACTACGCAGATCAGCCATAAGATTTCGGTGAGCCGAGGCGCCCGGATAAGAAGCCTGGCGGCGCAGCGGCTATGCCGGCCCTACCCCGGGTCCTCCAGCTGACCGTGCGCTGGGGGACCCGGCGCCAAACACGTCGCTGAGCGGCCTGCTGCGCAGATGCCTCGGTAATTTCTACGCCTGGACGCTACGGCTTCAGAAAATCTCCAATGCCGGGATGGTTCTCTGGATTCTAAAGTTCAATGACATGGCCGACACACTTGGGAGCTTGGCTCGTCAACTTGCCTAGCACCGCAGGCCCATTTGAAACACATGACGGTTTGGGAGAAACATTGCAAAAGGATACTGCAGACCAGTCCGGGGCTTATTGGTCGTCCTCTGTCAGCCAAGTCACTGATACTAATGTGTATGTTCGCGGCTATGACCTTGAGGACCTGATCGGGCAGATCCCCTTCACGGCAGCCATATTTCTCGTGATCCGTGGACGGATCCCCTCGGACCA
Source organism: Arthrobacter sp. SIMBA_036 (assembly GCF_046535135.1). NCBI lineage: Bacteria > Bacillati > Actinomycetota > Actinomycetes > Micrococcales > Micrococcaceae > Arthrobacter > Arthrobacter sp. SIMBA_036. Next base: position 36,120 of record NZ_JAWRXG010000015.1, read on the forward strand.
TGAGATCCGGGCATTGGACGCAGTCCTCAGCGGAATCCTGGATTATGGTCTTGAAAAGCCCGGGACAGTGGCCGCGCGGTTTGCTGTCTCCGCCAACCCGAGCATGGCCATCGGCATGTCGGCCGCCTGTTTGTCTGTCGGGAAGCACACCCTGGCGACTGAGGACAGCGGACGCTTCATCCGTGCTACTCACGCAGAGTTTCTCGGATCTGGCCTCTCACTCGAAGCTTTCGCCGAGGAAAAGGTAAACCGCATGCGTGCAGCGAAAGAACGCATCCCAGGCTTGGGGCACCCTATCTTCAAGGTTGTTGATCCTCGGGCTGAACGGCTCAGGTCGATTGCCCTGCAGGAAGGCCTGTGGGATCAGACAGCTGAAGTGTACGAGGCAGTGCATAAGGCCTTCACCAAGCTCCCAGGTAAATCGGACATCCCGATAAACGACGTTGGTGTTATGGCCGCGATACTGCTGGGTCTGGGCTTCACGCCCGAAGAAGGCACCGGAGTTGCCCTGCTGTCAACTCTCCCTGGCGTTATCGCCCACGTATCTGAGGAACTCTCCTCAGGGAAGCCAATCCGAATCGTCCCTCGAGACTCAGCATCCTATGAGGGGACCACTGGCCGGGATTTTGACGCGGACCGACTCGAAGCCGGCTGGGGCCCTTCCGGGTCCTAGTGGTTACCGAACAGGAGCAAAGATGACTGCGGGAGCCGGAAATCGCTTGATCCCTTCAGCGACTCGATTCTTTGAAGATCTCCAACCCGGAGACTCATGGTCGTCTCAAGGGCGAACGATTACAGAGACGGACCTGGTCACCTTCGCCACTTGGTCCGGAGACATGCACCCCCTGCACACCAACCAGGAATACGCGCGTGGCACCCAGTTCGGGGAAAGGATTTTCCACGGTCCGGGGACACTTGCGGTCGCTTTTGGCCTGGAAATGGCAATGGGATGGAAGGACCGTTCGGCCATAGCATTTCTGGGCATTCATGAGTGGAACCTCGTCGCACCTGTGCGCATCGGCGACACGATTGCCGTACGGGAAGAAGTAGTAGAGCTGCGGCCTTCTGCGACCAAGCCGGACCGGGGCATCGTGAAAACGAGGCTTCACGTACTTAATCAGCGAGGCGAAGTCTGCCAACAGGGATTCTGGGTTGTGTTGCTGTATCGGTCGGCGGCTTACACGCCATGAGGACGGAGGAAGCGATGAGCAGCACCCCGTACGAGGAGATGGACGCAACGGTACTCCCGGCTCCACGGCTAGCCGTAAGCGTGGTCCTGATGCGGGATTCAGTTAACGGAGTTGAAGTGTTCGTCCAACGCAGGGCACTCACTATGGATTTTGCTGCCGGCGTTGTTGCATTCCCAGGAGGCAGGGTAGACGCTGTCGACTCCTCACTATCGGCGCCCAACATAACGCTCTTGGATTCACAGGCAGGGGCGTGGAGCCGGACCAGCGTTGGAACCGAAGCATCGTTCGCGCGCCAAGCTGCCGCCCGCCTTCTAGCTGCCGCCATCCGCGAAGTTGCAGAAGAATGCGACGTTGTCCTCCAGCCTACAGCCCTGGTTCCTTGGGCAAACTGGATCACACCCGAGGGCTTTCCCAAACGTTTCGATACGTTCTTTTTTGTCACTGCCGTAGCGCCGAAAGTGGAGCCGAGGCATGTCACGACGGAGGCAACGTCTTCGGAGTGGATATCCGTTCGAAAGCTCCTCCAAGACGAAGCGGCCGGAAGGCTTAAGCTGCTGCCCCCAACGCTTGCGATTCTCGATGAGCTTGTAGAAGCGCGTACCACCGAGGAAGTGCTTTCGGTGAAACGGCCCATCGATTCGGTGTGCCTTCAGCTTGATGAGATAGAAGAGTTTCATCGCCGGCGGCAACAGATGACGAAGGACACCAGGGCTCAGCCTTGAAACACCTTCGCCGACCCTCTGCCAAGACTTTCACCAGAGTTTGCGTGAGGTGGTTGTTGGGTTTGCCAGCAAACGTATTTCTCACTACTGCATATCCCGACGTGCGTGCCAATCTTTGTCGGGACCGAAACTGGAGCCTGATAACGCTATGACTCAAGACGTCCTCTCCACTCCGGGCCATGCACCGGTTCTTGCCCGGCTGGAAGCGGCAGGCGTACTGGCCGAGAAATCGGGCCACCGCATTGCCGCATATTCCTATGACGCGTCCAACTACCGGGTTCCGCCTGTTGCCGTGGTCTTCCCGCGAAGCGTCCAGGACGTCGTTACGACCATGGCAGTATGTCGCGAAACCGGCACGCCGGTGGTCAGTCGTGGCGGTGGGACATCCATGGCTGGTAACGCCATCGGCCCGGGCATTGTTCTGGACTTCTCCCGATACATGAACCGCATCATCAGCGTCGACGAGGCTACAAAAACCGCCGACGTCGAGCCCGGCGTCGTCCTGTCCCATCTCACGCTTGAGACCGAGAGGGTCACTGGCGGGAGGTTCACGTTCGCGCCGGATCCTTCCTCAAAGAACCGCGCCACCATCGGCGGCTCGCTTGGGAACGACGCGTGCGGTAATCACTCCGTACGGTACGGCCGCACCTCTGATCACGTGCTGGAGATCGACGTCGTCACTTCCGACGGTGCACAGCTAACCGCCACACCGACCGGTCTACGAGCGACTGACCCAACCGACGCATTCTCGGTCTCCCGCGCCTTTGAGTTGGGGGAGGACCTTAAGCAGCTCGCCCAGGACAACCTGGCAAGCTTCAGGGTTGAGCTTGGACGTATCCAGCGCCAGGTCTCCGGCTACCATCTAGGGAATCTCCTGCCCGAGAATGGATTCAACGTGGCCCGGGCCTTGGTGGGAACCGAGGGCACTTGCGCGGTCGTCGTCAGGGCCAGCATGAAGCTCGTTCCTAAAGCGCCCAGCGCGCTCCTTGTGTGCCTCGGCTATGCCGACGTCGTGGACGCCGCGAAGGACATCGAAACCATCCTTGAATTCTCTCCCGCCGCCGTCGAGGGCATTGACGAGGCGATCGTGGACACCATGCGGATGCGCCGCGGTCCCGACTCCGTGCTCGGCCTGCCCGAAGGCAAAGCCTTTCTGTACGTGGACCTGGATGGTGACAACCCCGAAGACGTGGCTGCCGAAGCGGATCGACTCATCGAACGGCTCGCAGCCAACCGCCGTCTCGTGGACGGTCGTGCGGTCGCGGACACCACCGAGCGGGCCACTTTGTGGCGTGTCCGTGAAGATGGCGCTGGCTTGTCCTCCCGTCCAGCCGGCGGCGGGGAATCACAGGCAGGCTGGGAAGACTCCGCCGTGGCACCCAAAAACCTTGCCGCGTACTTGGCTGACTTCCGGGAACTGCTGGACGAATACGGCCTGACCGGCATTATGTACGGGCACTTCGGTGCCGGCTGCATGCACATCCGCATCACTTACGACCTGCGTAGCGACGAAGGCCGGAACGTGTTCAGCAAGTTTACGCAGGCCGCCGCTGAACTCGTCGTCCGGCACGGCGGGTCGCTCTCCGGCGAGCACGGCGACGGGCGCGCCCGGTCGGCTCTGTTGCCGGTGATGTACTCACCGGAAATGATCGCGGCGTTCGGCACCTACCGGAAGCTGTGGGATTCGGCCGGGTTGTTGAACCCCGGCTCCATCACCGAGCCCGATGCCTTCGAGGACAACCTCGCGCTCGAAGGGATCCCGGACCGCGAGTGGCGGACCCACTTTGAACTCCGTCCTGTCGAAGCGGAGGCCGCCGGGGCTGACCCGTGGGTTCATGCCGTTCAGTCCTGCATCGGCGTAGGCAGATGCCGGTCCGACGCCGGCGGCGTAATGTGCCCCAGCTACCGGGCCACAGGGGACGAAAAGGATTCAACGCGCGGCCGGTCCCGTGCTCTGCAGGATATGGTCCGCGGTGCCAAAAGCATTGACGAAGGCTGGAAGTCAAAGGACGTCCGAGAAACACTGGACCTCTGCCTGGCCTGCAAAGCCTGCTCCAACGACTGCCCCGCCGGTGTGGACATGGCCACGTACAAGTCGGAGTTCTTCTCTCACTACTACGAGGGCAAGCTCCGCCCCATGTCACACTTCTCCCTCGGATGGTTGCCGCGCTGGCTGAAACTGACCACGCTGATCAGCCCGCTCGTGAACATGGTGCTTGCCAGCCCGCTGGGCAAGATCGTGGCCGCCGCAGGGGGGCTGACCACGCACCGTAAGATGCCGAAGTTTGCCTCTCGGGCCATGCTCCGCAAAGAGCTGGCACCCTACGCCAACCGGTCGGTCTCGGCAGATGCTGTCCTGTTCGTCGACTCGTTCACCAAGGGCTTCAGGCCCGAAGTAGCTGGGGCCGCCGCCCGGGTCATGGAAAGCACAGGACGCACCGTTGGCTGCCAATCCGATGCGTGCTGCGGCCTGACCTGGATTTCCACCGGCCAGTTGGACACCGCCAAGAAACTCATGGGCAAAGCGATTGCAAAGCTCGACGACGGCACCGACACACCAATCGTAGTCATCGAACCGAGCTGCGCGGCGGCGTTGAAAAAAGACGCACCCGAACTGCTCGGCACCGAAGCAGCCGAACGCGTCTCCCGCAGGATCCGCAGCTTCGCCGAGGCCGTCAAGGACTGGGTCGACGGCGGCTGGACGCCACCTGTCGTGCCAACGGACGTCACTGTGCAGACCCACTGCCACGAATACTCCACCTTCGGGGCAACCGTCCAACGCAAGGCCCTGGCCGCCCTCGGCGTCGCCAACGTCAACGAAGCCACCGGTTGCTGCGGAGTCGCGGGGAACTTCGGCTTCGAAGCCAACCACTACGACATCTCCATGAAGGTCGCCGAGCAAGCCCTGGCTCCCGCCCTGGCCCAAACAGCCGTCGACGTCCCCGTCCTTGCCGACGGCTTCAGCTGCGCCATGCAGGTCAAACAGCTTGAGCCGAATCGCAAGAGCCTGCATTTGGCCGAGCTACTCGACCAGTGTCCACCAAGCGGTGAAATGCAGTGAAGAGTAACGAGGAAGCTGCAAGCCCTCCGGCCGTAGCCGAACCCGACACCCAATACATGCCTCTCTTCTTTGACCCGTTGGAAGAGCTGACAGGACACCGCTCCATTCGGCGAGCACAATCGGCACCTGCGGGCCCGTGGAAGTCGTCCATCCAACGGCCGCGATCGGGAAAACGCTCCCGCGACAGGGCACTCGACCGAAGGGCCATGCTCGAGATGGTCGTCCATGACCTGCATGCCCTTGGTGACTTGGTCAAGAGCACGGGTAATAATTAGGGAGGCCCTCTCCACCACTGGAAGAGCAATCAGCTTGGTCAAGTACGTTGTATATTCGAGGAATGACAGACCAGAAGAAAATCACGCGCTCGTTCTTCGAGACGCTGCACCCTGTACTGAACCGCTTGAATATGGAACGGACCCTTTCGCCCGGAAAACTGGGCGTTCTCCGGAATCTTTCTGAGCATGGGCGCGCGACCACCTCGGAACTAGCTGTGGCTGGACAGGTCAGCCCTCAGGGCATTTCACTCGCTGTCCGTGAGCTCGAACGGATGCAGCTGGTGACGCGCACTCCTGACAACTTGGATCGTCGCCGGGTCTGGATCCAATTAACAGACCAAGGGAGCCAAAAGCTCTCTGAGGAAGTGTCTGTCGGGTTTGGCTGGCTTGACCGGGCAGTCACGGATCGCTTGACGCCGGAAGACTGCAAGGCACTCGAGGCAGTCATCCCCGTTCTCAGGAAGCTGGCGTTGGAGGCCAAAAGCGACTGAACTCGTCGAGTTATCCGGAAGATCTTGGAACGGTGTTAGGAGAATTGCGTTGATATCATCCCGCGTCCCGGTTGAAGTAGAGGACCCGACGAGCGTGCAAGCCGCCATTGAGGGTCGTTTCTCTTGCCGGGCGTTCCTGCCCAACAAAGCTGTGGCCCAAAAGGACATTAAAGAGATACTCTGCGTCGCAAGCCAAGCAGCGTCAGGTACGAATACCCAACCCTGGAAGGTCTATGTTCTGCAGGGCGAACGTCGGGACACCCTTGTCAATGAGGTCTGCGCGGTGGACGACGCTGTCTACGCCGATCCTGGACTGGCGGAAAAGTATCGCGAGAAGGTCGACTACTACCCGGCAGAATGGGTTTCTCCGTACCTGGAGCGGCGGCGTCAGAACGGCTGGAGCTTGTATGGTCTTCTCGGCATCGCCAGGGGCGAAAAGAAGAAGATGCACGCCCAGCTGCAGCGCAACTATCATTTCTTCGATGCCCCAGTGGGACTGATGTTCACGGTCGATCGGGTGTTGGGGCGAGGCTCACTTATCGACTACGGCATGTTCCTGCAGAACATCATGCTCATGGCGCGGGCTCGGGGCCTGCACACCTGCCCCCAAGTGGCTTGGAACCACTATGCGAGGACCATTATGCCCATCATCGGAGCTGGTGCAGACGAGACGCTGGTCTGCGGCATGTCCTTTGGCTACGCCGATGAATCAGCCCTAGTGAACACACTGGTTACGCCGCGGCAGACGGTGGATAGTTTCACGCACTGGGTTTGAACCCGCCAAAAGCCAGTCAGTCCTACTGCGCTGCATAGCGCGCGCAATAGGACTGACTTCTGACCTCACCTACGCGTCGCAAGGTTTCTTGTCCTCCGGGACGACGGGGAGCTCGACGTATGACTGACGGATAGCGTCGTGGTAAAGCCGCTGCTGCGCGGTGACGAACTTTGTCCCCCTCTGGTCACCCGTGTTGAGGTTTCGGTCCCACCGAGGGAAGCAACTGTTGGTGACCTGCACCCTGATCCTGTGACCGGCCAGGAACACGTTGCTGGTCGACCAAAGATCGATCTCGATCTCCTGGGGCTCGTCTGCACCGCTGTCCAGGCGGAGAATTCCGTCGGTCAGGTTTAGGGAACGTCCGTCGGGGTCCACGTCGCATAGGCGCGCGACCCAGTCGGTCGATGGCGCGGAGCTTTGCGCGTGCAGCTTCACCCTGACGCGGCCCGTCACCTCGAGATCTTTCTCGAGTACTTCTGAGGTGAAGACGAGTACGTCGTCACGCGCCTCGACTGGCGCTTGGTCGACAGGGCCCCGCCCGGGGCCGAGGCCGACCGTCCCACCCCACGTGGGCACAGGGTCGGCGGGGTCGTAGTCAACCTCACTAGGACGGCTGTCCTGGGGCTTAGCCGTGCTCAGGCCACCGCCAGCGTGCAGGTGCCAACGTTCGGTGCGGGCGCGTTCGAGCGGCCACGTCTCCTCGTCGCGCCACGCGTTGCGTCCCATCACAAAGATCCGCACCGGGGCTGTGCGCTTCACCTGCGCGTCACCGGCGACGTGGCGCCGCAGGAACGCCAATACCTCGGCACTCCAGGTTCCATGAGGATGCACCGCTGCGTCCCGCGACGACGCCGCACCGAAGTCAAGCGCCCCGATCACGTTTCCGAAGTCTGTATGTGTCCACGGGCCGACCAGAAGCTGCGACTCGAGACCGAGGTCGCGCATCGCCATGAAGGCGTCGAGGGTTCCCTGCACGCAGCTGTCGAACCAGCCACCCGTGTGAAAACTGGGGACCTGTGCGCGCGCATGCTGACCCGCGACGCGCATGTGCTGAGTGGCCTCGACGTCGTCGGCGTCACCGGGGTCGACGAACCTCGGCAGCCCGTTCCGGTGGATGACTGGCAGCTCAGCAACCGGGAGCCCCCAGTAGCCCGTCTTCTCAAGATTCTCCATCTCTTCCGTCAGCGCGGCGACGCGATCCGCAAGTTCTGCATCGCTCAGGCCCTGACGGGACAACCAGTCGAAGCCGGCAGCCATCGACCACCCCGTGATGACCGAGATCTGTGTGGCGCCCCCGCGGGCGACCAGGGCTTCGCGCGGCTCCGACCAGGTCATCAACGGTGTGATCGCCTTTAGCGCCGGCGGTTGCTCAATGGCGGCGCGCCACTGGGTATGACCGCAATAGCTGCCCCCAACCATTCCCACGCTACCGTTCGCGCCCGGAAGCTCGGCGGCCCACTCAACGGTGTCGGCACCGTCTTGCCCCTCATGTCGCAGGGGCTCCCAGACGCCTTCAGAGGCGTACCGGCCCCGGACGTCCTGGATGACCATGATGAAACCATTACGGCACACCTCTTCGGCAGAGAAACCGTTCCACGCGTTCTCTGCCGCATCAGCCTTGTTGTAAGGGGTCCTCACCACCACGGTCGGCCACGGACCCTCGCCACGAGGTCGGTACACATCAGCCCGCAGGACGACGCCGTCGCGCATTCGCGCAGGGACGTCCAAGTCTACCTGCACTGATGTTGGGGTGTCAGTATCCGCGTTCATGACCCTCGTTCCTTCAGCTTTTGTGTCCTGGCTCATTTGTCTTCAACCTGGTCGCGGAAGATCCATCGGAGTGTCTCGGGAAACACCGCGCCGGCGTGCCCGAGGGTGTGCCCGGCGGTTCCGAACACGAACATCGAATCGTAGCGGCGATACTTCAGGGCAGCGTCGAGGTCGTGGTTGGCGATGGGGATGTTGCCGTAGACGATGTCGACGTCGCGCTGTCCGGACTGGTGCCAGACCCGGATAGGCTTACGCGGGGCGCGCCGGACCATGCTGGGCAGGTTGTTCGCGCCCAGGATGTTGATGAAGCTGCCGCAGTGAGAGATGACATTCCCGAACTGATCGGGGCGGTGGAAGGCAGCGGTGAAGGCGCCTGCACCACCGGAGCTGAAGCCGCAGATGACCCGGCCCTTGGGGTCGTCCGTGAGCCTGACCTTCGTCCGGATGACCGGAAAGAGTTCCTCTACGAGGTAGCGGGCAAAGTCTCCGCTTACGGTGTCGTACTCGACAGCGCGGTTGGTGCTCCCACCATAGATCGGATATCCCGGTCCCGTCTCCCCAGGGTTGTGGAACAGGCCTACGGTCATGGGAATCTCACCCGCATGGACGAGATTGTCCAGCACTGTCGTGGCTCGAACCTTCTCTCCTGTGTACTCCAGGCCGTCCAGGCAGATCATCAAGTTGACCGATTCGGCCTCCTCGGCACCGTGCGGCAGGTAAAGGTAGACACTGCTCGTCACGCCCGGATAGACGGTGTGGCTGGTCCAGCGGAAGTGGTAATACTTCCCTGCGGGAATGCCCTCCTGCGGCGACGACTCGGATGTCAATCGGTACTCCGACACCGTGTCGTTTTCTGACAACTCGTACATGGCTATGTCTTTGAGCGGCAACGTGTTCGCCAAGTCTTCGTCATTAGTGATCATTCCCCAGTGATCTAGATCCACCAGTTCGAGCTCTATTGCAGCTACCTGCGTATGGGTCATGGTGAAACACCCTTTCTTCTTCTCAAGGTGATCGAGATCTTGTCTCGAGGTCGCGTGAACACTGCGCCGTCGTGGTCGGCGTCGAATTCAATACTTGAAGGCTGGCGCTCAGCTATCAAGCACTGAGAAACCAACACCAAGCACCCTGGCGATGGTAGCTGCCGTCCATCGTAGGATCGGCTTACGCGCCTCGCCGGCTTCGATTTGCGAGCGTACCCTCAGGTCGTCTCCTTAGGCCTAAGTATTCGACGGCTGTATGTTGTGTGGCCCATGGCCAGGTTTCAGAGGGATTTCGGCTCCGCCATCTCCACGAGGCCAAAACCGCATCTTCAATCCTGCAGTGCGCATTGATTCTGCACTAAGTTGAAACACTTCGGGTAGTGGTGCTTTAACCAATCTGCCAGCAAGAATTTGGTCTTGTTTCAGTGTCCCTACCCACCCCTTGGATGTAGTCGGGTCACTAGGAGCGGATACTTTTTGTTGGCGAGTAGTCGCGGGCAAGAGTGGCAGATCGACCAAGCGCCGTCCCGTTTGCCTTCAACCTGGTCGGCCTTTCTTCTCGAGGTGGTCGTCTCCAGTGCGCGGAACCTCACACCTTCACGTCAGCCGCATGAGTTGACTTTCTCCCAAGTGCAACGCTTCGGATAGTGGTGCTATAGCCAATCGAACCAGCAGGAGTTGGGGGTATTCCAGCGACTCGGTCGGGGCGACGACAAAGCCGCCCCAACCGGCAGAACCGATAACGGGGCCGGGGTGTTCGTGATTGGGAAGAGGCCAAAGTCCTGACGGCTCGTTGGTAAAACAACTAGTGACGATCAGATGACCAAGCAGCGAACATCGTAGTCAGACCATCGGCGTGTGATGGACGTCCCAACAACTGAGTAAGCAGGTGTAACTTCGCCACGCGCGCCTAAGGAGCAGCCGCTCATGTCGGACCGCGCTGAAGGCGCGGCCCTGTCTCGGGGAAGACTATTACTTCTAGGAAGGTACTGATCGAATATGGACCTATTGAGTTCAGTGGATACGAAAGCGCCGCCACAGAGCCAGCCACACCTCAAGGGCAACATGGGGTTCCTCTCGCTGTTCTTCAGCGTGGTGGCGTACAACGCCCCTTTGGTGGTCGTCGTCGGGGCCATCCCCATCATGGTGAGCAGCGGGGCAGGCCTGGGAACGCCAGTGTCGTTCATCATTGCTGGGGCCATCTTGGGCGCCTTCGCCGTCGGCTTCACGCGAATGTCCAAAATCATGCCGAAGCCCGGTGGCTTCTACTCGATGATCACCGCCGGACTCGGCCGGGAAATAGGCCTTGGCTCCGGTCTGGTTGCACTCCTGGGCTACTTCTGCGCCTATGCCGGAAGCGTCGTGTTCGGGGGTGTCGTCATGGGCGAGTTGGTACATGGCATGCTCTACGGGCCCAACCTCCCTTGGTACGTCTGGGCAAGCATCTTCTGGGCTGCCAGCTCAATCCTCGGCTATTTCAAGGTCGAACTGTCAGCAAAGGTGCTGACTATCTTCCTGCTCCTTGAGGTCGTCATCGTGGTCGCTTACGATGCCCTTGTTTTCGTCAATGGGGGAGCCGGCCATGAGGGCATCTCCGTTGCACCGCTGAGCCCGATGCACTGGTTCGATGGGTCCTTCCCTCTGGGGTTGCTCTTCGCTCTCGGGATGTTTGCAGGCTTCGAGGTGACCGTCCTGTTCCGTGAGGAGGTCCGGGATCCCAGCCGAACGATTCCCCGCGTCACCTATGCCGTCATCGCCTTGGGGACTGTCGTCTACGGCCTTTCCGCACTGTTGTTCCTCAACTCGATCGGTCTCGATAAGGTCGTTGAAGCCGCCACCGAGGACCCAACCGGTTCAATGACGCACAGCCTCCAGGCTTTCGGCGGGAAAGTCCTCGCGGACGCCGCGACCGTCCTCGTCAATACGAGTACCTTTGCCGTGATCCTCGCTGCGCATAATATTTCGGCCAGATATTCCTTTAATTTGAGTGCCGACGGAATCCTTCCGCGGAAATTGAGCATGGTGCACCCCCGCCACGGCTCTCCGCACGTCTCGTCTATGGCCATTAGCGGTGCAGGCCTGGTTGTAAGCCTCGCAGTGATCTTCACGGGTATAGGGGCCATTGACTTCTATACGGCTCTGCTCGGCATCACCAGTTTCGTGATCCTAGGCGTGATCTTCGTGACAGGAGTCGCAGTTCCGGTCTACCTGCGTCGCCATGGCCAGCAGCATTCTGTGTGGAGCAGGGTCGTCTTACCGGCCGTATCACTCATCGGTCTGGGAGCCGGACTGATCCTCGCGGGGATCAATTTCCCCCTCCTGGTGGGCGGCTCCTTCGTCTTGGCAACCATTCTGATGGCGCTGATCGTCGGCCTATTCGTGCTCGGCATCGCTCTCGCGGTGGTTTACCGGCGGACCAAGCCGGCCACCTATGCCCACATCGGTCGGCAGTAAAGTCCGGCAACAGCTAGGCAGTAGGACGCCGGAAGCTCCGAAGCGCACGGTCTGGAACCCTTAAGCGAGGGATGCGACATGACTGCTCTATGGGCCGGGCCAGAAGGACTGGAACTCGCGACCCCGCCGCAACGTATCAGGCCAAGTCGCGCTGGTCAACCTCTTCGCAGTAGGTTGACCAGCGCGCTAGTAGCCCCTGCTCCACGAAGTATCAGGCATTTCGGGACAGTATTTTGATTTTCCTTAAGAGGCCGCAGCGTATTCCATGAAATGCTCCATCTGAAAAATTGCATGGTTTCGAACAGCTATCCCTTGCCAAGCTGTTGGATTTGCCGTTCGGAGGTCAAGAAGTGCTTGACTTTGGTGTTGTGGGTGATGGAGAACGACTCATGCAGTGGGCTCTTAAAAGACCGCGCAAGGATGATATCGCAGGGCTGTACCCTGACGTGTTACTGGGCGCTGCCGGACGTCAGATTGGGGTGCCGTTGACCTTGGCTGAGGCCGTGGGCACGCTGATCCTCAACGCTGCATAATTCATGAGTTGCGGAAATGTGCTCCACGGCGATCCATCGAGAACTGATGATAATGTCGGCCTCTTGGACAAGCGTCACATGGTCCCCGCTGAATACCCGTGCCGCCCAGGCTGCGACGGATGCGGGGCTGTACCGCAGGCACCAAAATATTTCAGGCACACCTAGAGAGTGGTAAACCGAATGTCTGGCTCAAAGCGCGGCGTTGTCTAGGGCGTGGGGTGGACGTAGGAGACCTCGTGTGAAGGCTTCTGCCGGGTCGCTTCCTAACTGAACAATCTTGTTCCTGTCGTCTACATGGACGACCCGAGGCTTGAAGGCTTCGGCTTCTTCTGTAGTCATTTCAGCGTAGGTGATCAGGATAACGATGTCGTTTTCCTGCACCAGGTGGGCTGCCGGACCATTGATGCCTATCACACCGGAGCCGCGTTCTCCAGCGATTGTATACGTCTCCAGACGGGCACCGTTTGTAACGTCGACTATGGCGACCAACTCTCCCGGAAGAATATCGGCCGCGTTCAAGACGTCTAGGTCGACAGTAATCGAACCGACGTAGTGCAAGTCCGCATGAGTAACCGTGGCCCGATGAATTTTCGACTTGAACATTGTCCGTTTCATTTGGAGCTCCATTTATAGCAATTTGTAACCGTTCGATCGGCTTTCCCCGATCCGACCAAAGGCTACTCGGTTTTGGGTTTGCCTCGGTAGTCAGGGTGCCAGCCTTTTGAAGCACCGTTTGTCCGGAGATGCGTGAAGATACGTTTGGTTCGATGAGGCGACCTGCGGTGAGGTGTCACATACGTTGCGAATATTTGATGATCCCAGTGATCATCCGACGCCTCACCGCAGGAACTTAGGCTGCACGTATGCAGTTATACGGATCGCTGGCCTACGCCGTTGTACTCGCTCAGGGGACGGATGAGCGAGTTGGAGGCCACCTGTTCCATGATGTGGGCGGTCCAGCCGGTGATGCGGCTGGCGACGAACAACGGTGTGAAGGTTTGGGTGTCGAAGCCCATGAGGTGGTAGGTCGGTCCGGCGGGGTAGTCCAGGTTGGGCTTGATCGCCTTTGCCTCGTCCATGGCCTGCTCCAGGCCGTTGTACAGTCCGAGCAGTTCTGGCCGGCCGTAGTGGGCAATCATCTTATCCAGCGCGGCCTTCATGGTGGGGACGCGGGAGTCGCCGTGCTTGTAGACGCGGTGGCCGAAGCCCATGACCTTCTTCTTGTGAGCCAGGGCATCCTCCATCCAGGTCTTGGCCCGGGCGGCGGCTTCCTCGAGCGATTCTTCGCTGCGGATGCCGATCTCGTCGAAGGTGTGCATGACGGCCTCGTTGGCTCCGCCGTGCAGCGGGCCTTTGAGGGCGCCAATGGCTGCGGTGACAGCCGAGTGCAGGTCAGCGAGGGTGGAGGTGACCACGCGTGCGGTGAACGTGGAGGCGTTGAAGGAGTGTTCCGCGTACAGGATCATCGAGACGTTGAAAGCCTCCACCACCTCATCCACAGGCTCTTCGCCGAACGTCATCCAGAGGAAGTTCGCTGAGTAGTCCAGGTCTTCGCGTGGTTCGATGACGTCCTGGCCACGGCGGCGGCGCTGGTCATACGCCACGACGGCGGGCATGGCAGCCCACAGGTCGATCGCTTTCTTCATGTTCGCTTCGGGCGACGAGTCCTCGGCCAGCTGATGCCGGGCACCGATCACGGATGCGGCCGTGCGGCACACGTCCATCGGATGCGCCGTGGTAGGGAGGGCGTCCATGATGGCCTTGAGCGCCGGGTCGAGTGTCCGGCTGGCCCTTTCGCGGGCGTTGAATTCGGCGAACTGGGCCTCGTCGGGCAGTTCGCCGTTCCACAGCAGGTAGGCGACTTCTTCGAAGCTGCATTTGGCTGCAAGTTCCTGTACCGGATAGCCGCGGTAGAGCAGCGAGTTGGTGTCCGGGTTGACCTTTGAGACGGCGGTGTAGTCCACCACAACTCCCGCCAGCCCCTTACGGATCTGTGATGTGTTTACTGCTTCTTGCTGAAGGGTCATCGCGACTCCATTGTCGGGCTGAATATGGCTGGCACTTCGAAGTCGAAGATGCCCGAATCGAACTTGTTGTATGCCTCGTAATCGACGAGTTCGTATAGGCGTGCGCGGGTCAGCATCTGTGGCACACGCACTTCTTGTGTTCCCAAGCTCCTAAGAGTGTCGAGCACCCCTTCCGTCGCGCCCATGGCAATGCGGAGGAGGGTGACGGGGTAGATGACCATGTTCACGCCGACGTTCTGGAGTTGTTCGGTGGTGAAGAGGTCGCTTTTGCCGAACTCTGTCATGTTGGCCAGGATGGGCACGTCCACGGCGTCGCGGATGGCTTGGAATTCGGAGAGGTCGCGCATGGCTTCGGGGAAGATCGCATCAGCCCCGGCGTCCACGAGTGCGCGGGCCCGGTCCTTGGCCGCGTCCAGTCCTTCGACTGCGCGGATGTCGGTGCGGGCCATGATGAGGAAGTTCGGGTCCCTGCGGGCATCGGCTGCGGCACGGATTCGTTTGGCGGCCGTGTCGATGTCGACGACGTTTTTGCCGTCGAGGTGGCCGCAGCGTTTGGGGTTGAATTGGTCCTCGATGTGGAGGCCGGCCAGCCCGGCGTTTTCGAGTTCCTGGACGGTGCGGGCCACGTTCATGGGTTCACCGAAGCCGGTGTCCGCGTCCACGAGGGAGGGCAGGTCTGTCATGCGTGCGATCTGCCCTGCCCGGGTGGCGACCTCGGTGAGGGTGGTCAGGCCGATGTCGGGCAGGCCGAGATCGTTGGCCAGGACCGCGCCGGAGATGTAGACCCCGGCGAAGCC
>NZ_JAWRXG010000213.1:0-267 GCF_046535135.1 Arthrobacter sp. SIMBA_036
GGCGCGGGATGGACTTCCGCGCCCAGGCTGACGCCATCAAAAAACTGACCGAGCAGTACAACGTGACCTACATCGGCATCGACTCGACAGGTGTCGGCCACGGGGTTTACGAGAACGTGAAAGCGTTTTTTCCAGCCGTCCGGGAGTTTGTCTACAACCCCAACGTTAAAAACGCCCTGGTACTCAAGGCCTACGACATTATCAGTCACCGTCGTCTGGAGTTTGACGCCGGACACACCGACATAGCGCAGTCATTTATGGCAATCC
>NZ_JAWRXG010000214.1:0-267 GCF_046535135.1 Arthrobacter sp. SIMBA_036
CTACCTTATTTTTAGCAAATGAGATATTAAATGAAGTATTCCATGTAAAGTTTTCATTTTTAATATTCACGGTATTTAACGAAAATTCCAATCCCTTATTTTCTAAGGTTCCGGCATTTCTATATATTGGCGCTACCAATTCTCCCATTACATAAGGGAAAATCAAGTCTGTAGTTTTTCTTCTGTAAGCATCTGCTGTAAACCTAATTCGGTTATTCAAAACAGAAAGGTCTAAACCAATATTGGTGTCTGTTGTTGTTTCCCAGG
>NZ_JAWRXG010000215.1:0-267 GCF_046535135.1 Arthrobacter sp. SIMBA_036
CGGTGGAGTGAACCTGGAAATCCCCGGACGAGGCTTGTCCGGGGAACCGAATTCTGGCAGCTTCGTTTCGAAGGTACAGGGGAGCGCCGGATCACGAAAGCCGATAGACTCAAGGGAGTTCATCGCCAGCGATGACGAACAAGATTCCCCGTTTGCCGATTGCAACGCGCATCAGAAACAATTTCCTCGCGGGCCTCATCATCTGCGCGCCGATCGCTATTACCCTGTGGCTGACATGGTCTGTCGTGCGCTGGGCCGACAGCTGGG
>NZ_JAWRXG010000216.1:0-267 GCF_046535135.1 Arthrobacter sp. SIMBA_036
TCCAATTCAAAGATCGAACAAAAGGGTTTAATTTAAGTGAAAATTTCTTAATAGGATTATCAGTAATAAAGATGAGTAAGCAAGAACATAAAGTGATTTGGAGTTCCCATCACATACTAATGGATGGCTGGTGCAGCAGCATTATTATAAACGATCTTTTTGCTATATATTCTACGTTAAGAAATCAGCAAGAAATTAACTTGAAAAAGCCGGCGTCTTACGGAGAGTATATGAAGTGGCTCAAGAAGCAGCCTGAGAATAAAGCAC
>NZ_JAWRXG010000217.1:0-267 GCF_046535135.1 Arthrobacter sp. SIMBA_036
TTCTAGACGGGTTATCCGGTGACAGCACACGTACGTTTTCCGCGGCGTGCCGCATTTTTTCCGTGCGCATCGCGCGCCGATGCACTAGAACATAACTTCACGCGCAGCTAGCAACGCTGAAGTCGTCACGCCGAACCTCGTTGCACAAGCGCGAATCTTGCTGCGAGTCTTGCAGCATCGATCCTTCGGTCCGGGAATAAACGCCATCGCGTCACGGCGAATCCGGTCCGCTTCTCTCTGCGCAGCGCGCATCAAGTGCTTTCATCG
>NZ_JAWRXG010000218.1:0-267 GCF_046535135.1 Arthrobacter sp. SIMBA_036
TTTATAGTTCTTTAGATAATAATTAGCAATACCTGAACCTGATATAAAATAAGGATAGTGAGTATAGTCCTTATATTTTTCACATTCTTGAATTCCCAGATTGATATAATGCAGAGCATTTGTATATTGTTTGCTTCTATTATAGCAATTGGCTACTGAAAAAATAGCACCAATATAGCTTTTCACATTTTTATCAGCAGTAGTCATTCTTTTCTTTTCATACTGATAATACTCCAAAAAAAGCGGTAGTGCCTCTTCATTTTCATT
>NZ_JAWRXG010000219.1:0-267 GCF_046535135.1 Arthrobacter sp. SIMBA_036
GTCACCATAGCAGCGGTCGTAGTTTTCCAGTGAGACGAAACGGTGATCGTCGATCCGGTAGATGACTTTCGGCGGTCCATCGTAGTGCGGTTCTTCCGCCGCCTTCTCGTAGGACGGGGCGGACAGATCCGTCGTGCAACCGGGGAGCGCAATTCCAGCGATCAGGGCCGTGACCAGTACCCGGCAAACCGAGCGGATGTTCATGAGCCTCTCCACATGCAAAAGGCTGGTGCGCGTGCCCCTATTACCGCTATTTTTTTGACGCGC
>NZ_JAWRXG010000220.1:0-267 GCF_046535135.1 Arthrobacter sp. SIMBA_036
CTCGAGCATCGTCATCTAGCCGATCGGCAAAGCGAACGCCGCTTTCACGCATTGCATTGGCCTGTCAGCGGTTTATGGTTTGCGGCATGTTGACCGATTTCAAGCAACTCAAGGCGGATCTGCGAACCGAACGGCTCGCCCTTCGCGATGCGATCGCCCCAGATGCGCGCATCGACATGGCCCTTGCCATGGCCGACCACGCAGGCGACGCCGTCGCCTTCGATCCCGGCGCCGTCATTTCAGGCTTCCTGCCGATCCGCTCGGAGG
>NZ_JAWRXG010000221.1:0-267 GCF_046535135.1 Arthrobacter sp. SIMBA_036
GCAGGTCGAGCGCGTCGGTGAGGCTGTAGGAGGCGAACAGCTGGCCGGTCGGCAGGGTACGCTCCTTGATCTCGACCCCGGGCACGTTGGATTTGCTGGCATCAATCGGGCTCATGGTCGAGGCAATGCCGTTGCCGTTGTAGACGCTCTCGCCCCAGTAGACCACCTGGCGCCCGAGGCGCAGGTTGAAGGGCCTGTCAGCAACCTGCCAACTGCCATACAGGTAGCTGTCGAGCATTTCCACGGCACCGCCGTGAGCGTCGCGGG
>NZ_JAWRXG010000222.1:0-266 GCF_046535135.1 Arthrobacter sp. SIMBA_036
GTATCAATTCTAAAATAAAATCTTTTGTTTTCTTTAAACACGGTTGTATTTCTTAAGTTTTCTCCTGATCTCAGGGGGGCAAATATACATTTTTTCTTAAAAAACGGGACTTATTATAATAGGCGGTATTTGTTTTTAAGATCGTTTTCTATTCCCAAACTTACAGGTATTTTCAATGTATATTTTATGGGTTTCCGTAAAGTGAATTTATTTTAAGAGGAGTATTAATACTTATTGCTTCGAGTAATGCTCAAACCGGAGGCTCT
>NZ_JAWRXG010000223.1:0-266 GCF_046535135.1 Arthrobacter sp. SIMBA_036
CTGCAGTTTCATCAACCGTCCGACCGTGCAGCGTGCCACTGCAATGCCTTCCCGGTTCATCTGCTTCCAGACCTTCGGCACGCCGTAGACCTGCATGTTGGCCTGCCAGACACGCTTGATCTCCGGTTGCAAAAGCTCATCGCGTTTCGCGCGGGCGCAGCGCTTCGACGGATCGCGAAGTTGTGCTGCATGGCGTCGGTAGCCCGACGGGGCAATCCGCAAGACCTTGCAGATCGGCTCGACCCCGAAGGTGTCGCGATGCTGAT
>NZ_JAWRXG010000051.1:0-421 GCF_046535135.1 Arthrobacter sp. SIMBA_036
TGTTACCGGCACACTGTTCGCGTGCGCGGCAGTTCCATCTATTCGGTTACGCGCATCGTCACCGGGATTCGGACGCACGCGCGGCGGCCCGAAGCGCGTCGAGCACCTCACGGGCCGACTCGGGCAACGCGCGTTGAGACGCAGGAGAACCGACTGCAGCGCTGGCCGACTGTGTCACGACGGCGCGCAGTCGACGGTCCAGCGCCGGACTCATCCGCACCAACCTGAGCGCCGCGCGCTTCAATGCCGGCCGCTTCGCCAGTTCAGCCGCCCCGATCTTGAGTACGCCCTTGATTCGCTCCTTGATGCCGGGCAGCAACCTGCGTTCACGGATTGCAGAGGTCAATCTGCGCAGCGGAAAGCCGACCATGCGCACGGGCTTCGACACACGCCACGACGTGCTGTGCAGCACGGCATGCAG
>NZ_JAWRXG010000224.1:0-266 GCF_046535135.1 Arthrobacter sp. SIMBA_036
GTATAAGGATCAGGCTACTGACGTTTACAATCGTCAATTTATTCTAGAGCGCTTATCTGCACATTTCGGTGTCCGCGAACAACGCTTACCCGTAGCCATGCTCATGCTTCATTTGGACAAGTTAGCCGACTTGAATAAGAACTTCGGTCGCAAAAACGTTGATAACTATATAAAAGCTATTGCAGATAAGTTATCTGAGCAAGCCGAATCGATAGAGCAGGAGTTGTCATGTAAAGCAACCGTGGCTCGCATGAACGCGTCTGACT
>NZ_JAWRXG010000225.1:0-266 GCF_046535135.1 Arthrobacter sp. SIMBA_036
TGGCTGACGGACAACGGCTCGGCCTACATCGACCACCGCACGCGCAGCTTCGCTCGCGAACTGGGTCTTGAGCCGCTGACCACACCGGTCCGTTCGCCGCAGAGCAATGGCATGGCGGAATCGTTCGTGAAGACCATGAAGCACAATTACGTCGCCTATATGGACAAGCCCGACGCACCAACGGCGCTCTCGCGTCTGGCTATCGCGTTCGAACACTACAATGAGCGCCACCCGCACAAAGCCCTGAAATACCGCTCGCCTCGCGA
>NZ_JAWRXG010000052.1:0-420 GCF_046535135.1 Arthrobacter sp. SIMBA_036
GAATGCTGAAGGCGTCGTCTACCAGATCTTTTCTTTGTAGCTATTGGATAGGGTCATCAACAAGGCATTTCATAATTACAGGGGTTGTATCCCATGGGATACACACCTGTTGCATAAGTTCCAGAAAACAGTACTGGATAGGACCTAATGGAGGATTGATAGTGAAGTGTAAATAGGCCCGGGGTATTTGCCTGAAGGTAGAACCGTCGAGGCCAAGAGGAGTCAGGGCTGTAGTTTATATGGGTGAAATGAGTTACAATAAAAATCCACAGAGGGGGTAAATGAGATTTCCTTTCTTCTGATTGAAATTTACAGAACCAATGTATAGTTAGATATTCTCCACAAGGAGTTAAGTATAGTATTATCTAACCTTGATTGGGATTCCGATGGGGTCACAGCAATGAACAACGATTTAATACT
>NZ_JAWRXG010000226.1:0-266 GCF_046535135.1 Arthrobacter sp. SIMBA_036
TTGCTTATTCAGTCTTTTTTTCTCAGCAGAAAGATTATTCATTCGGATATAGACTAGAATATACACCAGATTCAACTGATATTCTTAATACTAAGGTTGAAGATTTTACTTTATTTATAGATAAGGGAAAATCTTATTTTGTTTCCGATAATTTTTTAAAGAGAGATTCCATATTAAAGTCATTGGAAAAATCACAGAATTTTAATTTCACATTTTTAAAAACTCCAAATACAAGATTCAAATCCGTAATTATTAAAGAAAACACA
>NZ_JAWRXG010000227.1:0-266 GCF_046535135.1 Arthrobacter sp. SIMBA_036
CTCGACGTTCAATGCCTTCCCGCCGATAGCCTGTTGAGGAAGATCGGCCTCCTGTCTGGCGAACGTAATCGGGAGCTTGCCGGAAGGATTGACGTCGCCGAACAGCACGTCGGCAATCGCTTGCCCGCCCCGCACGCCCGGATACCAGGTCTCGAGGACGCCGTGCACATTGGCGAGCCACGGCATCGTCACCGGACTACCGTTTTCCAGCACGACGATGATGCGCTTTGCCCGGGATGCCACCGCAGCAATCAGTGCATTCTGAT
>NZ_JAWRXG010000228.1:0-266 GCF_046535135.1 Arthrobacter sp. SIMBA_036
GGTCAATTATTGGTACTGCAGTATTTATGGCTTTACTGGCACTGCCATTACCTTCACTGGTTATTATTGCTGAACGTTTCATCGCTGGAGTGTTTAGTGCTTTTTCTATGGTTGCAGCCTCGCTCTGGTTACTTGAGAGTCGGGGGCATGCTCACCACGCGCCATTACTATTCGCCGGTGTTGGTTTTGGCATTGCGTTGTCAGCTGAACTAATTGTATTGGCTGACTGGCTGCAGTTGAGTAGCTTTGAAATGTGGTTAATGCTG
>NZ_JAWRXG010000229.1:0-266 GCF_046535135.1 Arthrobacter sp. SIMBA_036
CCCATCATTACCGATATATCCTGAATATAGAGTTACTTTATAATTATTGGTATTCCATGTTCCTGCATTGTGGGTAAGACTTCCCGATATAGAAAAGTCATCCAGCAGACTGATTGACGTTTTTTCATCAAAATAAACATCCATCATACGCGCTCCGTTCGTTTTAATGCTTTTCGCCTCATTTGTATTGCGGAAATATATTTTGGAAATATTAATCGCAACACTATTCTGCCATTGGGAAGAACCGTAAATATTAAGTTCTTTGT
>NZ_JAWRXG010000016.1:0-45361 GCF_046535135.1 Arthrobacter sp. SIMBA_036
GGGCATGATGAACATCCTTCCACCCGCAAGGATCAAATCCTCACAGGCAAAGTGTCAATCAAACCTTCAGCAGTCCCAATTCTTCCGTGGAGTCGAGGATGAGAGAAAGATTGTCATCTTGGAGAGCTACCAAACTGCCGAGGACTTTGATCTGCATCGACAGACGCAACATTTCCTCACCATCGGAGCTGTACATATCATCCCCGAGCTGGAAGCGCGGACCGTTTCCACCTTTGTCACTGCCAATAGCCCTGCAGAAGCTCCTTAGGAAGGCGCACGGATGGAAACAGCCTGCACCGCCGAAGCCCGGACCCTTCAGAACTGGTCCGGGCTTCGGCCGACCCAGAACGTCCTGGTAAGGGAATCCGTTGGCGAACTATACCGGGCCTGCGTGGACGCGATCACCGAAGACTGCACTGTCATCTGGGTTATCTCCGACACCACTCACCAGCGCAAGGCTTTCGACTATCGCGAAGGCGTCATCATCTCGCCGGCGTAGCCATCAACCCACCGCAGAACGCAGTTTCGGAGGACGCGTGCAGCACACTTCATCTACCGTGCCAGTGCAGTTACACCCCAGCCTGACGTCAAGCACCTACCCAAAAAGCGTCAGACTAGCGCTGGATTCTGCTGTTTCTGACACACGATCAAGCATCTCTTAGAGCATAACCTGACACTTCCACCCTCCCACGAGGGGCACGTCGGCACGGAAAATCAAAATGAAAATGGCCGGCCGATAGATGATGGCGAGCGGGGTGCGGTTGCCTTGTTGACTAAGTTTCCTGGGGCACACGACGGCGGCAGCGGCACCATGGGCAGGCGGCCGCGCGCCCGCGTGATGGCCCCCGTCAAGAGATGGACTGGGGGAGGTGGAGAGGCTTTCCGTGAATGCAACAGAAGAGAACCTGAGATAGTCAGCCCACTGCAAGACCAACCACCCAGCTTGTCCCGGCTTCTGCCGAACGATTCGAGTATGACTAACTCGTCTCAAGCGATACCGGGGAATACGTCAAGATTGGCTCAAGACGCTCACCGACGGCACTCGACATGAAGGTGCTGGGCCCCGGACCAATCCCGCAATGCTCCACACGGAAACCTACGTGAACGATTCGCCCAACAACGTTGGGGATCGCCGTCGTCGTATTTCTGTCCGGTATTCTTCCAATTGAGTGAAAAACTAAACATTGGGGGAAAATGTGACTGAACCAGGACACGAGAAAATTGGGGGTTTCGGCCCTGAGGGTCGAGGATCGGACCAAACTTACACCGGGACTGTCGGGCTTGGGAACGCGCCCGTTGCTACGGAAGATCCGGCGCCCGGACCAGCGAAATCACAACGTTTTGATGCAGGCTCGCTGATTCCTTCCGCTTTGCTGGGTGTCATCGCGTATGTGGCCCTCTACGTAGTGGCGTGCGCCTTTTTGGTATTAGCCATAGTAGGGCTCGCCATCAGCCAGGGTGGCAACACCAACGTGCCAGCCAGTTCGATGCTCCCGCAAGGTTCGACGCCGTCGCCGTGGTCCATCATGATGCAGCTTGCTGCTCAGCTGGTAGTGATGAGCCAGCTTGGCGCACTTGGCACAACAATCGATGTGACCGTCCCATTTCTTGGGAATGTGCACGGCACCGCTGGCCTATTTGCCACGCCCCTGTTGCTGACGGCGTTGTCAATTGCGGTTCTGTTTGTCGGCGGAAGGTTTGTGGCAAAGCGGAAACCCGCTCCGACGACAGCGGGAATGTGGCTGGAGTCAGCAGCCACAGGCTTGGTCTTCACGTTGTTGGTCAACGTTATTGGAGCCATCACCGGCATTTCATTTCCCATTCCGCAGCTGAAGGTTGCGCCGCTGGTCGCAGTGACCATTGGATCCGTCCTAGCCGCCTTCGTCGTCGGAACGTTCGCGAGCTTGGCTGGGCGAACTTGGCATCAGGGACGGCCCACCGGAGTGCGCGCGATCATCCGCGATGCCGGGGCAGCAATAGGCGTGCATTTTGGTGTCTTTCTCGTGGTCGCCGTGCCGGTTGCGGTCACGGCTATGGGGATTAAATTTGGCTGGCAAGCAACGTTCTCGGCGCCACTCTGGGCACTGACGGCGGGCTTCTTCCTACTCGGGCTCGGCCATCTGAGCCCCATCATTCGTACCTGGAATTTCAGCACGTCCGCCTCATCGTCCGTGAACAGTTCAGGATCTGAAACCGGCTTTGGCCCTGGAACCGGGTTGACCCAGTTCGACATCCCCGGGTGGACCGGTTGGCTTCTGTTGCTTCTGGCACTCGTTGCACTAGTGGCGACCTCGATATTTTGGTATCTCCGGCGCGGCCCGGCCGACACCAAAAAAGTAACGGACTGGGTCGTCCTTCCCGGCGCATTCCTGGTGGCAGGGGCGCTCCTTACCTGGCTCAGCTCACTTACCGGCTCCTTTGAGGCCGGAACGTTGGTGACGGGCACCGGCAGCGTGGCCCTGGCTGGGTGGACGGCTTTTGTCATGTTGCTGTGGGGCGCTGCAACCGAGGCCTCAGCACGTTTTCTGGCACCCATCCTCAGCAATTACATCCCGGCCCGCGCAGCTGAGAGGCTCAGGACCTGTCGCCCGGTTCAGGATGATCCGAACCCCCAGCAAAGCCAGCCCGGCCACCCGGGCACGGCCAGCTACGCTGACCCTTACGCTCAAAACAGCCAGACGACGGCGGTCGCTCCCCGGGAGCCGATGTCTCCCGGCGCTAAGCGCAAGCTTGGCCTGGTGCTGGGTGGAATCGGCTTGGTGGTTGTCTTGCTGGTCGCCGGGGCCATCACCGTCAACGTGATCAAGGACGGCAACGGCCCCGACAAACCCGTGAAGGACTATCTGCAGGCCCTTCAGAACGGCGAGGCATCCAAGGCGATTGCCTTGTCGGATCCCAACGTGGCGAACGATCAAAGAGCGCTGCTGACCGACGAGGTGTACTCCAAAGCCGGCAAGCGCATCGACGGTTTCGACATCGTGTCCACCCAAACCTCCGGGGACGGAGCCAAGGTGGTAGCGGAACTGCGCCAGGATGGCCGGAAGCAGCAGACTACCTACACACTGCGCAAGTCGAATCCGGAGCTCTTCGATGATCACTGGAAGATGGACGCGGCCCCGATCGGGCAGTTGACCATCTCCGCGGACAGCATGGTGCAGACTGTGTTGGTCAACGGCTATGAGCTCAACCTCGGATTAGGTGGCGGCACTTCCTCTTCCGCGGGCGTACACCTTCCAGCCTTGCCTGGAGAGTACACGGTGCAATTGCCTGCCTCCGAGAAGTACTTGACGGCGGCTAAGTCCACGGCTCTGGTAACTGTGGTGGAAGGAGCCCAAGCCCCGCCGGGGGTACAGCTGAAGGTTGAGGCCAGCGATGCATTGAAAACGGAGGCTTTGGCGCAGGTCAACGCGCACATTACGGAGTGCCTCAAGTCCACGGACGCAGAGCCGGCCACTTGTCCGTTCAGCATCTACGCCTCGAGTTATGCGCGGAACTTCCACTGGTCACTGACCACCAAGCCGACCTTAAGCCTTACCAAGAACCTGTTCGACGCGTCGGGTTGGAGCATCCAGACAGACAATGCCGGCAAGGCGACGGTCAGCTACGAGAAAGACAGCTCCTATGGTTTCGGTGCACCCGATTGGAAGCCGGCAACAGAGACCAGTTCTTTCTACGTGAACGCGAGCGTGACGATAAAGGACGGTAAGGTCCAAACGACGTTCAGCAAGTACTAAACGCTCGACGGCGGTTCGGCGAACCTCCCATCTATACCCTCCCGGGGTACTTGCGTCATACCCCCGGAGGGTATAGTTTTGTCTCTATGAACACGCCGGACCTGCAACTGGGCCATCCGCTCGCACCCGTGATTGAAGCGGATCTGGAGCATGCTGCCCATCATGGTTACACCAGCAACAAAGAGGCGTACCTAAAGCGCCTGAAGCGCATTGAAGGTCAGGTGCGCGGGATTGCGCGGATGGTCGAAGAAGACAAGTACTGCATCGACATCCTCACGCAGGTCGCCGCGGCCACCAAGGCCCTTCACGCGGTTAGCCTGGGTTTGGTCGAGGAGCACATCGGGCACTGCGTTGTCGGTGCCGCCTCCGAGGCAGACCCGGAGGCGCGGGCCGAACAGATCGAAGCCAAAGTAAAAGAAGCCACGGGCGCAATTGGGCGCCTGCTGCGGTAGTCCCCTGCTCGACGAGCCTTCCCAGACCCCACCAAGCCTTCCCAGCCCAGGAGTACACCATGAGCCAGCACATCCAAACCAACGTCAACGTTTCCGGCATGACCTGCCGCCACTGCGTATCGAGTGTCAGCGAAGAACTCGAAGCCCTCAACGGCGTCGAGGAAGTGGCCGTCGACCTCAACCCCGGTGGCCTGTCCACTGTGACTATCACGTCAACAAAACCGCTGATGCCTGAAGAAATCGGTGAGGCCGTGGCAGAAGCAGGCTATCTGGTAGTTGCCAACCAGGCTTAGGAGCTTTTGTGGGTGAGCGCGAACCGGGCAGCCTTGCGGCAACCCGAGTTATCGAGTTGGACATTGAAGGCATGACCTGCGCCTCGTGCGTCAACCGAGTCGAGCGGAAATTGCGAAAGCTCGACGGCGTAGAGGCCACGGTCAACCTGCCCCTGGAGTCCGCTCACGTCACCGTCCCCGATACCGTGTCGGACCAGCAAGTTGTTGATACCGTCAACGCCACTGGTTACAAGGCAACCCTCCGCCAGCACCAACCGCCAGTCGCTCATGAAGGCAACTCAGCGATTCATACGGACCATGCCAACCACATGGACCATGGGCCGGCAGCGTCAAGTCTCCGTCCGCGGTTGATTGCCGCAGCAATCCTGACCGGTCCCGTATTTCTCGTCTCGATGATACCGGCGTTTCATTTTGCCAACTGGGGCTGGGTGGTCGCTGCACTGTCGCTGCCGGTGGTGAGTTGGGCGGCGTGGCCCTTCCATAGGGCTGCGGCCGTTAACGCACGCCATCTCGCATCCACCATGGACACCCTGGTTTCCCTCGGCGTCATCGCCGCCTACGCGTATTCCGCGTGGCAGCTTTTCGCTGACCCGACTATGACGGCACAACCATCCGCCGGAGCTATGACTACGGGAGAGCTCTATTTTGAGGTGGCGAGTGTTGTCACCACGTTCCTTCTCCTTGGCCGCTACCTCGAGGCGAGCGCCAAGGCGAAAGCGGGCGATGCCCTGAAGGCCCTGCTGAATCTCGGGGCCAAGGATGCCACGCTTCTCCTCAATGGTGTAGAAGGGAAAATCCCCGCAGGTGAGCTCATGGTGGGTGACGTTTTCGTTGTACGGCCGGGCGAAAAGATCGCGACCGATGGGATCGTCACGGACGGCTTGTCCGCCGTCGACTCTTCCTTGGTAACCGGCGAATCGGTCCCCGTGGAGGTTGCACCCGGCAGTTCGGTGACGGGAGCGACGATCAACGCATCGGGTCGCCTCCTGGTGCGTGCCACGCGTGTCGGCGCTGATACTACGCTTGCCCACATGGGTCGGCTGGTCAGCCAAGCGCAGACCGGTAAGGCGCCGATTGCCCGCCTCGCAGACCACATCAGCTCGGTCTTCGTGCCTATTGTGCTGGGCATTGCAATCGTCACGTTCGTACTGTGGCTGGTGTTCTCCGGAGACCTCAACGCCGCTTTCACCGCCGCCGTAGCCGTTCTCGTGATCGCCTGCCCGTGCGCCCTCGGTCTGGCCACTCCCGTTGGCCTGCTGACCGGGACCGGGCGAGGTGCGCAGTTGGGCATCCTGATCAAGGGCCCGCAGGTACTTGAGGATACTCGTCACGTGGACACGATTCTCTTGGATAAAACGGGTACGGTGACCACCGGAAGGCTCGCCGTAAGCCACACGCTGACCCTGAACGGCCACTCACCCGAGTCGGTTTTGATGCTCGCCGGAGCAGTGGAATCGGCGTCAGAGCACCCGATTGCCCACGCAATTGCCGCATCGGCGAAAGAGCAAATGCCCGACGCCGGCCCGCTTCCGGGCATTGAAGCGTTCGCCTCTGCGCCGGGCGGTGGAGTGCGGGGCGTCGTGTCGCTTGCTACAGGTACCCGGACAGTGGTGGTGGGACGTTCAGGCTGGCTCGAAGAGAATGGCATCGCGCTCACCCCCGAGCAACGCGAAGACCTGCAGAACCGGGAAGCCATGGGGGCCACCGCCATCTGGGTGGGAATCGACGGTTACCCAGCGGGAATCCTCAGCCTGAGTGACTCCGTCAAACCCGGCTCCGCGGAGGCCATCCGACGCCTGAAGGACCTGCATATCCGCCCCCTACTGCTCACCGGTGACAACGCCGCAGTTGCTGCCCGCGTCGCCGGCGAAGTAGGGATTCTGCCGGAGGATGTCTTTGCCGGCGTGCTCCCCGAGGGCAAGGTCGAGGCCGTCCGGAAGCTGCAGGCATCCGGGGCAATCGTCGCCATGGCTGGCGACGGCGTCAACGATGCCGCCGCCCTGGCGCAATCAGACCTCGGCATAGCGATGGGCTCGGGCACGGACGTGGCCATTGAGGCGTCCGATTTGACCATCATGAGCAACGATCTAGGCCAGCTGGTGCAGGCCATTGAGCTGTCGCGCAGAACCCTCTCCACCATCAAGACGAACCTCTTCTGGGCGTTTTTCTATAACGCAATCGGGATCCCGGTGGCGGCATTCGGATTGCTGAATCCCATGATCGCGGGCGCAGCCATGGCAGCGAGTTCGGTGCTCGTCGTCGCGAATTCGCTTCGGCTGCGCGCCTTCGGGAAGTAGGGCCCCAACCGGCAGGCGAACCGGTCAGGAGCCTTAAGCCGTCCCGAATCGGACGGCTGCCCGGGCCCTGGCCTTTGCTGCTTCTTCTTCGCGGTTCTTTGCAGGCGCATGGGTCACTAACGAGTCCAACAGATGCTGGGTGATATGCGCGATCTCGTGCACAGCCTCCGCAAATGCCTCCTCGTTATCTTTCGAGGGCTTGGTGGTCCCGCTGATTTTTCGCACGTATTGCAATGCTGCAGCCTCCACCTCTGTCGACGTCGCTCGAGGTTCAAAATTGTGGAGGGTTCGAATATTCCGGCACATAGTCCAATGCTAACTATGGCCGGCAAAGTGCGGGAGGGGCGGGCAGCGTCGTTCGGCAGATGCCTTTCGGAGACAGCCACCAGGGTAATATCGCCCCGCTACTCGGTTCCGCGCTTGGTTCCGCTCCCCGACGGGATGGGTTCGACGTCGTTCGCGTGGTCCAACGCGAGCGCTTGGGCGCCGTCACGGCCCGTCCGCCTGTCTCCCCGTAGTTCGTCCCAGCGGACCAAGACCACTCCGCCCACGATGAACAGCCCGCCGAGCAACTGGATGCCCCCTGGCAATTCACCGAGCAGTAACCACGCCCAAATGACTGCGAAAAGCACTTCGGTCAGGGACACAAAGGATGCGACCTTAGAGCCTAGGCTGCGAGCGGCCATGATTCCGGAAACGTAGGCGAGCACGGTCGCCAGGATGACCAACCCGGCAACGGAGACCCACCACGGTGTGGTCCATGGGCCCAGCGTAGTGTCCGTGTTGCTGAAGGTCATG
The DNA here is from genome assembly GCF_046535135.1 of Arthrobacter sp. SIMBA_036. Lineage (NCBI taxonomy): Bacteria > Bacillati > Actinomycetota > Actinomycetes > Micrococcales > Micrococcaceae > Arthrobacter > Arthrobacter sp. SIMBA_036. The sequence continues at coordinate 7,575 of NZ_JAWRXG010000016.1, forward strand.
GGCAGGAGCCCCACCAAACCAAAGAGCCATATCACCACGGCGCCAACCATCAAGCCCGCAGCGGCAAGGACCAACGGCGGCAGAGTGTCGTTTTCCTTGGCGGTGATGAAGAAATAGATCACCAAGCACACTGCCGCGGCCATGCCCCACAAGACGCCAACGAAGTCGACCTTCACGGACCCGGCCAGGTCCAGCACCAGAACCAAGCCTCCGAGCGACAGCAGGGCGCCAACTGCCGTAAGCAGCCGGGGACGGCGTCGGCTGGCAATCCAGAGCCAGAGCACGATCATGACCGGAGCCAGATATTCCAGCAGCAGGGCCACACCCACGGACAGCCGTGAGACGGCGTTGAAGTAGAAGAGCTGGCAACCGGCCACCCCAATCAGGCCGAACAACAAGATAGTGAGCCAGTTGTCCTTGACCTGGTGCCACCGCCCTCGGAGGACCACGACGCCGGGAATGGCCAGGATCAGCGCGGCACCTGTGAGCCGCACGGCGACGGCAGCACCAGGCGACCAACCGGTTTCCAGCATTGATTTGGCAAATGAGCCGGACGTCCCGAAAACAGCGGAGGAGAAGAGGGCAATTCCCAGACCCGATGCCAGGAAACCTCGTGCACCAGCCTTCGTCGTCGTAGCTGACACAGCAGCCTCCTGTCAGGAGTAAAGTGGGCTTATGGTCATGACAGTACCCCCGACACTCGTAAGGAGTCAAAGTGCTTTTTGCGCCTGACACCGAGGTAGCCCTCCGCAGTGTCGTCACCCTCATCAACACCGCTGCAAATGGTGGGGATTCTTTGGCCACAGTGGAAGACCTGGAGGCATTCCTTGACGCCGAGCAGTTCACCGGCTCCCGAATCAAATCCGCAGCCGAACTGCGATCGGTCAGGCGCCTTCGCAGTGAACTCACCGCGCTGTGGAGTGCCGACGAGGACACCGCCGCCATGGCTGTGAACAAGTTGCTGACGGACGCAAAAGCGCTCCCCCAGCTAGTCAAACATGACCACTGGAATTGGCACCTGCACGCAACTACGCCGGAAGCCCCCTTGGCCGACCGCTTGGGAACCGAAGCCGCCATGGCAATCGTGGACGTCATCCGCAGTGGAGAAATGGACCGAATGCGCGTGTGCGCCGCAGGCGATTGCGACGCCGTAGTGCTGGACCTCAGCCGCAACCGCTCCAAGCTCTACTGCGATACCGGAAACTGCGCCAACCGGGCGCACGTAGCCGCATATCGGGCCAGAAAGGCTGCTGGCGGCGAGTAGAAGGGTCTAACGCCCCAGTTCCGCCTTGTGACTAAGGTCACATTTGTTTTTCGACACGAACCTCCCGCTCTCCTCACCTACCCCTCGGAAGAAAAAGGGGTCCTCTCAGCGAGGGCCGCTCACCAAGGCATCAGGGAGAAGAGATCCATGCGGAAGCAATTTGAGCACGTCCGTGCTCGTGTCAATAGCGGGCCAGGTGACAGGCCTGGACTTTCAGTGCTTGGCCTCATGGCGTGCATGCTTCTTGTCTTGGTTGGCATGACCGCTTATGGCGTCGTCAACCTCTCGACGCCGGCCACGGCAGCCCCCGGATCGCCCGGCGTGACGCAGCCAGGGACGTTGATTTACACCGAGGACTTCTCCAGCGCCAATGCAGCCACTGCGCCGATTCCGCTCGGATCCTACGTGGGAGGAGCGGCGGCGACCAACGAGCAGTACACCGCTGATCCGGCATGGCTTCCGGGCGCCCAGGAATGCAATGGCTGGATCATGCGGGAAGGAACTCCCCTGCCCACCAATGGTGGCCTGCTTAACATCCTGACCAACGATGAATGTGGGCGAAACACCGCTTTCACCGAACTCGGCAAGATGGCCCACGCCATGGGCCTCTACCAAGGCATGACCGACGCCCAAGCGGCCCAGAACCAGATCCTCAGTGAGTACACCAACAGCGTCAGCGGTACTCAGACTGCGGGCATCCAGCTGCAAACCACCAAGAACAGCATTCCCACCATTGCCGGCCACTACTACGCCGTCTCGGGTATCTTCGGTGCCACCAGTTGCTTCTCCAACCATGCGAGCCAAGAATTCGCCATCCTCGTCAACGGGGTGCCAACTGTCGTGGGTTCCAACTTGGATCCCTGCACGGACCCCAGCAGTAAGGCCATCTCGTACCAGAACAGCAACTTCAGCGTAGCCAAGCTCCAGTCCGGTGCTATCCAGGTCCCCCTGACCGGCACCACGCCGACCCTCGGAATCCGGGTTCGAAACCTGACAGCGAATGGAAACGGCAACGACGTCGGCTTCGACCTTCCGCAATTGGTGGACGTCACGCCTCAGCTAGACAAAGCCTTCCAACCGACCAGCATCTACCAAGGCCAGAACACCACGTTGACCTACACGGTCACGAACACCAGCGATCTCATGGCAAAGAACGGCTGGCACTTCGTTGATACGCTGCCCACCGGGCTCACTGCGGTCGGTCCGTTCGGCGGCACATGCGTACGGACCGCGGCGACGGTGTCCGGTAAAACTGTCGATGTCACCGGCAACCTTGCACAGGGCAGCGCTTCCTGCACCATCACAGTGACGGTCACCAGCAACACTCCCGGCGTGTACAACAACTCCGGCTGTGTAGCTAACGATGGCACCGCAATCGCGAACTGCACCAACAACTTCCCCACGATCACGGGGCTCTACTCACCCGGAACTGCACCTCTGAAGGTCTTGCCGGTCGTGGACCTGTCCATCACTAAGAGCACCAACCTGACCACGTACATCCCTGGCCAACCCATCACCTACACCGTCGTCGTCCACAACAACGGACCCAGCGACGCCATCAATGCCACCTTCACGGACCCGCTGCCCGGTTCCATCCAAAACGCTACATGGACGTGCGCGGTAACGGCCGCGGGAACATCGAATCTGACCCCGGCCGGTCCCACGGCCTGCAACGCGGCCAGCGGCACAGGCAGCATCTCTGGCGCGGTACGCATCAACACCGGCGGCACCCTCACCTACACGGTGAAGGGCACCGTGGCCTTGGGTACTACTGGCAATATCGCCAACACTGCCACGATCGTTCCTGCTGCCCAGTCATCGGTGCCGAACATGCCCGGCGGCGGTCCGAATCCTGTCGCGGGTTCCACCACCCAGGTTCCAACGGTGGACACGGCATGCCCTCCCGCCCCGGGTGCTGGATGTTCCGCAACGGTCACCACGCCGGTGGATCCCCAGTGGACGATTGCCAAGACCGCTTCCGTCAACGGCACCACCTCAACGGGAAATACGTCAGTCAAGCCCGGCGACACCATCAGCTACACCGTGACGGCCACCAGCAACCGTGGCCAGATCACGGGAGTTGTGCTCACGGATAACCTGGCAGATGTCTTGGACCAGGGGACGTTCGTGTCTGGCTCCGCTCAGCTCACCATCGGGGCGGCAGCGCCTGTAGCCGTGGCCAATCCTGCGGCCGGCTCAACAGTATTGACCACACAGCCCTTCACGCTTCCGGCAGGCCAGACGGCAACCCTCACCTACAAGGTCACCGTGAAGTCGGACGCTTGGAGCGCCCAGTTGGTCAATGTCGTGACGGGGACCGGCAGTGTCAACCCGATCCGTTGCGCACCGAACAGTACCCCGATGGCTCCGGAGTGCTCCACCACCCATCACACGCCGGCCAAGATTCTCTTCGAGAAAGTTGGCGAGGCCTCAAACTCGACGTGGGTGCCCATGGCAGGTTCTACCTGGTCCATCTTGGGCGATGCCAACGGAACACCTGGTGCGGCACTCCCGGCCTACTCGGTGGCTCCCATCGCGTCACAGACCGGCCAGTTCCAACTGCAGGGTATTGAACCCGGCGTCTACTGGCTCGAAGAGACCAAGGCGCCGGCAGGCTTCAACCTGTTGGCCGAACCCGTGCAGTTCACCGTTGCCGCCAGCGGCGCCGTGACCATCGGCAAGGGAAGCGGGTCAGGTGTCGTCACGGCAAGTGACAGCGGCACCAACGGCATCTATCTCGTCACCGTCCGCGACGTTCCGGCACTGAAGCTGCCGGAATCCGGTGGCATGGGTTGGTGGCCTTTCACGGTCGGCGGAGCAGCCCTGCTCCTGACCGCGGCAGCAATGGCTTCCAGCAACTTCAGGCGCAACAAAGCAACCGCCTGATTCAAGTCCCGGTCCGCCGCGTTCCGGCCGGACCGTTTCTCCAACAATGATCGCTCCCGAGCATCGCACCATCAAAAAGAAAGAGGATAGAAGTGAGTAATCAAAGCTCCCGGCGTCTTTGGAAGACCGCCGCCGCCACCATTGCCGGGGCGGTGTTGGCAATGTCGTTCTCCGTGGCTCCGGCTTCGGCAGCCCCGTTGGTCGATGGCACCAAGACCGGTTCCATCACCGTTCACAAGTTCGAGCGCCCCACCACTCCCACCGGCCTGCCCAACAACGGCACTGCCGTAGACACCACCGGCCTCAAGCCGCTGGCGGGTATCGAGTTCAGCATCCAGCAGGTCAACACCATCGACCTGACCACCAATGCTGGATGGGACAAAGCAAACAACCTGAGCAGTTCCTTCTCGGCATCCAACCCCACAGGCTCCATCACCAGCGCGGGATACACGCTGGGTACGGCCCAGACCAAGACCACTGACGCCACAGGAACTGCGGCTTTCAGCACCCTGCCCCTCGGCCTGTACCTCGTCACTGAAACGAACTACCCGGCGGGCGTAACGCCGTCGGCTCCGTTCCTGGTTTCCGTGCCGCTGACGGATCCGGACAACAAGAACAACTGGATCTACGACGTCAACGTCTACCCGAAGAACTCCGTAACGGGCGCCCAGAAGACCGTCACCGACGCTCCTGCAGTCAAGTTCGGCGACGCAGTCAACTTCACCATTACCGGTGATATCCCGAACGAAGCCGTCATCGATGGTTACAAAATCACGGATAAGCTCGATTCCAAGCTGACCTACGTTGGCGCAACCGCCACGCTGGTTGACGGAACCGTTATCACCAACGGCACCGATTACACCGTTGCCTTCGATGCAGCCACCAACACAGTCTCGGTCGTTTTCACTCCGGCTGGCCGCCTGATCCTCGCAGCCCACAACGCCACCAGCGTCCAGGTTGTTGTGAACACCACCGTCAACACCATCGGTGAAATCGAGAACGTTGCCGTGGTTTACCCGAATGCCGGTAGCTTCACCGGAACTCCGGGGCAGCCCGGCGGCCCGATCGTCACTCCCCCGGTTGTCACCAAGTGGGGCGAGCTGACCCTCCAGAAGGTTGACCAGAACGGCGCAGCCCTGTCCGGTGCTTCCTTCTCGGTCTACGCCAACCAGGCTGACGCCAAGGCCGGCACCAACCCGATCACCCTCAACGGCAAGACCACTTTCACCGTTGGTGCAGACGGAACGCTGACGCTTTCCGGACTCCGCTACTCCGATTGGGCCAACGGCGCTGCAGCGGCACCGGGCTCGCCTAACTACCGCACCTACTACCTGGTGGAAACCACGGCTCCGGCAGGATACGAACTCTTGGCCGAGCCGGTCTCATTCCTGATCAACGCCGCAACCACCACGGTTGGCGTTGACCTCCAGGTCAAGAACATCCCGTCCAACGGTGGCTTCCAGCTTCCGCTGACCGGTGGCGTGGGAACCGGCGTTCTCTACGCAGCAGGCGGCCTCCTGGTCGTCGGCGCAGCACTGATGTTCGTACGGTCACGCCGGAGCACCAACAGCTAGTACCTGAGGACCCCCCAATAGCGGTCCTCGGTGTGAATACCGAAGTGGGGAAGAACGCCAAACATGCGGTCTTCCACACTTCGTTTCCCCGGATATGCCCACTCTCCCAGGATCTCCCATGACACAGCTCCAAGCCCCCCAGCTGCCCGCACGGCAACGTTTCCGCGCCCGCTGGAGCACACAACGCATCCTCATAGTTCTTGCGACCCTTCTGGGCGTCGGCGTCTTGCTGTATCCCACAGCCGCGGCTTGGTTTTCCGACCGGGTCCATGCCACAGAGATCAGCGGCTACGCCGACTCTGTCCACAGCCTGTCGCCCTCCGCCCAAGAGAGCCTCTTGGCGGAGGCGCGCCAATTCAACAAGGAATTACCATCGGGGCCCCTGCGCGATCCCTACTCATTGAACGAGCAAGGTCAACAGACCGTCGTGGGCGCAGGTTCAGAGGCTTACAAGAACATCCTCAACGTTGGTCCCGAAGGCATGATGGGACGCATCAGCTTTCCCGCCATCCACGCGGACTTGCCCATCTTTCACGGGACCGACGATGCCACGCTCGCCAGGGGTGTAGGCCACCTCTTCGGCTCCGGGCTCCCGGTAGGTGGCACTGACACGCACAGCGTGCTCACCGGGCATTCGGGCTTCGTCAATGCCACGCTGTTCGACAATTTGGACAAGGCCAAAGAGGGGGACGTCTTCTCCATCTCGGTTCTTGGACAGACGATCTACTACAAGGTCGACCAGATCCTCACCGTCCTTCCGGAAGACACCGACGCCCTCCGGAAAGTGCCCGGCAAAGACCTGGTCACCCTGGTCACCTGCACCCCCAAGGGCATCAACAGCCACCGGCTACTGGTCCGCGGCGAACGGATCGATGCTCCCAGCGGAGATGCTGCGCAAACACTTCCCAGCCAGTCCCTGGACCCCGGCTTCCCGTGGTGGGCCCTGGCCTTCCTGGCGACGGCCGTGGTCATCGTCCTCGTCACCCGGCCGCGCACGTCGGCCGCAGCCGGCTCCACCGGCGTCACCGATGAACCCGGCAACACTGATGAACCCGGCATCACCGATGATCCAAACGATGACGACGACGACGGCGGCCTCACGGACGGGCTGCTGGGCCGGTAGCACGCTGCTGGGCGGGCAACGCCAGCTCGGCTGGCAACGCCACCTGAGCGGGTACCCCCGGCGGGTCCATCATTTCGGCGACCAGCAACAAAAAAGCGCTCCCCCGCCGAAGCGGGAAAGCGCTGGGAGTCAGTTGCCGCCGTCGAGCCTGTCCGGCGAATCCGCCGCGCCCGGAGCGCTCGGCGAACCGTGACTTGGCCGCTTGGAACTGAGGTGCACTCCGGAGCCCTTACCCAGGTGCTCGGCGTTTTCCTTGTAGCTCATGGACAACATTGCTGCGACGACGAGGCTCACGATAAAGGCGATCCCGGCGCCGGTGAAGGCGAGATCGAACCGAAGAGCCCGCGCGCTGCCGCCCGAAGCGAAGATAAGAACAGCCACGAAGGCTATTACCGCAAAGAACGCGGAGAACATGAGCGGTCCCTTGACCGAGGTCCGCATCGAGCGCGGCTCTCTTGGTGTCTGGTCTGCCACTTTCATTCCTCCAATGATGGCGGTTCATTCCCGCCGGTCTGCAAAAGTTCTACAAGGAGTAGAACGTCCAACTACTAGTTTACGGCCTCAGGCGAACCGCTGGGCGCAGCGGGCGGCATGCCCACGGCCCGGCCCGTCCGGAGATCGTGCCTCAACGTCAGCGCTGACAGGACCCACAGCACGCCTGTGAGAATCGCTCCCCCACCGGCTGTGCCCAGCAATGCATGGGCACCCAGGGAGACAAAGAACGGCAGGATCAACGCGGTGCCAACGCCGACAACACCGGAGATGAGCCAATCCCGGGACAGCGAATCGCGCTTCCTCAGGCCATGGACCATCTCCAGGAGGCCAAGCACCAGCAACGCCAGCATGGCTGAGAGCGCAGTCCCGGCGTCGGACTGCATGACCACGGCGCCTAGACCCCCAATGGCTACCACCACGGGTACTGCCGCCGGCAGCGCTCGGGTCCTCCACACTGCCGCTGCGGTGGCCAGCAGGTACAGCCCGACGGCCCACGCAAGGACATGCACCGACGGCGCAGTCCAGAAGATGGTGACCGCTCCGAAAACGAGCGCAATCACAGCGCGCAACAGAACAGGTTTCCAGGGCTCGGTCGCGAAAGCTGACGAAGTCTGGGCAGGGGTCGAGGGAAGAGTCACCCCACCAGTTTAGTGTGAACCCAGCACCATCCACCGGTCGGTGCGTGCCCGCAGCCCCAACGTCACGCCGCGCGCCAGCATGTAGCCCACCGCAAAAGCGGCCCATAGCCAGAGGAGCCCCGCCGCGCCGTCGGGCCTGGTCAGGTGAACGGCCGCCAAAAGCGGCAAGTACACCAACAGGTTCACGACGCCGGCAACGGCCAAGTAGCGCGCGTCGCCGGCTCCGATGAGCACACCGTCCAGCACGAAGACGTAGCCCGCCAAGGGCTGCCCGGCCGCGAGGACCCAAAGGGCGACAGTCAGGACCGATCTGACACCCGGATCAGGGGTGAAAAGGTAACCGGCCCAAGGAGCAACCAGTGCCAGGAGCGCACCAGTGACCAGCCCAAAGCCGAGCCCCCAACGCACCATGGTCCGCGTCAGCTCACGAACCCGCAGAGGGTTTCCAGCGCCCAGCTCTTTGCCGATCAGCGCTTGGGCCGCAATGGCGAGTGCATCCAATGCGAACGCCAGGAACGAAAAGATGGTCATGGCCAGCTGGTGGGCAGCCAAATTCACGGGACCTTGGGCGGTCACCACCAGAACCGTTCCCAGAATGGCCAGTCGAAGGCTCAGTGTCCTCAGCATCAACCAGGAACCCACCTTGGTCATGGCCCTGATGCCGTGCCAATCCGCCCCCAGTGACACACCGTGTCGCCGCGCGTTCCGTCCCACCATGACCAGATACACGGCAGCCATGGCCCATTGGGCGATGCTGGTGCCGATGGCCGAACCGGCAACTGATAAGTCCAACCCATAAACAAGAAACCAGTTCAGGGCGATATTCACGGCGAACCCTGCGGTAGCAACCACCAGCGGCGTCCGGGTGTCCTGCAGGCCTCGGAGCACGCCGGTTCCGGCGAAGATCAACAACATGGCCACGAGGCCCGGCATGGACCAGCGGAGGTATTCGACGGCGAACCCTCCCACGTCGCCGCCCGCACCCATGAGCCCAACGAGCGGCCGGGCAGCAACAAAGCCAACCACCGCGAGCGCCACACCAAGCAACAACGCCAGCCATACGCCGTCGCGTCCCGATGCCAAGGCCTTCCCCAGTTTTCCGTCGCCGATCGCACGGGCGACTGCCGGCGTCGTCGAGTACGCCAAAAAGACCATGAGTCCGACGGCGGTGTAGAGGAGGGTGGAGGCCAACCCCACCCCGGCGAGTTGGTCGACGCCGAGGTGGCCGACGATGGCTGAGTCCGCAAGCAGGAACAGCGGTTCTGCGATGAGCGCGCCGAAGGCGGGAACCGCCAGTCTCAGGATCTCGTGGGCGTTGGAACGGGTGCTGATGGTGGTTCGGGACACCCAACCAGCGTAGTCGGGGCTCCGGACACACTGACGTCATAAAACCAAGCCCCAGTAAACTTCCAGCATGAGCGACGCTGCTTCCAATTCCGTGACCCTCCGCTTTTTGGCAGCACCCACGGACGTGGGCCATAGCGGATCGGTCGACGCCGGCACGGTCCTTGAGTGGGTGGATAAGGCAGCGTATGCGGCAGCGGTGGGCTGGGCGAAGACGTACTGCGTCACGGCGTATGTGGGCAACATTCATTTCGCTGATCCTGTAAACAGCGGTGACATGGTGGAGGTCACCTCCACCATCGTCTACACCGGCAAGTCGTCCATGCACATCCACACCGTGGTCAGTTCCCATGATCCGAAGGGCGGACCGGCAACCATGCACAGTCAATGCATGGTGATTTTTGTGGCGGTCGGGCCCGATGGCAAGCCGGTGCCCGTACCTCATTTCGAACCCTCCACCCCGCGCGAGGTCGAACAACGCGACCATGCCCTGGCGCGTATCGACGTCCGCGAGCAGATCGTCGAGGCCATGAACGCCCAGGACTATACCGACGCCGGCACGGCCGAACGCGTCGTCTTGCGGTTCCTGGCGTCCCCCACGGATGTGAACTGGGGCGGGAAGGTCCATGGCGGCATCGTGATGAAATGGATCGACGAGGCAGCCTACGTTTGCGCTTCGCGTTACTCGGGCAAGGACACCGTGGCCGTGTTCTCCGGCGGCGTCCGCTTCTACCGGCCGTTGCTGATCGGGCATCTGGTTGAAGTTGAGGCGCGGCTGGTTTACACCGGCGCCAAGGGCATGCACATCGCCGTTCATGTCCGCTCCGGTGATCCGAAGACGGGCGAGATGAACCTGACCACGTACTGCCTTACGGTGATGGTGGTGCGGGATGACACCGGAACGGCCGTTCCGATTCCACCGTGGGTTCCTGTGTCCGCGGAAGACAAGAAACTCCACGCCCATGCTCGGGAGCTCTTGGAGATTCGGGGCCGGGCTCCGGGCAACCGCCTCCCGGATCACCTGCTGCAGGCATCCGGCAGCTAGGGCGTGCGGGGCACGTGGCGCGGCCCGGCACGGCACGGGGCAGGTGCGCGGTGCCCAACAGATGGGCCGCGTAACCGGCTGATTTTGGACGTTTCGTCAGTACTCGCGAGCGGTTTGCTCCTAGTGGACTGACACTCCAGGGACCGAGGCTAGAAGGACAGCAACACGGTCCAGCAGCAACACAGTCCAGCCAAGGAGACAACGTGACCACTTACAACCTCGCCCTGATCGGTTTCGGCGGCGTCAACCGTGCTTTGGCGGAGCTCATCCGGGACGAACCCGAGCGCTTTGCGTCCCTCGGATTTGAGCTTCGCGTCGTCGCGATCACTGATCTGGCCTTCGGGTCGCTCGTGCAAAGTGAGGGTATTGACTTGGCCGCGGTACTGGCGATGCCCCGCGGATCCAGCTTCGAGAAACTCCCCGGTGGCAGTGTTGTCCCCCGGAACGAGGAACTCATCAAGAACTGCCCGGCGGACATCGTTGTGGAAGCTACGTTCACGAACCCCCTGACCGGGGAACCGGCCATCTCCCATGCCAAGTGGGCCTTGGAATCCGGCAAGCATGTGGTCACCACCAACAAGGGACCCGTGGCCTTGTGCGGACAGGAATTGCGAAGCCTGGCCGCCGCCAACGGCGTCTGCTTCGAGTACGAGGGCGCCGTGATGAGCGGGACACCGGTCATGCGAATGGCTCACAGGATGCTCGGTGGACTCGAGCTCACCTCAGTCCAAGGCATTCTGAACGGAACCAGCAATTACGTGCTGGGCCGCATGGAAACGGGCTTGGGCCTGGATCAAGCGATTGCCGAAGCCCAAGGCCTTGGTTACGCGGAGGCAGATCCCACCGCCGATATTGGTGGATCAGACGTTCGTTTGAAGGTGGCGATCCTGGCCAACGAGCTGCTGGGTGCCAACATCCGGCCGGGCGACGTCGATACCACCGGAATCCAAGACATCACCATCGACGACGTGACCCGAGCCCGGGCCGAGGGCCTCCGGTGGAAACTCGTCGGCGAGGCCCGGCGCGCGGATGACGGGCAGGTCCTGGCATCTGTCAGGCCCATGAAGCTGTCCCCCGAGCACCCGCTTGCAGGCATCTCCGGTGCCACCAACGCCCTGTCTTTCACTACTGACTTGCTTGGCCCTGTCACCGTTTCAGGTCCTGGTGCCGGGCGGGTGGAGACGGCTTATGCGCTGATCTCGGACATCATCGCCGTCGACGAGTTCATCAAGGCAGGCGTCAGTGCTTAAGTCAGCCTTCACACCCGCTTCCGCGCAGACAGCAGCACCGACCCTCGCCAGTGCCTCGTCCCAACCAGGCCTGGTGGTGTTCAACAAGTTCGATGGGTCTGTCTTGGCTACGCTGCCGCAATGCACGCCGTCGGGGGTTGAACGGGAGCTACGACGGGCATTTGCCGCCGGGCCGATCGCCGCGTCCATGCCCCGGCATGAGCGTGGGCGAATCCTCGATGCCGCCGCCGGGCTGCTGGAAGAACGGGCCGAAACAGCTGCCGAGCTGATAGTGGCGGAGGCGGGCAAGACCATCACCCAAGCCCGGAAAGAGGTCTCCCGGGCCGTCAACACCCTCAAGCTCTCGGCCGCAGAAACACGCCGGAACGTAGGTGAAGTTGTTCCGTTCGACTCTTTCGCCGGTTCCGAAAACCGGCAAGGCTGGTTCACCCGGGAGCCCTTGGGGCTCATTGCCGCCATCACCCCGTACAACGATGCACTGAACCTCGTGGCACACAAGATCGGACCTGCGATTGCCGGCGGCAACACGGTCATCCTCAAACCCTCGCAACTGACACCCCTGACGGCGCTGTTCCTCGTTGACCTCCTGGTCGAATCGGGACTCCCGGCGGACTGCATCGTAGTGGTCCTCGGCGACCGCAGCGTGGCGCAAGCCATCATCTCCTCCAAGCTGGTCCGCATGGTGTCGTTCACGGGCGGCTTCGCCACTGGCCGGGCCATCGCCGCCAATGCGGGTATTAAGCGGTTGTCCATGGAGCTGGGCGGAAACGCACCGGTGATCGTTTTCGACGACGCCGACATCCCGGCTGCCGTTCAAGCCAGCGTGTCCGGCGCGTTCTGGGCAGCGGGCCAGAATTGCATCGGTGCCCAGCGGATCCTGGTGCAACGCGCAGTTTTCGATTCCTTCCTCGAATCCTTCGTCGCCCGGACGGCGGGCTTGAAGGCGGGTGACCCGCGAACTGAAGCGACCGACGTCGGCCCGATGATCAGCGCCGCCGCCGCAGCGGAGGCGAAGCGGAAGATCGACGACGCCGTCTCCGCCGGCGCGCGTTTGCTCACGGGCGGTTCGGTGGAAGGCGCTGTTTTGACGCCTGCTGTGCTCACTGGGGTACCGCGGGCGTGTGAGGCCTGGAGCGAGGAGCTCTTTGCACCGGTGGTCCTGGTGGAACCCTTCGATTCAACAGAGGAAGCGATTGAGCTCGCTAACGACAGTGAGTATGCCCTTCAGGCCGGGATCTTCACGGCGGACCTTCGTCGGGCACTCGACACGGCCAAAGCCATTGACGCCGGGGGCGTGATGATTAATGACTCGTCCGATTACCGCCTCGACGCGATGCCGTTTGGGGGTTCAAAGTACGGCAGCATGGGGAGGGAGGGAGTCCGGTTTGCGTATGAGGAAATGACGCAGCCTAAGGTAGTAGCGATCGCCTCATAGAGGGCGGCCCTGTGGGCCGCCTCAGAGAGGCAGCTGCCTGTCGATAACGGTCGACAGTGACAGTGCCGTAGTGATGTCCCTGACGCCGGGAAACTCGGAAACTTGCCGCCAGATCTCTTGGATCCGCCCGGCGTCGGGAGCCTCCACCCGAACCACCAAATCCAGCTCGCCGCTGACCACATCGCAGGTGGTGATCTCCGGGATGGAGCGCAAACCGGCGATCACGTCGCTGCCCCGCATCCTGTCGTGACGCTGAACCAGCAGAACCGCATTAACGGTAGGCCTGCCTTCGCCGGCTGATTCCTTGATGGTGTACCCGTTGATGTAACCATCACGTTCGAGGCGCTCGATGCGTTGCCGTACCGCGTTCCGTGAGAGCAGTACCTTCTCCCCCAACTGCGCCAGGTTGATGCGGGCATTGCGCCGAAGTTCGGACAGGATCTGGCCGTCCAACTCGTCACGCGGACTCTTGGGCACGGGCGCTCCTGAAGGGATGATGCAGACAACTGGACCAGCAAAGCCTAAAACACCTGGTCCAGAAAATTCTCTGCCTGACCCGCCCTGCCCCCTGATTGAGATGCCGGCCAGATACCGAACCTCTCGTCTGTGCCGTCACTGAGTTAGTGCGGTGGTTACATCAGGCATCGATGAGGTCGCGGGCTGAAATGACCTTGGCGAATCCGTCCCCAAGTGCTGCGACGAAGGCTGCGTGCACCATCTTTCCGGGCACCTTCGCTCCGCCAAACTCGAGATCCGGCGCAGCGCAGGCGTCGTGGACGAGGGAAACGTCAAATCCCTGCTCCGCGGCCGCCCGGACACTGGAATCGACGCACATGCTCGTCATCATTCCGGCCACCACCACCTCGCTGGCATTGAGTCCTTTGAGGAGCTCGGCAAGGTCCGTGCCCACAAAGGCATTGGGTGAGTCCTTGGTGACCACGGCCTCGCCCTCAATCGGGCGGACCGCAGGGTGGATCTCGACACCACGTGTGCCCGGCCGCATGAAGGTGGCCGCCGGTTCGTCCCAAACATGACGGACATGGACCACCGGTTCGCCCGCGCTTCGGAATGAACCAAGAACAGCGGCGGCGGCCCGGACTGCGGTCTCGGAATCGACGAGGGGATGGGCGCCCCCCGGGAAGTAATCATTTTGGATGTCTATGACGAGCAGTACACGGCTCATGACTACCGTCCTTAGCAGTTGGCACCAGCTGGGAACCGGCCCGCTGCGCCGCTTCCCAGCTGCAGGGTTAAGCTGGCACAATTTAGTGAACACCATTCTCTTTCAACAAACAACTGCGGGTGCCCCAGCGTTGCCGCGCCCTAACCACGCAAATGAGGATCATCATGACTGCAACCACACCGAAGCAGGACGCCATAACCGTTGCAAATTGGCAAGACAGCGCGAACTTACCCTGGTCCTTCCTCCATATGGCAGAACTGTTCCCCACGGAGGCGATCCGGTCAGGAGAAGCCAAGCCGCCTGTTGAGCTCAAGCACAAGCCCTCAAGCCTCCATGCCTTGGCTGTAGGGCTCCCGGACGGAACGAACACCACGGTGGCCGACATCCTGGAATCGACGAACACCGATGCCTGGATGGTCCTCAAGGATGACATGGTGCTTGCCGAGCAGTATTTCGGCAGCATGCAGCCATCCACCCCACATCTGTTGATGTCCGTGAGCAAGTCGATCGTTTCCACAGTGGTCGGGGTCTTGGTGGATGAGGGCAAAATTGACCCCGAGCAAAACATCGAGCACTATATTCCGGAACTTTCCGGCTCCGGTTATCGGGGTGCATCCGTTCGCGACATCCTGGATATGCGCAGCGGCATCAAGTTCTCCGAGGATTACCTGGATCCCGGCTCCGAGGTGCGGCAGCTGGACGAAGCCGTAGGGTGGGCTCCCCGCCGCCATGGAAATGCGACCACGCTCAAGCAATTTCTCATGTCGCTTGAAAAGGCCCGCGACCACGGTGGTCCTTTCCAATACCGAAGCTGCGAAACAGACGTCCTCGGATGGTTGTGTGAGGCGGTCAGCGGGCGGCGGTCGCGGAGTTGGCGTCCCAACTTCTCTGGTCGCCGCTGGGCACGCACCAGGATGCGTCTATCGCCGTGGACGCAGAAGGTACGGGCATGTTCGACGGCGGGATCTCCGCTTCGCTGCGTGACGTGGCCCTGTTCGGGGCCATGATCCGCGATGGCGGAGTCACGCTTGACGGGCGGCGGATTGTCGACGCCAAGTGGGTTGATGACATCTTCACTGGGGGTTCCGATTCACAGGAAGCTTTCGCTTTGGGCCAGGAAGCCGCCGACATGCCGGGCGGGAAGTACCGAAGCCAGTTTTGGTTCCTCTCCGGTGACCGGAACGTGGCCTACTGCTTGGGGATCCATGGGCAAATGGTCTACATCAACCGGGAGTCCGGCGTTGTCGGAGTCAAGTTCTCCTCCACCCCCTTGCCCGTGGATCCAATTGCTGGTCCGGCAGCATCGTCGATGTTCCAAGCCATCAGCAAGTCCCTCGCCGGGAATGCCGGCCACATAGTGATGCAGGCCTAAGAGAGGATCCCTCGCCCCGGCGTTTCGGGGCTAGGGGGCACCTCCCGGAAGGGCAGTGCCGCTGCCGATGGCTGTCCGCAGTCCTGCCGCGATGACATCGGCGAGGAAAGCGAAACGGTCCGTCTGGTGGGTGGCCACGGCCCTCTGGGCCGTGGTGAGGTAGGGGAAATCCGTTCTATCCGCTTCAGGGATGTTCCAGGCGGACTCCATGGTGATGGCGTCGAGACTGGCTCCGATGGCGGCGCTGTCCAGGGTTTCCAAGGTGGGGATGAGAAGGTGGTCCGGCACTCCTGCGCGGCTGAATGCTTCCGCGAATTTGTCGTAAAGTGCCAGCGCGGCGGGATGGGACACGGGCTGGGTCAGCAACAAGGGCAGGAGCGCCGGCGCCAAGCTGTAGGCGGTCCGCAGCGAGTCGAAGATCTGCCGGATGAGCAGATCCAGATCATGGGAGGCCAGCTCGGGGACGAGCATCCTTTCCACGAGTGACCCGCGGGCGAGCTCAATGATCTCGTTTCGACCCGTGACGTGCTTGTAGAAAGAAGACTGGCGGACCCCCAGGCGTTCAGCGAGTCGGGGAATGGACAACCCTTCCTCTTGTTCGAACATTGCCAGGGCTTCACGGCCAATTGTTTTTCGCGAAAGCCTGGGGGTCCGGGGGCGTCCCATCCGGCCGGTGGTCTCAGGGGTCTGCATCTTTCAAGGCTAGCCTTCGCATGCTATTCGGCGTGCCCGATCCGTTGGTAGGCCGCCGGGTTGAGCCGACGCAACACCAGGGCAAGGACTATGCCGGCAGCAAATATCAGTGGCGCGAACACCAGGAGGACAGTGTTCACCGGATCCCCCACCGGCAGCCCGGTGATCAGGTCCGCGTTGGTGGCCATCAGATAGGTCACCACGCACATGATGATGGTGGATGCCACGGCGGAGGGGATCACGTACCAGCGGAGGTTGTGATCTTTCCGGCGGGTGAAGAAGACCACCACCCCAATACCGGTAAGGGCCTGCAGGAAAAGTATCCCGATGACACCCGGCGTGTTGGTCCAAATGAGGAATTGCGTAAAGGGATCCAAATTAAGCAACGCCGCGGCGGCCACCAACACAACGGCCAAGAGGGTTTGGTCGCGGCCGGCCACCGTCGGCGTACGGAACCGGGGACTAATGCGCCCCGAAGCCTTGGGAAAGATTCCCTCACGGCTCAAGGAAAGGGTGTAGCGGTTGATGGTGTTGTGGAAGGAGAGCTGCGCAGCGAAGATGCTGGTCACGATCAGGACGCTCATGAGGTTCACGCACCATTCACCACCGAAGTTACCCGCTGCGATATAGGCGGTGTCACCGGTATCCAGGTGGCCGGCCGCGAAATCCTGTACGGCGTTCGGGCCAAATGCCTGAACGATGATCCAGACTGCGAAGGCATAGAAAGCGCCGATGAAGGCAATGGAGATGTAGGTAGCCCGCGGGACGCTCCGGTCAGGATCCCGGGCTTCCTCCCGGTAGAGGGCTCCGGATTCAAACCCCATGAAGGCGGAAAATCCGAGGCCGATGACGGCGGCGAACTGCGGGGTGAAGATGGCATTCGGGCTGAACGAATCAAAGCCGATGCCAGCGGCGCCGCCCTTGGCCAGAACAAAGACGGCGACAATGGCAACGATCGCGGTTTCCAATGTCAGTAGCACCGCAAGCACCTTTGCGCCGACGTCGATCCCCCGCCATCCCAGATACCAGACCGTACCAATGGCCACGATGGCGTAGAGCCACCACGGGAGTTCGATGCCGGTAAAGGACTTCACGGCCAAGTTCGCTTGGATGCCCAACAAGCCGTAGAGGCCAATCTGGAGCCCGTTGTAACTCATCCACGCAGTGAGTCCCGAGCCGAGGCCCACTACGCGACCCAGGGTTTTGGCTATGTAGCCGTAGAAGCCGCTGTAGGACTGGACGTGGCGGGTGAGTGCCATGAAGCCGACGGCGAAGAGACCAAGGCCGAGCGCCGCGGCAAGGTAGATCGACGGAGCTCCTACCCCGCCCACGGCCAGGGCCAGAGGAGCGATCCCCACCACGATGGTCAGCGGAGCGGCCGCTGAGACCAGCATGAACACGATGTCTCGGGTGCCAATTGCGTTCTTCTTCAGCCCGGCCGCGGAGGCGGGACTGGCAGGCGGCGTCGTTGCCGCAGTTTCATTAGTGAATGCCATTCATTTATTGTTGACCTGAATCACATCGTCCGTCAACGTCCTGTCGGCAAAAAGTATTTCGCCAGTAGACAGGTTGTATACAGCTCGTCTACTGTTGGCTTACGGCAGAAAGTGAGTCCCATCACGAATGCCGACCTTGGGCCGTAACGGAGCGGCGAAGGTTACCCACTTGAACCTTGAGGAACCCCATGAGCAGTGTGTCCCAACAGGAGCAAACCGTGCGCAAGCACACCTCGCTCCCCGCAGTTGCTGCATCCAGCCTCGCCGGCACCGCCGTCGAATGGTATGACTTCTTCCTGTACGGCACCGCGGCCGCCCTCGTCTTCAACAAACTGTTCTTTCCCACCGCTGATCCCTTCGTCGGCACCATGCTGGCTTTAGGCACCTTTGCCGCGGGCTTCATCTCCCGCCCTCTCGGCGCTATCGTGCTGGGCCATCTCGGCGACAAGCACGGACGCAAGTCCACGCTGATTGCGAGCCTGCTTCTGATGGGCATCGCCACAGCACTCATCGCCTTCATCCCGCCCTACGCTTCGATCGGTGTCGCTGCACCCCTTATCCTCCTGATTCTTCGCCTGATCCAGGGTTTTGCCCTCGGAGGCGAATGGGGTGGCGCTGTGCTCCTCGTTTCCGAATACAGCGACAACACGACCAAACGCGCGTTCTGGGCTTCGTGGCCGAACGTCGGTCCTCCGCTGGGAAACCTCATGGCCGCTGGCGTCCTGGCCGTACTCTCAGCGATGATGCCCCAACCGGCCTTCCTTGCCTGGGGCTGGCGAATCGCTTTCGGCGTCTCCGCGCTGCTGGTCATTGTTGGCCTCATCCTGCGCTTATACGTCCAAGAGACCCCGTTGTTCCTCGCCTCGCAGGCCAAAGCCGAAGCCGAGCACTCCAAACGGACCAAATTGCCGCTGGCAGAGCTCTTCCGTGGTAACTGGAAAGAAATCCTCATCGCTGCCGGCAGCCGCATGGGTGAAAACGCAGGCTTCTACATATATTCCTTGTTCCTCATCACCTACGTCACGGAGATCCTCAAAATGGACCGCCAAACCGGCCTTACTGCCGTGATGGTTGGTCAAGGAGTGGCAGTAGTTGCCATTCCCGTCCTTGCGATGTTTGCGGACCGCATGGGCCGCAAACCGGTGATGATAGGTGCCTCCATAGCCACCGTGGCATGGGGCTTTGCCTTCTTTGCGCTTCTGGACACCCGCCAGCCGGCGATGATTATCATCGCCGCAGTGGGTGGGCTGTTGATCTTCGCCGCGTACAGTGCGGTCATCGGCGCGTTCTTCTCCGAGCTGTTCCCCACCAAAGTCAGGTACAGCGGAACCTCTGTTGCCTACAACCTGGCATCCCTGATCGCGGGCTCCCTCTCGCCCATTATCGCCCTTGCCCTGTACCAAGCGTTCGGGTCGGGCCAAGCCATCGGGCTCTACCTCGCACTCATGGGCGTGATCTCAATCGTGTCAGTGTCCTTCGCCAAGGAAACCAAGAACATCAAACTGAGCGACCTTGACGACAACAACTTGGCAGGGCGGCCGACGCAACGGTGAGCACCTTCCAAGACCCCACTCCCACGTCTCCGGAGATCGCATACCTCTGGCTGCGCAGGGAAATCTCCTCACATCCTTGGGATCAGGACGCCTTCTTCACCGAAAATGCGATCGCTGAGGCTGCCGGAGTCTCCCGGACCCCCGTCCGTGATGCGCTGCTCCGGCTTGAAGCGGCAGGTCTTCTTCGGCGCGTGCCCCACAAGGGCGCGTATGTCCCGGCGCTGACCGCTCAGGACATTGAGAGCATGATGGAAGTCCGGCACGTTATCGAGGACTGGGCCGTCCGCAAGGTGACGTCCCTGGGTAGGCTCGGCCCGGAGCTTGATCTTCTCCTGCTGACGCAGGAGGAGAGCTTGGCTGACCCGGTGGCGTTCATCGACTGCGACATCCGCTTCCACAAGCACATCGTTCATGCAGCCGGCAACCCCGCACTGGAGGAACTCTACGACTCCCAACGGATCAAGCAGCAGCGAATGGGCGTCAAAGCAATCCAGGACAGTCAGGGCCGCAGTGACCACGTCGTAGCCGAGCATCGCACCATTGTCGATGCCATCCGAACCCAAGATTCACAACTCGCCTCGGCTGCTGTGCACAGCCACCTCGTGTCCACACTCACGGCCCTGAAAGCACTCCCCGCCAACGCGGGCGGGAGCCAGGCGGCACGACCAACGGCACAGGCCCTCAACAGCCCACCGAAACTGAAGGAGTCCCATGGACATCGCTCTCGTCCAGCTATCCAGCCCTGACAACGAGAACCAAACGCAGCGCATCGAACGAACCGAGAAGCTTCTGCGTGAACAAGCAGGCGCGGACCTCATCGTCCTTCCTGAGCTCTGGAGCGCAGGCTACTGCCACTTCACCCAATACGAGGACCTGGCAGAGACGTTGGAGGGCCCCACCGTCACAATGTGCTCAGCGGTGGCAAAGGACCTCGGCACCTTCGTCCACGTTGGCAGCATCATCGAACGCACCGAAGACGGAGCACTGCACAACACCTCGGTCTTGATCAATCACGAGGGCAAAATTGCCCACAAATATTCGAAACTCCACGTTTTTGGCTACCAGTCCCTGGAAGCTGATCTCCTCACGCCAGGCACCTCGTTGCCGGTTGCCGACACACCGTTCGGAAAGACGGCAGGAATCACCTGCTACGACCTCCGTTTTCCGGGGCTTTGGTCAGAGCTGAGCCTCCGCGGTGCAGAGATCGTGATCGTTCCCGCCGCCTGGCCCGCCACGCGCAGGGAGCACTGGAGGCTGCTCACCTCAGCGCGCGCCGTCGAACACCAAGTTTTTGTCATTGCCTGCAACGCCTCCGGAACCCAAGAGGGCGTGGAACTGGGCGGCGCGAGCCGGGTCGTGGATCCGGCGGGCCGGCTTCTGGCCGAGGCCGATGCAGGCGAAGAAGTCATCCGGGTGAGTATCGACCCCGGCATTGTCCAGACCACCCGTCGGGAATTCCCGGTCATCGCTGACCGCCTCCCGGACTATTCGGGCCTCACCCACTGACCAGGAAGCAGAGCAAAATGAAGACCACTACCGAAACGCTGACGTTCGACGTCGCCGGCACCGGCGAGAAGATCGAGCTGACGGACTTCTACGCCGTCGTGGCCGGGTATACCGGCCGTGATGCCGCCGCTGTACAGCACCACATCGACGAGCTGGCCGCCATCGGGGTCGCACCGCCGCCAACCATTCCAATGTTCTACCCAGTGGAGAGCACCACCATCACCGCTGCGGCAGGGGTCACTGTCGTCGGCGACAAAACCTCCGGGGAGATCGAACCCCTCTACATCCGGCACAACGGGCGGTACTATTTCGGCATCGCCTCGGACCACACGGATCGTTACGTTGAAACACTGGATATCGGTGATTCGAAGCGGGCCTGCCCCAAACCGGTGGCCGGGACCGTCATTCCGATACCGGAGCTTCAGGAACTCTCCCTCGACGAGTGCCAGGCCCGCACCTGGGTGGACGGCCGCCTCTACCAGGACGGGACCTTGAACGGCCTACGGACCCCTGCAAACGTCGTCGGCCTCTTCCTTGAACGCAACCCGATCGGGGACCGGGACTTCGTCTGCCTCGGCGGGACGCTGCCCGTCATCGGCGGTGACTTCATTTACGGCCGCGAATGGCGGCTCGAACTCACCTTTCCCGACGGCGCCACTATCGACCACACGTACACGATTACGAAAGGAAACCAGTCATGAGGACCGGAGACGAGTACATCAAGACCCTCAACGATGGGCGCACCGTACTTATTGACGGGGAGGCAGTCCAGAACGTCGCCGAACACCCTGCGTTCCGCAACGTCATCGGCACGATCGCCGAGCTGTTCGACATCGCTGCCGACCCCGACAACGGCATGCAGTACCACAGTGCAGAAATCAACGGCCCCGCGAACCGCGTCTTCAGCATCCCCCGCACCGCGGAAGAACTGAAGCTGCGCCGCCAAGCTGTTGAGCGTTGGGCCAAGCACACCCACGGTTGGGTTGGACGCAGCCCGGACCATGTTGGCACGTTCTTCGCCGCTTTCGGTGCCCACCCGGAGGTGTTCGAAAACCGGGACAACGCAGAGCACGACTTCGCCGGTAACATCCGCCGGTATTACGAGCGGATCCTGGCCGAGAACCTGTATGTTTCCTACGCAATCATTCCGCCCCAGGTATCCAGGGCCACCACCGCGTCCGGCTGGGAAGGTGACTTCCTGCAGGTCGGTGTTGTCAGGGAAACCGAAGAGGGCCTGATCGTCCGCGGGTCCCAAATGCTCGCCACCGGCGGTGCCATTGCTGACGAAGTCTTCATAACCTGTATCAAGCCGCTGGGCCCGGACGATGTGGACTTCGCCATCAGCTTCGCCTTGCCGTCGGCCACGGAAGGGTTGAAGTTCCTGTGCCGGCGTCCTTTCGCACCGGCCGCCACCAGCGAGTTCGATTACCCACTGACCAGCCGGTACGACGAGCCTGACTCTTTGGTCATATTCGAGGACGTCCTCGTCCCCTGGGAGCGCGTGTTTATCGACCGCAACGTTGAAACGCTACGCCGCCAGTTCTTCGAAACCGGAGCCCACGCTTTGGGAAACTGGCAGGCACAAACCCGTTTCACCACCAAGCTCCAGTTCATCGCGGCGGTGGCCCGCAAGATCACCCAGGTCAACGGAACCGACAAAATCCCCGGAGTCCAAGAAAAACTAGGCGAACTCGCCGCCTTGGTCTCGTCAGTGGAGTCGGCTTTGCTGGCTGCGGAATACACCGCCAAAGCAGATTCCTCGGGAATGCTGGTCCCCGGAAAGCGTGCTCTCTACGGCGTCATGGGCCTGCAATCTGAGACCTACCCTCGGGTCATCGCCATTCTGCGGGACCTGGTTGGCGGCGGGGTGCTGCAGCTGCCTTCCAGCATTGCTGACATGAAGAGCCCGGTGACCGCCCCCGACGTCGAGCGGTACATTACTTCTCCTGGCGTCACCAGTGAGGAACGCATCAAATTGTTCCGCTTGGCGTGGGACATCATCGGCTCCGAGTTCGCCGGGCGGCACCAACAGTACGAGCTCTTCTACGCAGGCGCCCCGTTCGTGGTCAAGGGCGTGTACACGTACCGCAACTACGGCTACGACGCGCAGGTTGCCGAACTCGATGAGTTCCTCGCAGGCTACGGCATTGATGGCCGCAAGGAGGAGAGCTAAGCCATGGCTAAGCCCGAATTCGAGTTCACACCCGTCACTTCAGTGGAGTTCAGGCCCTGCGTGCCGCACATCGAGGGACTTTCCGAGGCCGTCCTGGCCCGCGACGATTCCAACGACTCCGTCACGCGTATCCTTAAATTCGAGCCGGGCACCGATACCTCCCCCAATGGCGTGCTGACCCACGATTTCTGGGAAGAAGTCTTCATTTTCGAAGGCTCCTTTGTGGACCAACGCCTGGGCAAAACCTTCAGCGCCGGCGACTGGGCCACCCGCCCGCCCGGGATGGAACATGGTCCTTGGATTTCCGAGACTGGAGCCAAGATGTTTGAAGTGCGCTACTACCAGGACGGAAACAGCTGACATGGGTACCCCAGCAGTCTTCGCTACCCCGGATGGCCTGGCCATGCGCCGGACGATGGGCCGGTTCCTGACCGGCGTCGCGGTGGTGACCACGGAACATGACGGTGAGCAATACGGCATGACCATTAACTCCCTCACCTCGATCAGCCTGGACCCGCCCATCCTGATGATCTCGCTCAATTTCAATACCCGGACCGGTGACGCCGTGCTGGCCAGCGGGAAATTCGCGATATCCATCCTCGGAGCCAAGCAGGAAGCGGTGGCCCGCCAGTTTGCCCAGCGCGGCGGCGCGCGGTTTGAGTCCGGCGAATTCGACACGACGGACGGCGGCCTGTCGGTCATCAGGGGCGCCCTGTCCCAAGCCGAATGCGCAGTCGTGCATCAGTACGACGTCGGTGATCACCAGGTCTTTTTCGGCCAGGTGGTTTCCTGCCGCGACCGCGACGGGGAAGGATTGGCCTTCAACGCCGGAAAATTCGGTTCGTTCCGGGACTTCAACCACGACGCGATGCCCTGGACTTTCTAGCCCTCGAAGCCGTGCCACGAAAGGCCGCTCCGATCCCGTCACGGGTTTGGGGCGGCCTTTCATGAGCCGGGCGGCCTTTCCGTGGGCTAGTAGCCTCACGTGATAGCCGTCGGCCTAGTAACCGATCACGGTCTGCCGGGTGGATTCCAGGTGGGCGTCGATTGCCTCATGTGCAGCTTCGGCACTTTGCTTCCGGAGGGCGTCCACAATCAATTGGTGCTCACGGAGCACATCGTGGGTCCGGTCCGCGCCTTGGGTAACGGCGCGGACGCCGATGCGGAGTTGCCGCTGCCGCAGGGAGGCGTAGAAGTCAGTGAGAACGGGATTGCCGCCTGCTTGGACCATTGACGTGTGGAATTCGGTATCCAGCTCAATGAACCTCGCGGCGTCCTCCGCGGCTTCCAATTGCTGATCAATGATGCCCTGGAGCAGGTGGATCTGGCTTTCCGGGAAGCTCGACTGCGCGGAAACAGCCCACTTTTCAATGACGGCACGCGCTTGCAGGATCGCCCTGACCTCCGGATCCGAAATCAGCGGAACGTACGCGCCCTTATGCGGGATTCGCTTCACGAATCCTTCGGCTTCCAAGCGGAGGAGCGCCTCACGGACCGGGGTGCGCGAAGTCCCCGTGGACTGCGCGAGGACGGCCTCGTTGAGGAAGGTTTCTTCATCACGTGGCAGCGCTGCGATGTAGCTCTTCATCCACTGATAGGCGACTTCCGGCGCTGACTGGGCTGCCGGGGAGAACTGGTTCATAGTGTGCCTTCCTTGCGATGCCCAGTATACGGCCTGCATTTTAGGTGTAGTGCGGGTGCGCCGGTGCCAAAAGTCCGTCCGCGGCCCCCACCATCACCTCCACCGCTCGGGCCAGATGCGTTCCACGGTCAGGGACCCCCTCCCAGCGCACCAAGGCTTGGGCGTTGAGTCCGTCCACCATTCCCAAGATCTGCCAAGCCACCGCTTGGGCATCCGGCATGGAAAATTCTCCCGCTGCTTGGCCCTCATCGAGAACCACCCGGATGACGTCCTGCCAAGCATCCATTTGGCTCCGCACGGTGGCCGCTAACAGCTCACTGCGACGCCCGAGGGTCCATGCGTCCACCCACACTGCCGTCACGTCCAAACGCTTCGCTTCGAGCATGGTTTCCACCAAGTAGCCCAGGCGCGCACCGGGACCGGCGATCACTTCGAGGGTCGACCGAACCTCTGCGATCTCCTCTGAGACGATCGAGCCGAAGATGCGGGCAACCAGTGCCTCGACGCTTGGCTCGTAGTGGGCGATAAGTCCGGACGCCACTCCGATCCGAGCCGCTACTCCCCTCAACGTGATGGCGCCCAACCCCTCTTCCAAGGCGATGGTCCGGGCTGCGTCGGTGATCTCCTGCGCACGCTCGTGGGGTGCCTTGCGGCTGCTCGGTTTTCTCGGAGTGTTTGACATCACTTCCAAGTGTAAAATAAAGTTTTGCTAATTGATCATGTGATCAACAAAGCACATCGGTCCCCTAGACCGAAACACCCAAGTACTTGAAAGAAGGACCAGCGATGACGTGGTCAATGCCCTCCGAAACCGCACGCCATGACCGAACCTGGATGGCATTCCCCCGCGCCGGACAAACCCTTGGCACTGATGAGGCCTCAGCCAATGAGGCATACGACGCATGGTCTACGGTGGCCTTGGCGATCGCTGAGTTCGAGCCGGTAACAATGGTGGTGGATCCCAGCGAGCGTGAGCGCGCAGCGAACAGGTTGGGACGGGACATCGAGCAACGCGAGGCTCCGTTGGACGAGTTCTGGATGCGGGATGTGGGTCCGACTTTCGTGATCGACGAGTCCCGGCCGGGCGTGCTCGGAGCTGTCGACTGGATATTCAATGGCTGGGGCGCCCCCGCATGGGCTGAGTGGCAAAAGAGTGCACAGCTTGGACGTTTCATAGCTGAGGAAGCAGGTGCTGAACTGGTCAGTTCCCTCCTTGTCAATGAAGGCGGGGCGATCCACGTTGATGGACGTGGCACGGTTCTCGCCACCGAGACCGTGCAACTGGATCCGGCCCGGAACCCCTTCGCCGACAAAACCGCCGTCGAATCCGAATTCGCCAGGACCATCGGGGCGCAAAAGACTGTCTGGCTACCGCGCGGACTGACCAGGGATTACGAGGATTTTGGGACGCGCGGACACGTGGACATGGTTGCCACCATGCCGGCTCCCGGAAAAGTCCTGCTGCACGTGCAATCCAACCCGGACCACCCGGACTTCGAGGTGTCCCGCGGCCTCAGGTCCTTCCTTGAGACCCAGACAGACGCCACCGGAGAAAAGTTCGACATCATCGACCTTCCCGCTCCCCAAGCCCTGCGCGACGACGAGGGATGGGTGGACTGGAGCTACGTCAACCACCTCGTTGTCAACGGGGGAGTCATTGCCTGTGGCTACGGTGAGGAGAAGGCGGACGCCATCGCCGCCGAGATCCTCGCCGATGCCTATCCCGGCCGCAAAGTGGTCACCATCGACGCCCGTCCGATCCTCGCCCGGGGCGGCGGCATCCACTGCATCACCCAGCAACAGCCGTCCACCCAGCCGGAAGGGAAATGACGATCATGCCTTTTGATGTTGTCGAAGCATCGATTAGCGAAATACGGGAGGCCCTTGATGCCGGAGTCATCAGCAGCGAGGACCTGGTCAGGCTTTACTTGGACCGCATCGCTGAATATGACCACTCCGGTATCCGTTTGAATTCGGTTGTTGTCTTCAACCCGGATGTCCTGGCGGATGCGCGGGCCTCGGATGAACGCCGGGCCCGGGGGCTGCTGCTCGGCCCTCTGGACGGGGTCCCGTACACGGCGAAGGACAGCTTCCTCGTGAAAGGGCTTACCGCCGCAGCCGGCTCACCTGCCTTCAAGGAACTCGTCGCGCAGAAGGACGCCTTCACCATCGAGCGGTTGCGCGCAGGCGGGGCAGTCCTGATCGGCCTGACGAATATGCCCCCCATGGCCAACGGCGGGATGCAGCGCGGGGTCTATGGCAGGGCGGAAAGCCCGTACAACGGCGAATTTCTTACTTCAGCCTTTGGCTCCGGCTCATCCAACGGCTCGGGCACTGCCACTGCGGCCAGCTTTGCCGCTTTTGGCTTGGGCGAAGAGACCTGGTCAAGCGGCCGGGCGCCGGCGTCGAACAACGCGCTATGCGCGTATACCCCTTCGAGGGGAGTCATTTCCGTGCGCGGCAACTGGCCGTTGGTGCCCAGCATGGATGTGGTGGTTCCACACACCAGGACCATGGCGGACATGCTCCAGGTTCTGGACGTCATTGTTGCGGAGGACGCCGAAAGCCGCGGCGACCTGTGGCGGACACAGCCGTGGATTCCCCTTCCCAAGGTCTCGGACGTCCGGCCCGCGTCCTACGCTCCTTTGACGCCAAGTGACGCGGCAGCGGCAGCGGAGTCCCTGAGCGGCAAAAGGTTCGGCGTCCCCAAGATGTACATCAACGCAGACCCTGATGCCGGAACTGGCGAGCACCCCGGGATCGGCGGGCCAACCGGCCAGCGCATCCACACCCGGCCGTCGGTGCTCAAACTCTGGGAGGACGCCCGGAAGGCACTCGAGGAAGCCGGGGCAGAAGTTGTCCTGGTCGATTTTCCGGTGATCTCCAACTATGAAGGCGACCGCCCCGGGTCCCCCACGGTGTGGACGCGGGGCCTTGTTCCGCCGTCGTACCTCCAGCAGGAAGTCATGGAGCTCAGTGCGTGGGCGTGGGAAGACTTCCTGGACGCCAACGGAGACCCTGAACTTAGTTCCCTGAGGGACGTGGACGGCGCATCCATTTTCCCCCACCCCGAAGGTGCCCTTCCTGACCGGTATACCGGTTTCGACGACGACATCGCGGCCTATCCCGAGCTCATCCGCACCGGAGCGGTAACTTCCTGGACTGACATTCCATCCCTTGAACAAGGCCTTCGCGGCCTTGAACAGACGAGGACAACGGACCTTGAGGACTGGATGGACCGCAACGCCCTGGACGCCGTGCTCTTTCCCGCGGTGGCCGACGTCGGGCCGTCCGATATGGACCTTAACCCCGACTCGGCAGACCTGGGCTGGCGCAACGGAGTTTGGGTGGCCAACGGGAACCTCGTGCCGCGCCACCTGGGCATCCCGACGGTCACGGTTCCCATGGGCACCATGGCCGATACGGCCATGCCCGTGGGTCTGACTTTTGCCGGAAGGGCCTATGACGACACGCTGCTGCTAAGCCTGGCTTCGGCCTTCGAAGCACTGGAACGACGGCGGACCGAACCACCGCGGACGCCTCGCCTGAGGACGGCGGGTGGCCATGCGGCCCTCCCCCTCACAACGGCAGGGGTCTCCTAGAAGCCGCCGCCACCAGCAGTGTCCCCGGCCATGTTGGCAAAGCGCGAGTAGTGACCTTGGAACGCAACAACGATGTCCTTGGTGGGGCCGTTACGGTGCTTGGCAATGAGGATGTCGGCCTCACCGGCTCGCGGCGATTCTTTGTCGTAGACGTCCTCGCGGTGAAGCAGGATCACCATGTCCGCGTCCTGCTCAATGGAGCCTGATTCACGGAGGTCGGACACCATGGGGCGCTTGTCCTGGCGCTGCTCGGATCCACGGTTCAGCTGCGACAGTGCAATGACGGGAACTTGGAGTTCCTTGGCGAGCAGCTTGAGTGCCCGGGAAAACTCGGAGACTTCCTGCTGGCGTGACTCCACTTTCTTGCCGGAGCTCATCAGCTGGAGGTAGTCGAGGATGACCAGTTTGAGGTCGTGCTGCTGTTTGAGGCGACGGCACTTGGCACGGATTTCCATGAGCGACATGTTGGGGCTGTCATCGATGAACAACGGGGCATCGTTCATTCGCCCCATGGTGGTGGCGATCTTGGACCATTGCTCGTCCTTGATGGTGCCCTTGCGAAGGTCCTGCAGGCCGATCGTCGCCTCAGCCGAGAGCAGGCGCATGGCGATCTCGTTCCGCCCCATTTCCAGGGAGAACATCACCGTTGCCAGATTGTTCTTGATAGCTGCGGAGCGGGCAAAGTCCAACGCGAAGGTTGACTTACCGACGGCGGGACGCGCGGCGATGACGATCATCTGCCCCGGGTGGAGGCCATGCGTGAGGTCATCGAGCTCGTAGAAGCCCGTTGGCACACCGGTCATGCCTTCGCCGCGGTGACCCGATGCCTCGATCTCATCCACCGTGGCTTCCATGACGTCCTTCAACGCCACGTAGTCCTCGGCGGTGCGCTTCTCCGCAACCGCGTACACCTCGGCCTGTGCTTGGTTGACGAGGTCTTCTACCTCGCCATCCTGGCCGTACCCCATCTGGACAATTTTGGTGCCGGCGTTGACGAGCCGCCGGAGTACCGCACGTTCAGCGACGATCTCGGCGTAGTAGCCTGCATTGGCCGCGGTGGGGACGGTTTGAATCAGTTCGTGAAGATAGGCCGGTCCGCCGATCCGGTTGATCTCCCCGCGCTTGGTCAGCTCGTCGGAGACCGTGACGGCGTCGGCCGGTTCACCCCGCCCGTACAGATCAATGATGGACTCATAGATCGTCTCGTGGGCCGGCCGGTAGAAGTCGTGGCCGCGAACGATCTCCACGACGTCGGCAATCGCGTCCTTGGAAAGCATCATGCCGCCCAATACCGACTGCTCCGCGGGAATGTCTTGGGGAGGCTTTCGGCTCGATTCGGATGACCTCGTGCCCTCGATTGAGTCCAAGTGGGTTACTGACAAAGCCGTCCTCCATGTGTGTACCGCATTTATTAGCTGATCCGGTTCTACATCGAGGCACAGACATTGAAACTTCAGTCGCCCGCGAAGAGGTCATGCAGCATGAGGAAAGTATCCACAAGTTTGTCCACAAGTCCGCCGGGGCGGCTTCACTTGAGGGCTGGCTACGGAGCGGATAGCAATCAAACCAATCACATTGGTACCTAGGTCAAGTACCCCAGCCACGCTAGTCGCGCATAGGCACCACGTCTAACTCGTTGTCAACACCCGCATGTGGATAACCGGTGATTCCTGTGGAATACGTGCCCCACGTTGTGCACAGACTGTGCGTTCAGTTGTGGATAAAGAATTTCTTTTGTCGGAAATCATGGCCTGACCTGCGGAAACGCTGAAATGAACCTGTGGAACAAATAAAGATTTGGTGGAAAACCATCCACAGGCGTGGCGGCCCCGCGTGTCGGAGGACCGGCCGGAAACGTGCTAAGCATGCCTGAAATGTGATGCATCTTACTCTCCAGGCAAGATGTGATAGCACGCTCTAACGGACCCTATTCCGGAACAGGAATGTGCTGTGGATAACCGAGTTCTGGCATAAGCTCTAAGCATGGGGATGAACATTGGTGACGTGGTGATGCTTGCCCTTCCGCTGGTAGTCCTCGTCGGCCTTCTTTGGGCACTTACCTCGGCCTTTAAACCACGCGATACCGGCCTTTCAGACGCTGAAAGATACCAGCGCGAACTGGCCGCGCGCTCAGCTGCGCACCAAGCTTCCCAAGTGCAAGCGGCCCTTGCTCTGAGGGCGCGCATCGAGGCAACTACGCAGCCCAGCCAGAATGCAGCGCAACAGACCCAGCAATCGGACCAAAACAGGATTGCCATCCAGGCACAGGCCGCACGAACCCAGAGCACGGGACAATCTTCGTCCCATCCGGCCGTGATGCCCAATGGCGAGCTCAACCCCCAGCTCGCCGTCCAGCTGCAGAGCCTTGTCCGCAACGGGCAGCGGATCCAGGCCATTAAAGTCCTGCGCCAGGCAACCCATTCGGATCTTCTCACCGCCAAGAACTACGTAGATCGGCTCTGAACCGCATGGAATCCATCCTCATCCCACTCCTGATACTCATTGCGGTCGTAGCGGGGGTACTCCTTCTGACCCGGGCCGCGTCCAAGCACTCCCAAGAAGCGAAGGAGAGTGCCGCGGCCGCCAGTACTCCGAAGGACCCGGCGGAATTAGCGCGGGAGTCGGCTGCCAAGCTAAACCAAGAGCAGCATCGCCAGCTCTACTCGCTGATCGCGCAGGGGCAGGGCATGGCCGCCATCAAGCTTTACCTTCAAGCTACCGGTGAGGGCCTGCGCGCCTCACGCGACGCCGTCGGCGCGCTGGCCGCCCATCCTCAACCGTTCACCCAGGAGGGGCCCGCACAAAGCCCCCTTGCCGACGAGGACGACGACGAGCCGGAGCGTTTCCCGTACCGGTACCGGGCAATCGTCAGCAAAGGCGATGTCACGCGTGAAGTCAGCAGCAACATGCTCAATGACGAGATCTACGGCAGGATCCGAACCCTGGCCAAGAGCGGGGATACCGAAGGTGCGGCCCTTGCCCTGACGCGCCACTCGGACATCAACATCAAGCAAGCGCGCGAATTCGTGGAGCTCATGGACGACTAGTTACCCAGGGCCTAACTGCAGACGAAGGGCTTACCTGCCGCCGCCGGAGATCCCGGCAAGCAGCTGCTCAAAAGGAAGCGAGTCCAGCGTGGCGTTCTTGCGGCCCGGCTGCGGGCCGCTCAGCAGCTGGACGAGTTCACCCGCTGCGCGGTCCACGCGGGCAGAAAGCGGCGAACCGCCGTCGTCGGTGTTGCCCCAATCCTGCGGCCCGGCAAAAACGCCGGTGGCGGCGATCCTGGTGCGGAGGTAGCTGAACAGGGGCCGCATGGCGTAGTCGAGGACCATCTGGTGACGGTCGGTGCCGCCTGTTGCGCCCAGCAGCACGGCCTTGCCGTCCAGCGACTTGGGATCCAAGACGTCGATGAAGGACTTGAACAATCCGCTATAGGAAGCGCTGAAGATGGGGCTTACGGCGATGATGCCATCGGAATCTTCGACGCCGGCAATGACCTCGCCCAACCGAGGCGCGGCATATCCGGTGACGAAGTTGTTGGCGATATCCACGGCGAGATCCCGCAGTTCCACCACGTCGATCCGCACGTCGTAGCCGGCCGAACGGAGCTGCCTGTCGGTAGAGGCGGCGAGCTGGTCGGCAAGCAAACGGCTCGACGACGGGACGCCAAGCCCGGCGGAAAGGACGGTGATGCGGCGGGTTTCCATGACATTCTCCTGTTGCTCGTTCACTTACTTTACATGCATTTGCATCTAAATCAATGAACAGTGCGTGGGCTGATGCTATTCCCGCTGTTCCGGCTAGCCGGTAGTAAATGCTGCGCGACGACGGCGGGTGCTCGCCGCGGGGGCGAGCACCCGCCGTCGTGGGGTGTTGTTAACTGTGTAGTCCTTCAGGCTCCCAGCAGGGCCTCCGCCGTACCTTGGTTTTCCTTCGGGTCTGCCTCCGTGTTCATTTCGGGTGGGGTCTTTCTGAATCCCTTGGTGAGGATCGCCAGGTAGACGATTCCCAGGGCGAGCCATCCCAGCCCGAGATAGATCGCCACAGGTCCGAGTTGGGTCAGGAGGTAGAGGTCAACGAGGGCTCCCAAAACGGGCATCACGAGGAATCCGAGGATCGAGGGCCTGGTCTTCAGCTTCCACTGACGGACGAAGTGGACGATGACACAGACGTTGACCATGGCGAAGGTCAAGAATGCGCCAAAGTTGATGAAGGAAGTGGCCGTGTCCAGGGAGAGGTTGATGGCCAGCATCGCGGCGGCACCCACGAGGACGAGGTTCAGCACGGGCGTTTTCAGTTTCGGATGCAAACGCCCGAAGAAGCGGCGCGGGAGCACGCCGTCGCGGCCCATGACGTACATCAACCGGCTCGTGCTGGCCTGGATGGCCAAGCCCGAGGCGAAGCCCCCGACGATAATGACGATGTTGATAATGTCGGCGAAGGTTTGGCCACCGACCAGCACGGACATGGCATAGGAGGCAGTGGAGGGGTCATCGAAGGAGCCGCCCGGGTGGACCAGTTGCATTACGAAGGAGACACCGACAAAGATCAACCCGCCCACCAACACCGTGAGCAGAATGCCCCGGGGGATGTTTCGCTTGGGGTTGATTGTCTCTTCGCTCAAGGTGCTGACAGCGTCAAAGCCCAGGAATGAGTATGCGGCGATGGCGGCACCTGCCGAGACAGCTGCTATGGAGGTTGTGGGGTTCCAAAGCGGTGTGGTGCCGACGACGTCGCTGGCGGTAGTCAGGTGCCTGACGCACATGATCACGAACGCGGCTATGCCGACCATGGTCAGTGTCATGAGGGTCTTATTGACCCGGTCCGCCAGGACGATGCCCAAGACGTTGACCACGGTGGTGGCCAGGACGTTTATCAGCAGCCAGATCCAGACCGGAACTGCAGGGAACTGGGCGTTGAGGTACACGGATTGGATCAGCCAGGCAACCATCGGCAGGAAGAAGTAGTCCAGCAGGATGGCCCATCCCACCAGGAAGCCCACACGCGGGCCAATCATCTTCCGGGCGTAGGTGTCGGCAGAACCGGAGGCCGGGAAGATGCGGGACATCTTGCCGTAGCTGAACGCGGTCAACGACATGGCCAGGGTTGCAAGGATGTAGGCTGCCGGGGTTGCCCCGCCGCTGCTGGAGGCGATGACGCCGAAGGTGAGCATGACGATGGCCGGCGACATGTACGCGACGCCGAACATGACCACGGAGGCCAGCGATAGTTTGGCAGTGAGTTGGGGTGCGGAAGTCATGAGTCGGACCCCTTGCCAGTCCTTGCGGCGGCCCCTTCGGATTCCTCTGTGCCTGATTCCTCCAGGCCTGATTCCTCTATGCCTGATTCCTCCAGGCCTGGTTTCTCGGTTATCGGGCTCCAGCGGGTGGGGTCAAGACGCCCGGAGTACAAGGGCAGGTCCAGGCTGTCCTGGAATTCGTCGAACTGCCGCCAGGGCCTGGTCACCCCGGCGGTGCCGTATTCGCGGGCATTGCTGACGTCGTCGAGGTCGATGACATCTGTCAGGACCCGGGACTCTGCCGTTTCGGATTCGACGCGGACCCGCCCCTGGGGGTCAACCAGCAGGCTTCTGCCCAGCCCTTCAGGCCCGGCAGCGTTGACGCTGGCAACGAAGACCTGATTCACGATGGCGTTGGCCTTGGCGATGGTGACTTCCTGCGCCCGGTCGGACGTGGGAGTTTGCACCACATTGAGGATGAGATCAGCCCCCATCCAGGCCAGGTGCCTGCTGCTTTCGGGGAACCACGCGTCGTAGCAGATGGACAGACCCACCCGGCCTATCCCCGCCATGTCGAAGACCACGAATTCGGACCCCGCTGCAACGCGCTCGTAGGGGCGCCATGGGAAGATCTTGCGGTACGACGCCACACGCTTTCCTTGCGGGGAGTAGGCCACAGAGGTGTTATAGATCTTGCCGTCAGCGCCACGCTCGTAGAAACTGCCCGGAACGAGCCAGATGTTCAAGTCGCCCGCGAGCTGCGCCAGAACACGGCCGGTTGGCCCATCGAGGGGTTCGGCCATGGCCTTGATCATTGCCGGAACGTCCTCAGCGGGGGCGTCACCGAGGTGATTGAGATGGAGTTCCGGATAGACGAACAACTTTGTCCGCGAGTGCGTACGGGTCAAAAGCTCCAAGGAGGCGCTGAAGGCCGAAACATCGCTTCCCGGCACGCCGGCCGCCTGGACGAGGGCAAGAGGGAGGGGTCTGCTCATATCACTACCATTCTGGAGGTGTGGTCCACGCCACAATGAATTA
Organism: Arthrobacter sp. SIMBA_036; assembly: GCF_046535135.1. Taxonomy (NCBI): domain Bacteria; kingdom Bacillati; phylum Actinomycetota; class Actinomycetes; order Micrococcales; family Micrococcaceae; genus Arthrobacter; species Arthrobacter sp. SIMBA_036. Next base: position 42,126 of record NZ_JAWRXG010000016.1, read on the forward strand.
ATAAAATAAAATTTAATTAATTAACTCGGGACTGTCAAGGGTTCCGACCGCCTCGGGTGTGCCATCATCGGTTAATGGCCAGACCGAAAGACCAGAAGAAGCGGCGTGAACAGCTCATTGCGGCAACCGCCAACGCCGTCCTGCTGCATGGCTCCACTGAGATGCGCCTGGCGGACATAGCCGAAGAAGCCGGACTGGCCTCCGCCTCCGTCCTCTACTACTACCCGGACGTCCAGGAACTCTTCACCGCGGTATTTGAGAAGGGAAGCGTTCAATACTGCGAAGAGCGCGAGGCGCACGTCGCTCAGGAAACCACGCCGCTCGAACGCCTCCATGCCTGCATTCGCTCGGGGATACCCCGGCCCGGCCCAGCCGAAGAGGCAAGCCGCATCCTTTATGAGCTGACCCCGGTGGTGCTGCGCAACGAAGCAGCAGCAGCGCAACACAAATCCTTCATCTCCCGGCAGGCCGCCCTATACGAACGCGTGCTCGAAGAGTGCCAAGGCACCGGTGAGTTCCGTCTCCTCATGCCCGTGAACATCCTGGCCCGGAGCTTCGTAGCCCTGGAGGACGGCTATGGGATCGACGTCCTCACCGGCGCCATCACAGCCGACGAGGAAGAACAGTGGCTCCTCCAGTACGCCCACACCGTCCTGGCACCAGAATCAATGCCAATCAGCTAACGCCTTGCCGGCTCAAAGGAGGCGAAAGGCGCTATGGACCAGCGCCATTTGATGCAAACAGCCTCAGCCTTCAACCTGGTTTGGCGCCGCGTCCCCTTGGGCCTCTTGGTTCTTGCGTCCGGCCCCACCGGCGGCCATGAGCTCCAAGCGCTTCAAGGTTTCCCGGTTACGCAGGTCGATTAAAGGGTCTCGCAACGCCTTGGGAACCAGTTTGCCGGGCCCGCGCACAGCGTCCTCGGCGATGGAAACCCGACATTTACCGTCGTCGAGGCCTTCGAGGGAGATGCGGACCTTGGCTTCGCCAATGGGCCATCCCCGGGCCAGCAACTCCAGGGACACCCCCGGCTGTGCAGCGGTTACGCGGGTGCTGTCATTGATCAGCAGCGGCCACGAACCCACCGAGTGATGCAGGTGCGAGCCGACCTCCGGCCACTCCTCGTCCACATCGCGGATCCGCGAAGCACCCACAACCCAACCGGAGTAGAGCCACCCATCGGCGATCACCTTCCAGACGTGGGCTGGCGGTGAATCAAAGACCTGGGTCACGGTGGACATGTGGATCCTTTCTACACGCCATCAAGCAACGGCATAGCCTTAAGCTAAGCATGCTTATTGATTCTCGGCCAGCAGCGTGGGATCAATCTTCGAAATGGGCCTCCGCCCGTTGCTCTCCTGACACACGGGAGACCATGTCCATCGCGATGGCATACAGTTTTTGGTTGCGATCGCTCGATGCCCTCCGGAGGACGTCGAACGCCTCGGCTTGGCTGCAGCGGTTCTGGGCCATGATCATTCCGCACGCCAGGTCGATCACGGTTCGGCTCTCCATGGCGGCCTTAAGGTCGTCCCCCCGCTGGTCGGAAGCGCAATCCTCAGTGCCAAACGCAGGGCCTTACTGGACATGTCAGCGAACAACACAGCGTCAGCGACCACGCCCTCGGTGTACAGGCCAGCCTCGGGAGCAAAGAAATTCAATACCGCCTGCGAGTCATCCCCCAAGGTCATAGGGACGCCCAAGGCGCTGTCGATTCCGGCCTGAAGCAATGCGTCCGAGTATTTCGGCCACCGCGGATCCGAATGCACGTCGCCCAAAAGAACAGGGACCCCACTATCGAGCGCGTCCACACACGGACCCTGCCCCAAGGTCTGTTCAATGCGGTCCAGCACAATTGCCCGTTCGCTGCTGCCGCCAAGGGTCGCAGTCCGTTTGCGTCGACGCAATGTCACTGCGCATTCGATCCGCGTATTGGTGACCCTGGTCATCATCCCGGCACCGAAGCCGGTCATACCCTCCAAGAAGGACTTAACATCCTCCGTGGCGCCGATGAGATCAACCAACCGCTCAAAATCATCTGCCCAATCCTCGGCCACCATGGAGCAAATCTAGAAGAACCGACGGCACCCCACAACAGTTGCGTGATCCAACCTCGGGATCCCCGCTGGGTTTCCCCCTAACCGATGGTTGGCAGGACGCTCGGGGCGCTTTCCACCCTCACCTTGACCTCGGCGTCGACGGTCCTGACTTCTCCGTCCACCTGGTAAGGGAGGGGCTTGAGGGTGGTGAACTCGTAACTGCTGACGCTCGGCTGTTCGCCCAATCCCTGCGTGGTGGCCCGCAACGCAGTCAGCAAAACTCGCCACTTGGGCATATGCGGAAAGACAATCACCTCGAACTTCCCGTCCGACGGTATGGTCTCAGCTTCGCTAAGCGTGGCGTACTTGGCCATTTCGCGGATATTGGCGAAGACCAAGCTATCGAACTTGCGGCGCTTTCCGTCGGACTGCCGGATGGAGAACGGCTTGAACTTGGAGAAGGTCTTGATGACCGTCACCATTTCCTTCAAGGCACCTTTACTGCCCTTTTCAAGCTCCGTCGCAACCACGGGACTGAGACCGAATCCGATGTACGAATGCGCGTACTCCAGCGGCTCGTCATCGTTTTGGCCGGTATGGATGCGGAGGAGGTCGATGTTCCGCACCCGGCCCTCCACGATGGCGTCCTCGAGTGGCTTGGTTCCCGTGATCCGGCTGTGATCGTTGGCGTTCCCAGCAGCAAGCACCGCGCAGACGGCCTTGGGGTTCCCCGCCTGCATCACCCCGTTGACTACCTCGTTGTACCCGCCATCCCCACTGACCGATACCACCAGGACGCTGCGGTCCCCCGTGGCGGCGTCGCGGGCAAGATCGACGGCGTGGCCAGCGTGTTCCGTGGGCCGGAGAACGATATCGGGCGCGTAGCTGATGAGATCTTGCAGCTTGTCATGCAACTGCTGCGCCAGCTCAGGAGCGTCCCCCGTGCTGTTGGGATTGAAAATGATGACGATCGATTCAAAGGTCCGGGCAGAATCCATGATGTGCTCCTGGTTCATTGCGAGGTACCTTACAGCGGCTGTTTCCCTCGGAAGTTCCCATCCTATTCGCAAAGCGACAGTGCCCCTTGCATAAGGCGGTCCGAAAAGGGGGGTTCGAACGGGGGCCTGTTGCCTCACGTCAATAGGTCCGGGAAGCGTGGTTCGTTGCCTCATGTGAAAAGGTCCGTTTCGGGGCCTTGTT
>NZ_JAWRXG010000230.1:0-265 GCF_046535135.1 Arthrobacter sp. SIMBA_036
GCAATCTTTTTCTCTAGATATGATTGCTCATATGATGAGATTAGGTGAAATTGAACTTTGGCGTCCAAATGATTTTCAAAGATTAAGTGGATTATGGAGTGCAAAACAAAAAAGCCGCTTAATTGAGTCATTATTAATGAATATTCCATTACCAATTTTTTATATGGATGGCAGTAGGATGCCTTGGAAAATTATTGATGGCCTGCAAAGACTAACTGTTCTAGATGAATTCATGAATAAGAACTCATTTGCACTTTCAGATTTG
>NZ_JAWRXG010000231.1:0-265 GCF_046535135.1 Arthrobacter sp. SIMBA_036
GGGTGTTTCGACCGACAGCGTCGACAGCAGCCCGAGACCCATGGCCATAATCGCGGCACCAGCAATCGGAAACAGTCGATAGCGCCCGGTGCGGCTGATTATCTGGCCGCTGGCGATCGAGCTGGTCAGGACGCCTGCCATCATCGGCGTGAGATGGAGTCCTGCCGAAAGAGGTGTGAGCCCTTTGACCACCTGCATGTAGAGCGGCAGGTAGGTCACGGATCCAAACATGGCCAGCCCCACCACGAGGCTGACGGAGCCGCAG
>NZ_JAWRXG010000232.1:0-265 GCF_046535135.1 Arthrobacter sp. SIMBA_036
GTCGCCATACCCGATCGAGACGCTGAACGATATCGCCCCTACCGCGACTGTCGCCATACAGGGGTTCGGCCTCACCGCACACGATGTCGTGTCCGCGCTGACGATCGGCCGTGGCGGACGCTACGTCGAACGCGACGGCGAACTCGAATACCAGAAGTCGGGGCTCGAGCCGCAGATCCTGCTGTTCTCCCGCAACTGCCTGCCGTTCGCCGCGCGCGGGATCAACCAGAAGGGGCTGACGGGCCGCCACCGCCCGCGCTTCTTC
>NZ_JAWRXG010000233.1:0-264 GCF_046535135.1 Arthrobacter sp. SIMBA_036
GTTTTTTACAAATTTAAGCATTATTAATGAGATGCAGGAACAAAAACGTAATGCAGTACACGGGTGTAATTAAAGTGTATTTTAAGGTTGTGCTATGCCGTTTTAGAAAATATTTCTTGAGCATCTCAGCAGTTGCAGGTTTTATATCTTTAGAACTTGAATTTTTTTGTTTTGCTGTTTTTAAAGTAAATTTTTTATTGAGGAAGACGATTCTTTTTAATTTTCTCCTGTGTGGCTTTGTCAATATTCAGTCCTTTTTCAAAA
>NZ_JAWRXG010000234.1:0-264 GCF_046535135.1 Arthrobacter sp. SIMBA_036
GCGGGATTTTATAGGAAAATGTACTGGAAATGGGAGCAGGCAAGGAATAATTTCAGGGAATAATGGGGAAGTCCTGGGATTTTTTCTGCATATATTTTTTAAAAATTGATCAAAGGGATGATAACCGGGATGGTTTTGGGTATGTGATGTAATGAAAATTAGGGTAAGAAAGAAAAGTGATCGGATAGATTCCGGCTAAAGCCGGTGGATGGATTTGTTGATTGTTGATCCATTTTCATTCATTGAGGCCGGGCTAAAGCCCGG